>NZ_CP009245.1:325159-650319 GCF_001941445.1 Corynebacterium aquilae DSM 44791 | reverse complement strand
AACATTGGCCGCATCCTCGTCCCCGAGGTCCGCCGCCACAATCGCCTCAACCGCAGGCTTCGTAAACTGCTCAGTTTCCTCAATATCGACGTGGATGCTCGCAATGTGCTTCAGCGGCACAGACTCCCAATCAACCCGCACCACACTATCGCCAGCCTCCTCATCGACATGGCACGCACTGTCATCCACATCGACACTGACCACCACGCGACGCGCCGGAAAAAGCTCCACCCCCGCATTCAGCATCCGCAAAGACCCCTCCGCGGCATCAAGGAAGGCAAAGTACTCAATCTCCTCGAGCTCTAAGCCCTCAAAAGCCTCCACCAAAGCGGGAGTCGCCGTAAAACCATAACCCCCAACCACCGGGTGGGAGCCCTCCTCAGCAAGCCGGCGCAACAAATCAAACGTCGACGGAAGATACACGCGCATAACGACTAGTACTCCCCATCCATACCGAACATGCCGCAAATCTCCACGACAGAACGGTCAAAGTGCTGATAAAAAACGCCCACCAGACCAGAATCGACCGCCCCGCGCACATTCAAAATGTTGTCATCGACAAACACACAATCATTCATCGGCAACCCAATCGAACGAGCCGCGATCTCAAAAGCGGCAGTCTCCGGCTTCTCCGCCCCAATCTCACCAGACAACGCCACCGCATCCACGATGCCATCAGACAGCCACCGGCGAATCTCATCCGCCAACGGCCCCTCACCCTCCGTATTGGACAAAATAGCCAACTGCACGCCATGAGCCTTCAGCTCAGACAACAACGCCTTCCAACGGCGCACATCCTCATCGGTGCCATCCAACACACCGCAATAGTCAACAATCAATCCACGCATCAACGAAACATCCTTTACACACATCGTTTATCAACACCACGCGCAGGCACAGCCCACACGCACAGATCCCCCCAAACCCATCACACAGGCCTGAAGAAACCACTGGTCGCACCGTGAACGATCACCGCAACGCACCAAGCATTTTTCGCTTCACCACACTACGCGAAACACTCAAGGCCAGGCAGAGAACAAAACATCCAGCCCACGACCACGCATGCCCACGCGCACCACAGCGCCTTAAAAAAAGGGGGGAAAAAAATAGCTGCTTTAAAAATAGCCGCTTTCCGCCCCCATGTCGCCCACCCGACGTGACCAAGACAACACCACGGTTGCCTGGGGTACCCACCACGAAACCAAGCACCCCACCCCCCAGCGTCTACACCCACATGAACACCACCACCGCCGACCGCCCCACCACCACACACCACCGCGGACACCCCACCCCCCGCTGGGCCACCGCCCCCGGCTGCCACCTACTCGCCGTCCTCATCCCCCCACCACCAACCACCACCCCACCACCAACAACCCCCACCCGACGCCCCGTCACACCCCACACCCACGCCACCATCGCCCACCTCATCACCACCGCCATCGCCACCGCACACGGCCACCACGACTTCACCACCCTCATGCGCGCCGAATACTCCCCACAAGTCCGCATCCACTGCAGGCAACACCCCCGCAGCCCCCAGCCACTTCCCATCGCGCTGCGCGACCTGACAGCCATCCACCACACCCCCACCGCCGAACACCCCACCACCCCCACAACGCGCACCACCACCAGCGCCCCCACCGCCCTGGCACGACAACTCGCCGAAGAATACGCCGCCCAAGCGCGCAAACACCGCCCCCAACCACCCGTCGAAGCGTGGGGCACCTACCTGATGGGTGCAACCCCCCACCTTTTCGCCGCACGGCTAATCCACACCAGCCGCGGTTGGCAACTATCCACCCTGCAACTGCGGCCCCACGCCTAACACAACAGGCACCAACCCCTTAGACAGCACTGTGGGGCCGCCTCGCCCACACTGGGCAAAGCGACCCCACAGTCACACTTTTAGGGTTTAGACCTCTTCAGGACCCTTGTAGGACAGATCGCGCGGAGCGCGCTCAATGCCATAGTCCTCGTCATCGACCTTGCCGTCATTGTTGACATCGGCAGAACCGGCGGCCTGGAACTGCGGCAGAATCTGCGAGCGGGAAGCGAACAGGCGACGAACCGTGTCCTCCTTGATGGCGTCCTTCATTGCGTTGAACATGTCGCCACCCTCCTTCTGGTACTCCACCAAAGGATCACGCTGCGCCATTGCACGCAGGCCAATGCCTTCCTTCAGGTAGTCCATCTCGTAGAGGTGCTCGCGCCACTTCTGGTCAACCACGCTGAGGATGATGCGGCGCTCCATGGAACGCATCTGGTCGGGGCCAGCCACGGCGCTCACCGCGTCGTCGAGCTCCTTGTACTGGGCGTGCGCATCCTTGGTCAGCGCGTCGATCAGATCGTTCGCAGACAAATCACCCTTGCCGCCGTACTCGGTGCCGTTAACCAGCGACTCCCACGTCATGGTGGGGCCGTACAAGGCGTTCAGGGCGCGCCACAGCTTGTCCAGATCCCAGTCCTCCACATAGCCGTTGGCGGTTGCAGCGGCAACGTAATCGGTGATGGTCTCGTCGATCATGGAATCGATCTGGTCAGCCACGTCGCGGCCCTCCAGGATCTCGCGGCGCTCACGGTAGATCACCTTGCGCTGCTCATTCATGACCTCGTCGTACTTCAACACGTTCTTACGCATTTCGAAGTTCTGGTTCTCCACCTGGGATTGCGCACCCTTAATGGAGTTGGTGACGATCTTCGCCTCGATCGGGACATCGTCCGGAACATTCAGGCGGTTCATCATGTTTTCCATGCGCGCGCCCACGAAGCGGAGCATCAGCTCATCACGCATCGACAGGTAGAAGCGGGTGGTACCCGGATCCCCCTGACGGCCAGCACGACCACGCAGCTGGTTGTCGATACGACGCGACTCGTGACGCTCAGTACCAAGCACGTACAGGCCACCAGCCTCACGCACCTGCTCCGCGTACTTATCGGACTGGGCGCGCATCTTCTCCAGCTCACCCAGCCAAGCAGCCTCGTACTCCTCCGGGGTTTCCACCGGATCCAAACCACGAGCACGCAGGTTGATATCGGCAAGAATCGAGGGGTTACCGCCAAGCACAATGTCGGTACCACGGCCAGCCATGTTGGTGGACACGGTCACCGCACCAGGCAAACCGGCCTGGGCCACAATTTCGGCTTCCTTCTCGTGGTGCTTAGCGTTGAGCACCTTGTGGGAAATACCGCGCTTAGACAGCAGGTCAGACAGATACTCGGAACGCTCAACGGAGGTGGTACCCACCAACACCGGCTGGCCCTCGGCGACGCGCTCAGCGATGTCGTCGGCGACAGCAGCGAACTTCGCCTCCTGGGTCTTGTACACCAGGTCGGTCAGGTCCTGACGCTGATTCGGACGGTTCGTCGGAATCGGCACCACGTTCAGCTTGTAAATCTGGTGCAGCTCACTAGCTTCGGTCTCGGCGGTACCGGTCATGCCGGACAGCTTGTTGTAGAGGCGGAAGTAGTTCTGCAGGGTGATGGTGGCCAGAGTCTGGTTCTCCGCCTTAATCTCCACCCCTTCCTTGGCCTCAATAGCCTGGTGCATGCCCTCGTTGTAGCGGCGACCAGCCAGGACACGACCAGTGAACTCGTCGACGATCATCACCTCACCATTGCGGATGATGTAGTCCTTGTCCTTGGTGAACAGCTCCTTGGCCTTGATGGCGTTGTTCAGGTAGCTGACCAGCTGGGAGTGCTCCGGGGCGTACAGGTTGTCGATGCCGAGCTGATCCTCGACATACTCAACGCCGGATTCCTTGACACCGATGGTGCGCTTACGCTCATCCACTTCGTAGTGAATATCGCGCTTCATGCGGGGCACGATCTGCGCGAAGTTCGCGTACCACGCGGAGGAACCATCGGCGGGGCCGGAAATAATCAGCGGGGTACGCGCCTCATCGATAAGGATGGAGTCAACCTCGTCGACGATGGCGTAGTGGTGGCCGCGCTGCACCAGCTCGTCGGTGCTCAGCGCCATGTTGTCGCGGAGGTAGTCGAAGCCGAGCTCGTTGTTGGTGCCGTAGGTGATGTCGGCGTTGTAGGCGTTGCGACGCTGCTCCGGGGTCATGTCGGACAGGATCACGTCAGTGCGCAGGCCGAGGAAGCGGTGCACACGACCCATCCACTCGGAGTCACGCTTTGCCAGGTAATCGTTCACAGTCACGACGTGCACGCCCTTGCCCTCGAGGGCATTGAGGTATGCGGGCAGCACACAGGTCAGGGTCTTACCCTCACCGGTACGCATCTCGGCGACGTTGCCGAAGTGCAGTGCCGCGCCACCCATAATCTGCACCGGGTAGTGCTTCTGGTCGAGCACACGCCAGGAGGCTTCGCGGGCCACAGCGAAGGCGTCGAGGAGGATATCGTCAACGGTTTTGCCGTCAGCAAGCTGCTTTTTAAACTCGTCCGTTTTCGCTCGCAGATCCTCGTCAGAGAGGTCGGCGTACTTCGACTCGAGGGCGATCACCTCGTCGGCGATCTTCTGGAGGCGCTTCACGGCGCGTCCTTCACCAGCGCGAAGTAGCTTGGAAAGTCCAAACACAGGCAATAATCCTTACGTCATAACTGCGGGAACCCCTCAACGCCGGCGCTATCACCGTGCAGTTGTCCTGCAGCACCGTCATCGGTGAAGGGTTGAGCCCTGCACGCAGTCGTCTCAGAGCCGACCGCGGTTAATTTAAAAAATGTCCACCAGATTCACCACCAGCACCCGGCGCGGGATCCTGCCAGGGAAACTGGCGGTTTTTTCACACGGAGATCGGCCGACCGGGGCTTGGGAAGAACCTAGCTAAGTCGAAACTATTCTACGCGCTGAACCACAAAGAGATGAATGAGGGGTGAACTAGGTGGTGCTCATGCTCCACCCGGGCTAGGTTTGTGGCCCGGCCGGTAGCTGGGGTTGAGGTGCTGCGCGGGTGGGGTCGCGCGGAAAGACGACTTGATTTTTTTGGGGGGGTTGGCATGCCACTGCCCCGCACCGTTTTCCCTTGTGTGGGTGGTGGTGCGGGGCAGTACCCATAAAGAGTGTGCGCTCGTGGGTCGGTTCGGCGTCTTAATGAAAAGGCGTCTTGCCGGTAACGGTGGCTAAGCGCGTCGTCCCCTCACCCAGCGGCCTGCTGGGTGAGGATGTTCCGGCCGAACCTTACGCAATAGCGCTGTCGCGGTAATTCACACGGCCTGGTTGACAGGTCCTGTGTACTCGTGCGCAGTGGCTATTGTGCGCGCAAAGCGGCGTAGGCGCTTAGCTCTCTTCAGTGAGGACAATGATGCCGTAGTCGTAGGCGTGACGGCGGTAGACAACGGAGGGGCGGTTGTTTTCCTCGTTGATGAACAGGTAGAAGTCGTGTCCGACGAGCTCCATCTCGCTCAGGGCGTCATCGACGCTCATCGGGGTGGCGGGGTGTTCCTTGGTGCGGACGATCTGGCCGGGACGGACGTCCTCGACGGAGTCTGCGTAAGGATCCTGGTACTCCTCCTGGTGGGCTTCCATGGTCTTGGCCTGCTCTGCGAGCTCGAGGGCGACCTGGTCCATGGGCTTCGGAGTGCGGTGGCCGGAGCGGCTGATCTGGCGGCGGGCCTTGACCTTGCGCAGGGAGCGCTCCATGCGGCTGATGGCCGTTTCGAGTGCGGCGTAGAAGGAATCTTCCTTGGCTTCCGCGCGGGCGATGTGGCCCTTGCCGGTGGCGGTGATCTGAATCCTGTCGGATTCTTCAGAGCGGCGCGGGTTGGGCTCGTGCTGGAGCTCTACATGGAAGAAGGTGAGGGTTGGATCGAGGCGGGCGATCTTCGCAAGCTTGGAATGAACTCGCTCGGCGAAGTGCTCGGGCACCTCCACGTTGCGTCCGGTGATGTTGACCTTGATGTCAGCAGGGGTCGTCACGTGACTTACCTCCCGGTACGGGCCACCGTGCGTTCGTGAGCGGGATTACTCTCGTCGCAGTCGGTGACGGGAATTACTACACCCTCAGGGTACATCTGGTCATAACCTTTTCGCTGCCTTGTTTTCAGACTTTCTTTCATTACCGCAGCGTGTGGCCGAAAAAATTTTTTTGACCAAGCACATCCTTTCCGCATAGCCCCAGGACAGTGTGAAACTGGCATACTGCCGCAGGTGCGATACCTAGCTGAAAAGCTGGTATCAAAGACCGGTTTAGCCCGCCGCGGAAAACGTCAGCGCCCCCACGACGTTCACCCCTTCGGCGATAAGTCGCATGGCGGTGGTCTGCAGGGTCGCGCCGGTGGTGATGACGTCGTCGATGAGCAGCACCGGCTTTGCGGCGGGTAGTTCTCCGCGGATTACCAGGTTGCGCTGGGCGTTTTCTTTGCGGGCGGCCAGCGACATGCCGACGCTGTCGCGGACTGTTCGGCGGTATCCCACACAGTGCGCGACGGGGATTTGGGTGCGGTCGGCGATCTGCGCAACCACGTCGGCCGTTCCTCCGGCGCGGGCGGATCTGCGGGAGGGTGCGGGCACCAGCACCAACTCCTCGGGTTCGGGCAGCTCACCTCGGGCGGCCAGGTATGTAAGACCGGCTGTGTACACCCGTGCCAGGTACTCGACCATGTCGTGGCGGCCTCGCGCTTTAAGCGCGATGATCACACCACGGTGAGGGCCGGCGTGGGGGCCGAAAGACCACACCGGAACCGGTGGACTGAGGCGGGCGTAGGTGCGGCCGGGTGGTTGGCGTAGGGTGCGCCGACAGTGGGCGCACAAGCGCACTCCCCCGCGCCCACAGCCGGCGCACTCGTGGGGCAGCACGATGTCCAACAGGTCGCTACCCACTGGCTGGCCGGGGTGAGCCACCCAGGAGAAAAGCCCGGAGATGCTGTTGCGTACCCGGTTGGATCCACTGCTCATGGTTTCGCTTGTACGCACCGACCAGGCTTGGCCGCAAGCGGGTGGGAAGGAGGCTGTGGATTTCCCAGTGGTGGGGTCCCCTAGCTGCCGACGATGGGGGTGGCGCGGGTTCCCACCAGGGAGGGCACTTCACGCCAAAACGCGGAGGAGTTGGAGTTGATCGGCAGCTGGAGGGCCGCGCGGGCATCGGTGATGAACAAGGTGGTGCTGGAGGTCGCTACCGCTGTCACCGGGGCGGTGATGTTGCCGCTGGGCAGCGGAGTGGCGCCGGAGCCGTCCGGCTCGACCCGCCAGACAGGGGTATCGGCCTCTGAGGTTCCGACGATAATTGAGCCGTCGTGCATCCAATCGATACTGACTGCGGAGGCACCAATGGCGGGGGCGACCTGGACGACGTTGTCCATGCGGCGTTCCCCGGGGCCGGGCCGGGATACGGTGCCGACGTAGACGTTGCCGTCGATAATCATCGCGGCGCGCACGCCCGCGGGAGACAGTTTGAGTTCATCGATGTTGAGGTCGCGGTGTTCGTCCTCATCGAGGAAGGGCACTTGCACCGCCTGCTGGGTCATTTCACCGGTGGTGGTGGAGCGGGCGATGCGCACGATGGCTCGCCCGTCACTAACCGTCCACAACGCGATGGCGTCGTATTCGAAACTGGGCGAGGTCAAGGTGCGGGCCTGCAGCACGTCGGTCAGGCCGCCACTGGGCGGTCCGACCAGCAAGGTGGAGCGCTGTGCTTCGTCGGCGCCGTCGACGAGAACACCGGCCGACAGTTCCCCGCTCACACTCACCGCCGCGGATTGCAGTTTCCCGCTCGAGCCCAGCCCGTTACCTTCGGGCACCAGGCTATCCCCCTCGGCTTTGACCAGGGAACCATTCGAGAGGGCGTACAGCGGGGCCACCGCCGTGGAGGCTGCGGAGGGGTTGAATTCAGCGACGTCTTCAACGTCCAGGTCGGGCACGTTAGGGTCGATCGGGGCCCCATCGAGTTCGATCCGATAAGGGCCGGTGATGCCACCTTTGGCTAGCGTCCAGATCACTTGAGCCGCGAACTTGTGGCGCGCCTCCGGGGAAAGGTTTCCAAACCCGGAGAACTTGTAGGCGCCGTCGTAGCCGACCAGGGTGGCCCCTGGAGGAACCGCGGTCTCCACGCCGGGGGCCAGCAGCCCTTTGGGTCCTTCCATCAGCAGGGAGATCAGCGCCGTGTCCAACTGCGGTTGGCGGGTGTATACCCAGCGCCGATCGCGCACCAGGAAACGCCCAGTGCTGTCGAAGAAGAACAGGTTCTGGGGGCTGAAGTTGTTTTGCAGTTCCGTGCGCTCCAGCAGCACTCCCTGCGGCAGGCTGTCGATGCGCCATTGCCCATCGACCTTGACCAGCTCGATTATCGCTTCGGTTTCCCCGGGTTTCGGGGTGAAGGTGCCACCGGTGCCCAAAGCACCAATCACCCCGCCGCGGATGACGTAGGTGATTTTGTCGTCGGTGCCACCGGCTTGGGCATTGATGTCGATGCGATCAACCACGGTGGTGCCGGCGGCATCATTCCAGCTTTCTGCGGCCCGGGTGGTCAAGTAGCTGCGGGCCACTTGGTGTCCACCGGTGGGCCGGCCGCAGGCTGCGAAGAAGTCGCGCAGCAACAGGTCGGGTTCTCGCCCATCGACCGGTGAGGCGTTGTCTTCGCTGGGTAGTGCCGGCTGGTAGCTGCGGAGCACCTGCGGGGAGCCATCGCCGGGCAGCGAGGTGCAGGAAGCAACGCTGAGGGCGGTCAGCACTGCCAGCGTGGCGTGGGCTGCTTTATGCGCGGTCATCGCGGCTGCTCCCCTTCCGTGTGGTCGTCTTCGGGTTCGTCATCCCAGTCGTCGCCGAGCGCGCTGAGTAGTTCATCGGTGATCTCTTCGGCACTGAACTCATGCAAATCATCCACCCCGGCGAGGGGATCAACCGGCACCGCTGTGGGCTCATCTGCCGGGCTGGCCGACAGGTTTGCATCGCCGGTGCGCGGGGAGGGAACATCACCGTGCATGTCGTAGGCGCCGGCGGGCAATTCCCCCAAAGTGTTGGCAGTGTCCTCGTCGAAGGGTTCCGGCGGAATCAACTCCAGGGGGGCGCTACCGTAGGAGCCGCCCGGGGTGCGGGGCAGGGTAAGCCGGAACACGCTGCCGACGCCGGGGGTGCCGGCGGCGTCGAGGATGCCGCCGTGCAAAACCGCGTCCTCGTGGGAGATGGCCAGGCCCAAACCGGTGCCGCCGGAGTGCCGCACCCGGGAGGGATCGGCGCGCCAGAAGCGGTTGAAGACCAAGTCCTCCTGGCCTGGTTTTAGGCCGACGCCGTGGTCGGTCACAGTGATGGCGACCGCGTCCTCATTGGCGGCGAGCAGCACCTCCACGGGGCGGGACTCGGAGTGGTCGATGGCGTTGGCTAAGAGGTTGCGCAGGATTCTTTCGATGCGGCGGGAATCGATGGTGGCGTAGACCGGCTCCTGTGGCTGGTAGAACAGCACCGCCACCCCCAGTTCGTCGGCGAGGTGTTGGGTCTGCTGCCAGGCCTGGTTGACGACGGAACGAATATCGACGCGTTCTTCCGCCAGATCCGCCATGCCGGCGTCGTGGCGGGAGATTTCCAGCAGGTCCGCCAGGAGGCTTTCGAAGCGGTCGAGTTCGCGCACCATCAGCTCGGAGGCGCGTTGGGTGATCACGTCGAGGTCTTCTTTACGGTCGGCGATCATGTCGGCGGCCATGCGCACGGTGGTCAAGGGGGTGCGCAGTTCGTGGGACACATCGGAGGTGAATTGGCGTTGCAGGTCGCCGTACTCTTCCAGCTGGCGGATCTGTTTCGACAGAGATTCCGCCATCGCGTTGAAGGATTGCGCTAGGCGGGCCATTTCGTCTTCCCCGTTGACGAGCATGCGTTCCCGCAGGTGCCCGCCGGCGAAGCGTTCCGCAATCCGGCTGGCGGAGCGCAGCGGGCCGGTGACCTGTTTGGTGGACAGCCACGCGATGACGACCAGCAGGATGATCAGCACCAGCCCGCCGGCCAGCAGGAGTCCTCGGGTTAGCCCCATGGTGGCTTCCTCGTTGTCGAGGGGGAACACCAAAAACAGGGTGAGGTCTTGAATGTCGGTGCTGGTGGGGGTGCCGATGATGAGCGCTTTGTAGTGGGTGTTATCGGCGCGGGTGACGGTGGTGTACTGGTAGGAGATGTTTTGGTGGTCGACGAAGTCGAGGAGCTGGTCCGGGATGGAGTAGCCCTCGGGGCTGGTGGTGGTTGATCCGTCGCCGGTGTGCACCACCAGCACCGGTTCGAATACGGCGGCGGTGTCGCTGGATTGTTGGTTGCGGCTGGTCAGTGCTGCGCGGGCGGAGTTCAGACGCACCTGCAGGGAGTTGGAGGTGTCGGTGGCTTCGACTTGGGCTTCGACGATGGCGCGGGAGCGTTCGATTTCTTGGCTGGCGAAGGCGAGCTTGGTGTCGATGAGGCGTTGCGCCACGATGCTGATCATCACGAATCCGAGGATCAGGATGACGGTGAGTGAGGCGGCCACGATGGAGCCGATGACTTTGACCTGGAGGCTGGTGCGCCAGGATTCCATGCCTTTGTTGAGGAGCCTGCGAAAAAATTCTTCGACGTGCATGAAGGCACGACGAAGTGGCCCGGCGTCGGCGCTGGGCCGGGGGCTATCGATGACTTCGACGGTGTCGCGCGGGGGGTTTAGTGGTGGGGTGATGGGGACGGGGAGGCGAGGTGTGGTGCGCGAGTGGACGGGGGTGGTGTCCTTGTCGGGCGTGTCCACGGCCTAGCCTGCGTGCCCGGTCTTATATCCGACGCCGCGGACGGTGAGGACAATTTGGGGGTTTTCTGGATCTTTTTCGATCTTGGCCCGGAGCCGCTGAATGTGCACGTTGACTAGGCGGGTGTCGCTGGAGTGGCGGTAGCCCCACACTTTTTCCAGCAGTTCTTCGCGGGTGAGCACCTGTTGGGGTTTCCGGGCTAGTTCCAGCAGCAGTTCGAATTCGAGGGGGGTGAGCTGGATGTCTTCGCCGTCGCGGCGCACGCTGTGCCCGGAGACGTTGATTTCGAGGTCCCCGATGGTTAGCTGGTCGGGTGCGGGGTCTTCGGCGCGGCGCAGGCGGGCGCGGATGCGGGCGACGAGTTCTTTGGGTTTGAAGGGCTTGTTGACGTAGTCGTCGGCCCCGGATTCCAGCCCAAGCACGACGTCGACGGTGTCGGTTTTGGCGGTGAGCATCACGATCGGCACGCTGGAGCGGCTGCGAATGGCGCGGCAGACGTCGATGCCGTTCATGCCGGGCAGCATGAGGTCGAGGAGGATGAGGTCCGGGTTGACGTTTGCCGCGGTGGTGATGGCTTCGGCGCCGTCGGCGACGACGACGGTGTTGAAACCTTCGGCCTGCAGGACCAGGCTCAGCATTTCGGAGATTGCGGGATCGTCGTCGACGACAAGGATGGTGGCGCTCATAGCTTTCTAGTGTTTCATATTCCGCTGGTGGTTGTCTGGAGCCAACCATTTGATGTTGGGCACAAATATGTTGCGGTGCGGCGGTGGGTTGGGCTGGTGGCGGGGTTGTTAGATGCGGGTGCGGACGCGGGTGGCGATGTCGGCGGCGAGGGCGGAGACATCGATGTCTGCGGGGGCGGTGATCCATTCGCTGTGGTGAGGCCAACCGGTGGCTACCAGGGTGCGGTAGTTGTCTGCGGTGCGGGCTTGCAGGCTGGTGTCGCGTTCGTAGGCGTCCCGGGTGCGGCTGGCGTCGGCTGCTTCGCGGCTGGCGGCGCGTTGTTGGGCGAGTTCGACGGGGGTGTCGAGGAGGATTTGCAGGTCTGGGGTGGGTAGGCGGAAGCGTCCGAATTCGAGGTCGGCGACCCATTGGGCGCCGGCGGGGTCGTCGAGGCGGGCGGCGGTGTAGGCGGCGTTGGAGGCGACGTAGCGGTCGAGTAGGAGCACTTCGTGCTGTTTGGGCCCGCCGTGGGCGTAGTCGTTGAGGGTGTGGAGAAAGGCTTCGCGGTCGAGGGCGAAAAGCAGGGCCATGGCGTGGATGGAGTCGACGATGTCGCCCATCTGGTGGTTGAGGGCGTCACTGGCAAGGTCGGCGTAGCGGGTGCCGTAGCGGGGAAAGCCGGCGCAGGTGACGGCGACTGGGTGGTGGGGGTCGTCGCGGAGTGCGGAAACCAGTGCTTGGGTGAGGGTGTTTTTTCCGGCTCCGTCGATGCCTTCGATGGCGATGATCATCTGCTGTGGGGCTTTCTTTGTGTGCCTGGTGTGCCCGGAGGTGCCCTGGGGTGGCGTCGTGGGGCACCGGCGCCGCGGCTTGGCCGGGCGCCGGTGTGGGTGGTGGTATGTCTTTCGGGGCGGTGGGGTTTAGTAGCGGTAGTGCTCGGGCTTGTAGGGGCCTGCGACGTCGACGCCGATGTATTCGGCTTGTTCTTTGGTCAGTGTGGTCAGGCTGCCGCCGAGGGCTTCGACGTGGATGCGCGCGACTTTTTCGTCGAGGATCTTCGGCAGTCGGTAGACCTGCTTGTCGTAGTTGCGGTAGTTGGTGAACAGCTCGATTTGGGCGATGGTTTGGTCGGCGAAGCTGGTGGACATCACGAAGCTGGGGTGTCCGGTGGCGTTGCCGAGGTTGAGCAGGCGGCCTTCGCTGAGCACGATGATGGCGTTGCCGTTGGGCAGGATGAACTCATCGACCTGGGGTTTGATGTTGACGCGCTGCACGTCGTCGCGGTGCAGCAGGGAGTGCATGTCGATTTCGTTGTCGAAGTGGCCGATGTTGCCGAGCAGGGCGTGGTTTTTCATCTTCAGCATCTGCTCGAAGGTGATGATGCCGAGGTTGCCGGTGGCGGTGATGACGATGTCGGCATTGGCGATGGCTTCGTCGACGGTGACGACGGGGAAGCCGTCCATGAGTGCTTGGAGGGCGTTGATGGGGTCGGCTTCGGTCACCGAGACGCGTGCGCCTTGTCCGGCCATGGCTTCGGCGCAGCCCTTGCCGACGTCGCCGTAGCCACAGATGAGGACGTTTTTGCCGCCCATGAGCATGTCGGTGGCGCGGTTGATGCCGTCGATGAGGCTGTGGCGGGTGCCGTATTTGTTGTCGAACTTGGACTTGGTGACGGCGTCGTTGACGTTCATCGCGGGGAACGGCAGGGTGCCTTCCTCCGCGAAGTGGTAGAGGCGGTGCACGCCGGTGGTGGTTTCTTCAGTGACGCCGCGCACGGATTGCGCGATGCGTCCCCAGCGCCCGGGGGCGCGCTCAAGGACTTCGCGGAGCATCCCCAAGAAGGCTTTGTGCTCGTCGGAGTCGTTGTCGTCTGCCGGGGGCACCACGCCGGCCGCTTCGTATTCGGTGCCGCGGATGACGGCCATGGTGGCGTCGCCACCGTCGTCGAGGATCATGTTGGGCAGGATTTCTGCGCCGTCAGCGTCTTGCCCCCAGGTGAAGATTTGGTCCACGCACCACCAGTATTCTTCGAGGGTTTCACCCTTCCACGCGAACACCGGCACGCCCTGCGGGTTGTCTTCGGTGCCTTGGCCGACGACCACCGCTGCCGCGGCTTCATCCTGGGTGGAGAAAATGTTGCAGGACGCCCAGCGCACTTCTGCGCCCAAGGCCACCAGGGTTTCGATGAGCACTGCGGTTTGCACAGTCATGTGGATGGACCCCGCAATGCGGGCGCCTTTCAGGGGCTGCTGCTCGGCGTATTCGCGACGCAGCTCCATCAGCCCGGGCATCTCGTGTTCCGCGAGGCGAATCTGGTGACGGCCAGCTTCGTGCAGACCGAGATTGGCGACCTTGAAATCCATGCTGGGATTCACACTCCTGTGGTGCCACAACGCGTGCCATTGGCGGTTAACGTCGCGGCGATAGTTTTGTTTTGGTGGGGTTCGACAGTGCGCGGCGGGGCGCGGTGGGCGCGGAAAGCCGGTGGGTTGTCTTCGTCCACTTTAGAGCACCGGGCGCAAGCAGGCGGCGTGGCGTTTGGGTGGGGTCTTCGGGGGATGTCGGTTTGCGACGCCATGTCAGTTGTTTTTCGCGGGCTGGCCGTGCGGTGGCGGGTGCGGGCATCCGGCGCACGGCTTTGGCCCATGATGAAGGCGAGAAAACAACACAACTCCACATCACTTCCCCCCGTAGTGCACCCGCCGGGAAGATGTGGGGGCGGGCGCGCTGGAAGGGTGTGGCGGTGTGTGGAGTGCAGCGGAAGCGGTCGGGGGCGGTGGGACTCATGGGTGCATACTCCACTCCTCAGACAGTCCATAAATAACTATGCATAAGACCTGCTTGGGATGCGCGGCCAAAACTTAGCCCCACCCCGCCGCGCACCCAATCCCGATTTGTGCACAAAACCGTGGTTAAGCCCACTTCGGTGACGTAGTGCGCAAACCCGCATGGAGGGCAACGTTTCCCACCCTCCAAAACGGAAAAAGAATGCATCACAAAAGCATTCTTCCGCCCCCAAAAGTCACCATTTTAAAATGCGGAAAAAGTTCATTAGTAACACTTTAAAAATGCAATAGATTTTTTGACAGAACCATATTTGTTGCCGCCCCGATAATCGAATAAAAAAGCACTTTCAACTTTCACTAAACGCCACAGCGTCACCAGCCACCTGCTCGAACAGCAGGCCCCGCACGTCAAGCCATGCCTCCAACACCCCCAAGAACTCACAAGCTAACCCCCCAAAAGCTCACCAAACATCAGACATCACCCCCACATGAGGGGATGTCAAGTCGGCAAGCACTCCCCACCACGAAGCCGAGCATGAGCAGGGAAAAACTCAACCAAGACACACCACAGCACCCCCTTTCGGGGGCATAGATCGCGGCGCTGCTAGGTCAGCGCTTCGAGAAACTCCTCCACCTCATCGGGATCCGCCCCAGCCTCAAGAACCTCCGTAGCCACCTCTGCCAGCTCCTCGCTGACCTGACCATGGTGCCGACGAATGAAGGGATAACGATCAGCAACATCACCCGCACTAAACGGCGCGCCCGCCCAGATCGCGGCGATCGTCGCAGCACACAGCGCATTCTCTCGCTCATCCTCAGTAGCCCCCGACTGGCGAGCTACCAGCATGCACACATCCTCCACCGCCTCGACGACGCCGTCATCATCAAGGCTCAGCAGTTCATCCAGAAACTCAGTATTCACATCTGAAGCAAAGATTGACTGATCCCAGGCACTCATTGAAGGTGCTCCTTTCAAGCATAAAACCCTTTTCTGAGATTTACCTTAAGTACACCGCATGTTAGGATGTTTAAAAATAAAGTCTCAGGTTCGCGTGTTTTTAAGAAAAGATTTTGGTGTAGCGATTATGCTGCCTATGCGTCCTCGAGAATCGCAACGTGAGCGCCCCGTTCGAACAACCAACAGCACTACAGCTTCAGCCCTCATCTTAAAGGGCTGCACGCCCATCTAGGTAGTGCCAGTTTTACACCCGTCGACAGTGCAAAGCCCCACCCAAGGAGAGAGCCAGTGAAGCTGAACCCCAGCATGCTGACCTTCTCTGTCGTGGGCTCCCTCGCTGTCACCAGCGTGGCCTACAACATCACCACCACGTCACAAGAAACTGCCCAAGACCCGGAACAGTTCAGCATCGACCGCGCCACCGGCGCCCCACGCACCCCCGCCCCAGGCCAAACCCCGGCTGAGATCCGCAAAATGAAGCGCAGTCTCGCCCGCGACGCCGTCATGCGGATCGCCCGCCCAGACACCGGCGATCACACCGAAACCCCGGCGCCAAGCAGTTCCCACAACTCCCCTGCCGCACCCGACACTCCCAGCGACGCCGCACCGCAAGCCGAATCCAGCAACGAGCCCGCTGCAGGCAGCACCAACCGCCCGCAGGCTGCCGCCAACCCGGCGCCTGAGTCGCAACCGCGTCCCGCCCAGCGCCCCACCCCCGCCACCGCGCCGGCAGCTCCCACTGCGCCTGCCCCTGCGGTTCCTGCCCCCGCCGCGCGCCCCGCTCCCGCGCCCGCTCCGGCGGCGCAACCCACGCGTACCGCTTCCCAGCCTGCCCCCGCCGCGCCAGCGCTTCCAAAGCCGGCCAAGCCCACCAAGGTACCGACCCCACCGGCAAAGACCAGCAGCCCGCGACCCAAGCCTGCAACGCCCACGAAGACAACCGCAACCACGGCACCAACACGTCCTGCCGTGCCAACCGTCGCCCCTAAACCGGAAAAGCCGAAGCCCAGCAAGCCCGTGGTCACGCCAAAGCCGACGAAGACCACCACCCCCAAACCAACAAAGCCTGCGCGACCGACTGCCGCGTCTCCGACAGCTCACTCGCCCAAGCCCACCCCGGCTCAGCCCACCGCGCAACCTAAGCCGACCCCGGCCAAACCCACCGCGCATCCCAAGCCCACCCCGGCTAAGCCAAAGCCCGCCAACCCGACCACAACCCCCGCGGTTCCGGTAGCTCCGGAACCTACAAAACCGGCTGCTCCCCCGGAGCCGCCAAAACCGACCACGGCCCCCGTGGTGCCGACTCCCCCGAAGCCGACCACCGATCCGGCTATTCCGGCGCCCCCGGAACCAACAACGCCTGTCGCGCCACCGCACCAACCCACGGAACCCACGGAACCCCAGGTGCCGGAGCCACAGCTTCCGGAGGATCCACCAGATCCGCAAGAGCCCGGCCACCCCGGCGGCGGAGTCATCATCCTGCCTGTCCCCGTCCCAGGTGACGGCGACATCGTCGTACCTGAACCCTTCCCTGGCGACGGCGAAGGCGACGTAATCGTACCCGTACCCGTACCCGGCGACGGCGAAGGCGACGTAGTCGTACCCGTACCCGTACCCGGCGACGGCGAAGTTGGCGAAATCCTACCCGTCCCCGGTGACCGCATTGGTGACGGCCACATTGTGGTCCCGGCTCCCATCTGGCCACCGATCGTTGTTCTCCCCCAACCCGGAATCGACGAGGAACTACCCCCAGAGTGGTACGACGGCGACCCCTCCTTCCCGATCGAAAACCCCCAAGATCCGCAGGAACCGGAAAAACCCGAACCGACTGCTCCCCCGCAGACCCAAGAGCCCGACCCTGCGCCTCCGGTTCAAGAAGACCTGCAGCCAGAGCAGCCACGAGAACCCACGCCACTTCCTCCCCAGGAACCGACGCTCCCAGCCGACCCTGTCGAACAAAACCCGGGCGACATTTTTGAACAGCCCCTGCCCGAGGTACCTGCACCCCCGCAGCCCGGTGGTGAAGATCAAGACCCCGGCGACGACAAAGACACCGGTGACAGCGGAGGAACTTGGCGTGACGCCAAGCAGCCCGACGACTACTGGTCGAAGAACTGCTCTTTCTTCTACACGCTGCTACCCAATGGATACATCCATGTCACGGTGTACCTTCCCAACGGAATTTTCGCCGACAGCTTCGAATGGCGCTATGACCAAATTGCCGACGTACCGCTCGTTCCGGACAACGGCGACTACGGTCACGGCCTGACCAACGACGGCCAACGCGTTTCCGACGTCCACATTTCAGTACCGTCCGAGGACGCATCGGCTCCGCACAAGGATCGGGCGGCGAAGCCAGCGCCCAGCAAATCCACACCGGAACACACCAAGGATGCTCCCGCACAGGACACCCCTGGAAAAGACAACCCCGGAAAAGGTGGACATCAGCCGACACCTGCCAAAGGCCACGGTGATCCCGCCCGCGACTTCGGCCCCACCAAGGGCCCCAGCCGCGCCGCTATTGACGCCGACGCCATCACCGTTGATGACAGCACCACCGTCATCTACAACATCCCCATCGACTTGGACTCCCTCGATGAGGATGCCTGGTACGACGCTCCCGGCTTCGACGAAGACTACTTCGCTGACCTGGAGATTGCAGAAAATAGCGACATCGACGATGAAGAATCCCCCTGGGACGATCCGGCACTTGACCCCTCGTGGACACCCTACGAGGCAGTCTTCGGCGCAGAAGCTGAACTCAACCCCGAGCCCTTCCCTGGCTCCGAGGATGTCGATGCGGATGCTCTCGGGTTGAACTTCGCCATCGAGCAAACCCCCATCGAAGGACCCCAAACCACTGCGGTGTTGGTCGACACCCCGCCAGATTTCGCTCACGCCACCGACGCTGAGAACAGCTTTGCCGACACCGGCTACGACAGCGATGCTATCCCAGACGATGACGACGAAAGCTTCGGCACCGGCAACATCGACGGGGATGAGTACTGGCTGAGCTGGGACGAAATCGCCGAACCGTTACTCGATTCCTAGAATCCACAGCGTCACTAAACACAGGTGAAAATCCGCGGAGTGCCACCACGACACCCCGCACGCCCCCTACGATCGTTAGTGGGCGCACAATCGTCAATTAGTCACCCCAGGCGCCCCAACTTCAACGGCTCGCGCCTCACATCAGCGCAGCATCCACCAACCACAAGTCGGACGTGCGCTTTGTAATCAGCAGGCGCGTATCGCCCTGTGAGCTTTGTTTATGCCTGAGCGATGAAGAATTCCACGGCCCCATCACGACCGCGCAACTCAATGGCCGGATCATCAGCAGGCACCCACAGGGCCTGCGTCGCAGAGATCTCCTCGGTGTGCTCCGCTTGGGATGCGACGGTAACCCCACGGACAGCAAGAATCACAGCCGGCCCGTCATGATCGAAAGTCACGGACTCACCGGCATCGAGCTGGTATCGACTGAGGTGGTATTCCTGCGCCGGGCAGGGATAATCGGTGCGCACCCCAGCGTGGGACACCTCAACCTGGGGGTCTTCCAAGCTATGGAAGTCCAACACTTTCACCAGTTCAGGCACGTCCACATACTTTGAGGTCAAACCACCCCGCAGCACGTTGTCGGAGTTGGCCATGATCTCCACTCCCATGCCATGCATGTAGGCGTGGAGCTGCCCCGCCCCGAGGTACAAAGCCTGCCCGGGTGCAAGATTGACCTTGTTTAACAGCAGCGCCCCCAAAACCCCAATGTCGGTGGGATAGCGCTGTCCCAGGGCAATTACATTGAGCAGTGCATCCTTGATCCACTCCTCGGCGTCCTCGCGGGCAACATAGTCTCGTGCGCAGGACAAGACGGCCTCAATCAGGGGGCCGCGAGCGGCCGCTGGAATGGTGATCCACGTGGTGAACAGGGCCCTGAGATTGGCTTCTTCGTGCTCCGGGTCGTCGTCAATGACAGTCAGGTAGCGGAAAAGTTCGGGACAGTCGAGGGCAGCGAAAAGCTCGCGGGTTTTTTCCAGTGGACGGAAACCAGCCAGTGCCGAAAACTCGGTGAGCGCAACAATCAGCTCAGGCTTGTGGTTGGGGTCCTTGTAATTGCGGTTGCTGGCGGAGCAATCAATGCCTGCGCTTTCCTCCAGTGCGAAGCCCGCCTCGGCCTGCTGCTTGGTGGGGTGCGCCTGCAGGCTTAAGGGTTCGTCCGCGGCGAGAATCTTGAGCAAAAACGGCAGTGCGATGCCGAATTGTTCCTCCACGCGAGCTCCGACGCTGGCGGCAGTGAGGGTCTCATCGAGGGGCTTGTCACCCAGGTAGCTGGGGCTGCCAGGGTGTGCCCCGTACCACAATTCGGCTTCGCGGTCGTCGGAGCTTTCCTCGCCGCGAAGACCCGCAAGCAGCGTGCGAGAACCCCACGGGTACGCCCGGATGGAGCCGGTGAGCTGCTGCATCAAACCTCCACGTCGATGAGTTTTAGGTGTGCGCCACCAGTGGTGTGTGGTGGCGCGTTGGGGCGCCCGCAGCGGGTTTCAGCGGTGGGATACACCGGGGAAGCCCGCTCGGACGCAATCAAACAACAAACGTTCAGGGTAGCACGCCCCGCGTAGCGACAAGCCGCCTCGTGTGGTTGTCACCCCGCAGGGTGAAGTCCTACAGAATGCTAGGCCCTAATAATGCCGAGGATTTCGTCGACGAGGGCGGTGACTTCCTGGGCGGTCGGGGCTTCCACGTTGAGACGCAAGAGCGGCTCGGTGTTGGAGGCGCGCACGTTGAACCACGCCGGAGTGGATTTCAGTTCCACGGTCACCCCGTCGAGACGATCGATCGATTCGGTGCGGTCTGCGAAGGCATCCAGGACCGCTTGGGTGCGTTCCTGTTGGGCCTGGGCGGAGTCGAGGCGGGAGTTGATTTCCCCGGAGGCTTCGTAGCGGGTGTATTGCTCCATCAGCTCAGACAGAGGCTTGTCGGTTTCGCCCAGGGCCGCCAGAACGTGCATCGCGGCCAGCATGCCGGAGTCCGCGTTGAAGAACTCGGTGAAGTAGTAGTGGGCGGAGTGCTCACCACCGAAGACCGCACCGGTTTGCGCCATGGTGGCCTTGATGAAGGAGTGGCCGACTCGGGTACGCACCGGGGTGCCGCCGTTTTCGCGGATGATATCCGGGACGGTTTTGCTGGTGATCAGGTTGTGAATGATGGTCGCGCCCGGGTTTTTCGCCAGGTAGCGTTCCGCGATGATGGCGCAGATCGCGGAGGGCGTTACCGGTTCACCGCGCTCGTCGACGACGAAGCAGCGGTCGGCGTCCCCATCGAAGGCCAGGCCAATATCGGCGCCGCTTTCGACGGTGAAGCGCTGCAAGTCCACCAGGTTGGCGGGCTCAAGCGGGTTGGCTTCGTGGTTGGGGAAGGTGCCGTCAAGCTCGAAGTAGAGGGGCTTGATTTCAAAGGGGAGCCCTTCCATCACGGCGGGGACGGTCAGCCCGGCCATGCCGTTTCCGGCGTCGACGGCCACAGTGAGGGGGCGGCTGTTTTCCAGCGGCACCAGGTTGCGCAGGAATGCCCCATAGTCGGCGAGGACGTCTTTTTCGATGATCTCCCCGGTGCGGGTGCCAGCTGCGGGCGCCGGGACTCCCTCGACGAGCGCGTCTGCGATGGCGGCCAGGCCGGTTTCTTGCCCGATGGGCTTAGCGCCGGCGCGGCACATTTTGATGCCGTTGTATTGGGCCGGGTTGTGCGATGCGGTAAACATTGCGCCCGGGCAGTCGAATTCACCGGAGGCGAAATAGAGTTCGTCGGTGCTGGTTTGTCCCAGGTAATCCACGTCGAGCCCGTAGCGGGCTGCACCGCGGGCAAAAGCGTAGGACAACTCGGGGCTGCTGTCGCGCATGTCGTGGCCGATGACGATCTTTGTGGCGCCTTCGCCGGCCATCAGCCGGCCGAAGGCGGAGCCAATCTCCTGGAAGAATTCGGCGTCAAATCCGGGGCCGACGACACCACGGACGTCATAAGCTTTGATGCTGGCGTCGACCTGTTCGCGTGAACGCATGGGGGAAAACTCCTTGGAAGAATGTGCGCCACTGCTTGTGGTGGCGCGGGGTGGCCTCGACCGGGCGGGCTGGCCCGCGGGAGGTGGGTGTGCGGTGGGGTGCTGTGGCGTTGGTGGCCTCAGGTATGAAAGGGTTTTTCTGCCTACCGCACGGTGATGGGGTTACATCTTGTGTAACGCGCAAGATGGGCTGTCTAGTTCCGCATGGGTGGAGCCAAAAGGATTTGGGGGCGGCCCCGCAGGCACATCCTGGGTGCTGCTGCCGAAATGTGTGGCCCGTCGCGTGGGGGCTGCGCGTCCAGGGCGCTGCCGGAGACCTATGTACCAGGTGGCTGTGCGCGACCCGCAGCACCGCGGGCGCGCCCCAGGTGCCGGTGGTGGGCCGCTGGGCTGTAAAGCGTTGTTATTGCTCGTCTTCGGGATCCGGGACGATGCTGAGGTGGCCGCGACGGGTGCGGGGTGGTGCCGGAGTTTGACGCTGAGAGGGGTGCCGGGCCGGCCCTTCGTCGAGGACGCTGGATCCGTGCCCGCCGACTTCGCGGACGGCCTTGGCCAATGCGGTCAGATCATCGTCATCGTCGCGGATGGTGATGTCTTCGACGCGGAGCAGCTCCCAGCCTAGGGGTGCGGTGATTTTGGCTGCGTGGTGCTCGCACAAGTCCCAGGTGTGTGGCTCGCTTTGGGGGGCTAGGGGCCCGACAACAGCGGTTGATTCTGAGTAGGCGTAGGTCAGGGTCGCGACTGCGGGTTTGCCGCAGCCGGGGCGGGAACAACGTCGAAATTGGCTCACGGAAGTGAAGTTTAGACCTTTAGTCGAAGGTTTTCTAGGTTTTTTCTTCGGCGTGGCGTGGCGAGCAATCACCCTTACAGAGTGCGCCCCTAGTCTTAGCTGCATGCACACCAGGGCTTTCAGAGATCGACACGGGCGCGGCCAGCGCGGCCCCATCATGCCGCAATCGATTCCCCGTTTCGCCTCGCGCAGTCAGCGTTTCGATGATTTGGTGCGCAATGCCTATGCCCCGATTGCTGAAAATTTTGCCGAGGAGCTCGCCCACGTCGATGTGGCAGTGGACATGATTCCGCGGATGCGCCTGATTTCAAGCAATACGATTTTGCCGGATGAGGTGTGTGCGGACGGGGCGGTGCCGCTGGGACGGGTGATTCCGGCGGGCGTGGATGCGCAGGGGCAGCCGACACGGCCGCGCATTGTGGTTTTTCGGCGCCCCATTGAGGCACGCGCGGCCACCGCGGAGGAGCGTGAGGCGTTGCTCGAGCGGGTGCTGACCAATTTGGTGGCTACCCATTTGAATGTATCCCCGACAGACATTGACCCCACCTACGAGATGTAGGTGGGGTCTGGGTGTCCACCACGATTCGGCGTGGTGTGAAGGCTGTAGGTTGCGTTTCGCGGTGTGGCGTTAGCTGGCGTCGCGACGCAGGCGCAGGCGGCGACGCTCACGCTCGGAGAGTCCGCCCCAGATTCCGAAACGCTCGTCGTTGAGCAGTGCGTATTCGAGGCATTCATCGCGAACTTCGCAGGCCATGCAGATCCGCTTGGCTTCGCGGGTGGATCCGCCCTTTTCAGGGAAGAAGGCTTCAGGATCGGTTTGTGCACACAGTGCTTGTTCTTGCCATTCCCATTCGACCTGCTCGAAGAGCTGGTCATGGCTCACCTGAGCGGCACCCTGAGGGCTTCTAGGCGCGTCGCTTGCGTATTCCTCCACGAGCGCTCCTTTTCTGCAATAGGTTTTCCGACATTGTGGGCTGGGTGGTCTGGCAGGGCCGTCGACGTGTGCGGCGCCCTGGAAGCGTGTGCACTGTGGCAACACTTTCACGGCTGTAGTGTCCGACTACTGCTGCGGTGGGGACGCGATGGGAAAGTTCGCTTCCGTGTCCGCCCACCTTACAGATTTTCCTGCGTGGTGTGCGGGGCGTTCCGCGCCACAAAGTGTTGGCTCCGCTGTGCGGTTTGGGCGGTGGGGCCAACGTCAGTGACGGCTAACTACACAGATGTGATTACACACGTAGTAGTAGTGGCGAGTCAAGCTTGAGCGGAATTTTTTGCCAACTAGGGGGCGTTTCCCCTTGAAGCAGGTCACAGCTTTCACACGCGCCACAAAATGCCCATGCCGGGGGTAATAGGCGGGGGTACTACATATAGTGGTTGCTTGCGCAGACTCCCCCAAAGCGTCTTGCGAACCTCTTAACCGTTTCCACACCCCTTGGCTCATCATGCCATCCCCTCCCCCACTACCCCAGTAACCACACGCGCACCCCGCCGCTTTTCACCCCGGCCAGCGCATAAAAAAGTGGGGTTTCGCCACATTGAGCGAAACCCCACCACACACCAACTGTGGCTGCTAGGCGTCTGTACTGAAGCGCACTCCCCCATCGGGCAGGTTCACCCCGGGCCACACCCGCATTCCGGCTTGCAGTTCACAGCGTGCACCGATGACTGCGCCTTCACCGATGATGCAGTGGCTAATGCGGGCGCCGGCACCAATGTGGGCACCATCGGAAATGATGGAGTTTGACACGATCGCACCCGGCTCGATGGTCACCCCGTCGAAGACGACGGTGTCATCCAGCCGGCAGCCGGCCCCAATTTCGGAACCCCGGCCAACGACGGTGCCACCGAGCAACAACACGCCATCTTTAACTCCGGCGGAGGGATCCACCAGGGATTCACCGGTGCGCCCTTTCAGCAGGGGCGAGGGGGCGATTCCGCGCACCAGATCCGAGGAGCCACGAACGAAATCATCCGGGGTGCCCATGTCGCGCCAGTAAGCCTGGTCGACGTGGCCGTACACGCGCTTGCCTTCCTCCAGCAGCCGGGGGAACACATCGCGTTCCACGGAGACGACTTTTCCGGCCGGAATGCCGGCGATGATCTCGCGCTTGAAGACGTAGCAGCCGGCGTTGATCTGATCCGTGGGCGGATCATTGGTCTTTTCCAAAAAGGCCTGCACCCGGCCGTCCGCGGCGGTGGGGACGCAGCCGAAGGCCCGCGGGTCCGGGACCCGCACCAAGTGCATGGTGACGTCGGCGTCGTTATTGTCGTGAGTTTCGATGACGTCCCCAATGTCGGTGCCGCCGAGCACGTCCCCGTTGAAGACCACCACGGTGTCGTGGGTGAGGTGGTCGTAGACGTTGCGGATCGCACCGCCAGTGCCTAGGGCCGTTTCTTCGACCACATAGTCAATGTCGAGGCCCAGTTCGCTGCCATCGCCGAAGTAGTCTTCGAAAACTTCGGCCTTAAAAGACGTTCCGAGCACAACGTGGTTGATTCCGGCGGCCTTGATGCGCGACAACAAGTGCGCCAGGAAGGGGAATCCAGCCACGGCGAGCATCGGCTTCGGGGTGGACACCGTCAGCGGCCGCAGACGGGTTCCTTTCCCGCCGACGAGGATTACTGCGTCCACGTCGCGGGCTGGAACATCCAGATTCTTCACCTGTTCCAACGCGGCTTCGGCGCTGTGGTGCGACTCATTCATGATCAGGGAAACTCTCCCAACGAGTTTGGGGTTCACCGCGCAACCGTGCCCGGCACAATCAGTAGCCTGTTGCCGATAGCGGGTAGTGCGGATTTTCTACGTGATGAAATAAAACTTCACACCAGCCTAGCGCGACGGCTGGCGATAATTGCTTGGGCTGGCTGTGAACTTCCTAGCATCGGAGTTATATATTCGCCGGTTTTTTTCAAGCCCCGCGGTGCTGAACTTTTTCAGGCGAAAGCCCCAGCACAACCAGGGCACTGCGAATCAGCAATGGCTTTTGCCTTTTTTCGCGCAGGCAACAGCCAGGGCGGCGCGGGTTTTCAGCCCCAACCACAGGGCGGCACGCAACGGCGCATAAAACGCCCCAGCGTGACGATCCGCTTGGAAGCGGAAGGCGCTGTCGTGGTGGGCTGGCAGCATGGCCTCCGGAACGCTTTCGGTGGAGTGCCCCTTGGCGTGAGTAATTGTGGCGGTCGGGCACAAAATGTTGTCCCATCCGGCGCGCCCAAACCTATCCCCCAGGTCGACGTCTTCGAGGTACATGAAGTAGCGCTCGTCGAATCCACCGATGCTGAGGAAAGGATCCCAGCGAACCAGGAGGCAGGAGCCGGATAGCCAGCCGGCTTTCCGTTCGGTCGCCATGTCGGCGTCGTCTTTGTAGGCGGCGGTCCAGGGGTTGCTGGGCCAAATACTGCCGAATAGGGCATGGCCGATGCCGTTGCGGAGCGTCGGCACTGCCCGAGCGGAGGGGTAGATACTGCCGTCGGGTTCGACGATGAGGGGTCCTACGCAGGCTGCGGAGTCGTGGCGGGAGGAGCAGTCCAGCAGTTCGTCGATGCTGCCGGGGCCGAACACCACATCCGGGTTGGAGATCAAGAGGTGCTCGGTGTCGATGTCCCCGTAGTCGCCGCGGCGTAGGGCGCGGGCGGCGATGTTGATGGCGGTGCCGTATCCGAGGTTGCCGCCGGTGGGCAGCAGGAACACGTTGTCGTGTTGCTGTGCGGCTTTTTCCGGGGCGCCGTCGACGGAGCCGTTGTCGGCCATGACGACGATGACGTCGCGGATCGTGGCGCGGCTGAGCGAGTCCAGGAAGCGTTCGAGGTATTCGCCCGGCGAGTAGGTGACGGTGATGACCGCAAGAGGATGGTTCATAACCGGGCTAATTCTAGTGGCTACACCATGTGTAGTTGCTGTGGGACACGGCGGGTTTGCGCTGGAAGGTTGCTGTTACTTCCCTTCTAAATGAACCTGGCTGTCGCCGGCGAGTGCCCGTTTAAGCCCGTGTGTCCAGTGGGGAAGATCGGGGTGCCCGGCCGCCCGCCAGGTGTCGGTGCCGAGCACCGAGTATTGGGGGCGGATGGCCAGCTGACTGTAGGCGTGGCTTGGCACTGGTTTGATCAGCTCGTCGGGGTTTGCGCCCAGCGCGTCGTAGACGGCGCGAGCCAGTTCGTACCAGCTGGCTTGTCCTGATCCGACGATGTGGACGGTGCCCGGTTGGGGTTGGTGGGCCAGCATGAGCAGCCCGTGGGCCAGGTCGATGGCATAGGTGGGCGATCCCACTTGGTCGTCTACGACGATGGCTGGCTGTCCGGCGCGTGCCTTGGCTGCCATGGTGCTGACGAAGTCTTTGTGCTCCGGGAGGGTGTCACCGCTGTAGACCCAGGCGGTGCGGGCGATGGCTGCCCGGGCCCCGGAGGCGCGCACCGCGCGCTCCCCGCGGGCTTTGCTTTCCCCGTAGAGACTGGAGGGGCCAATCTGGTCGTGCGCTTGCCAGGGACTGGTGCGATGCCCGGGGCTTCCGGCGGGAAAAACGTAGTCGGTGGACACGTGGATAAGGAAGGCCCCGGTGGTGGCACATACTGCCGCCAGGTTGGCGGGAATGTCCTCGTTTCCTGCCAGCGCGGCCGCCGGGTCGGTTTCCGCGTGGTCCACTGCGGTGAAAGCGGCCGCGTTGAGCAGCACGGTATCGCTGTCCATCTGGGAAAAAATGGGGTGATCGAGTACCTGTTTTTTATCCGTGAGGTCGAGGTCTTCGCGGCCGAGGTAGTCAACGTGTGTGACCCCGTAGTGTTCGGCGAGGCCTTCCTGGTCGAGCAGCATGCGCAGTGCGGAGCCGAGCTGGCCGTTTTTGCCGGTGATCACTAGACGCATGGTGGTGTTTCCTCGTTGTCGGTTTGTAGGTGGTGGGCGGTCTTATAGCTGTGCTTCGCAGTCGTTGCTTGGCAAGCCGTGATGGCTTGAGCCAGTTGTTGTGTTCTCAATGTAGTCCACGGCGATTTTTGGCCCTTGCATCACCGCTGCACACCGGATCGCCGAGAGTCACGATGGCGCGTGAACTGTCTCGCACCCCATGGTGATCGTGGCGTTTTCTTGTGTGCGCCGTGGCCAGGTTGGGCATTGGCGGCTGGGGTTTTAGTCCTTTGCTGGCCGGGTTGGATACAACATCCACTGCAATAGGTAGACAAGCACCATGGGCACGCCACACAGCGCCGCGATGACGTAGATGATCCTGACGGTTTCGGCAGTGGTTCCGTATACTTCGGCCACCCCGGCGCACACTCCTGCGATGAGTGAATTGTTTTTTGATCGATACCACTTGCTGTGCGGAAAACTCATGACTTTTATCCTGTTCCGGGTGCTTCGAGTTGTTTGGGTGCGACCGGGCTGGATGGCGTGGCGGCCAGCTGGTGCGTTGCGCCGGGTCATGGTTGCCCACTTGCGACGAGGTCACTTCTGGCAGGGCCGCACACCCATAGTAGGTGCGCTGAATCACACCAGTAAAGGGCTTGGTTGCGCAAAAACTCCTGGCTTAACCGGCACGGGCTTGCGGCCGTGGTCGCCGCTTCTGCCAACTGATCCACCATTGGATGGTGTCGGGATGTTTGGTGGAAGTCGTTTCGTGGCCCGCAGACGGTGGAAGCGTGGCTGTTAGTTTCCTGCCGGATGTCTCCCAAATGCGCGTGAACTCTAGGGACTGGGGCGAAGGTGTTTTATGCTGTGGTGTCGGCGTGTGTCCGCATTACTGCGGGCAGGCCTGTTTGTACTGCCTGAAATAAACTCACGCCTTAAATCCGCATTTTTATTGGAGAGCTCTTCCACCGTGACGAATCGGAATATCCGCAATCCTCGTGAGGTTGCCCCGCCGCCTGCACCCCGCACGAGCGCGCAGGCGGGCCACCCGAGTCTGCGGGTGCTGCTTGCTGCACTCTCGACCGTGGTGTTGCTGCTGAGTGGCGCAGGTTTCGTGGTCAGTGGCAAGGTGTCGAATTCTGCTGGAAACCTCTCCCTTGGTGGCGGCAAAGGAACCAAGTCCTGGCAGGCTGCCGATGGCGCGCAGGACATCCTCCTGGTGGGTATCGATTCGCGTTCTGATGCACAAGGCAAGCCCTTGTCGCCGGAGGAAATCGCGATGCTGCGCGCCGGTGATGAGGAAAACGAAAATACCGACACCATCATGCTGATTCGCGTGCCGAACGATGGTTCCTCGGCGACGGCGATTTCGATTCCCCGCGACACCTACATTCATGACGACGTCATGGGCAACATGAAGATCAACGGTGTCTACGGTGCCTATAAGAACGCCAAAAAGGAGCAGCTGTTCTCATCGGGTGTGACCGATGAGGAAAAGCTTGAACAGCAATCCAAGGAAGCCGGTCGCAAGGCGTTGATTAGTGCTGTTTCCCAGTTGTCTGGGGTGACGGTGGATCACTACGCCGAGGTGGGCTTGCTGGGCTTCGTGCTGCTCACGCAGGCTGTGGGTGGCGTCGAGGTGTGCTTGAACGAGCCGGTCAACGAGCCGTTGTCGGGCGCGAATTTCCCCGCGGGACGCCAAACCCTCGACGGCCCCGACGCGTTGTCCTTCGTGCGCCAGCGCCACGACCTTCCCCGCGGCGATTTGGACCGTATTGTGCGACAGCAAGCGTTTATGGCGTCGCTGGTGCACAAGGTCTTGTCCTCCAACACCTTGTCCAGCCCGACCAAGCTGAATAACTTGGCCGATGCGGCCCAGCGTTCGTTGACGCTGGATGATGACTGGGACATCGTCGGCTTGGCCAGCCAGATGAAAAACCTCACCGGCGGCAACGTCACCTTCACCACCATCCCGGTGGTCTCCATCGACGGCGTGGGCGACTACGGCGAATCGGTGGTCACCATCGACAAGAAGGAAGTGCACCGCTTCTTCAAGGACATGCTGGGTGACAAGGACAAGCCGGCTGCCCCCAGCACCAGCGAGACCCCCAACCAGGACCACAAGTTGGTCTCTGACGCTGATGTCATCGTCCTCAACGCCAGCCAGATCACCGGCTTGGCATCCCGCGCAGCCAGCGGCCTGCACCAGGAGGGCTACAAGATCACCGAGGTCGGAAACGCCCCGGATGGCCTGTACACCTACAGCCAGATCGTCGCCTCCAGCGAAAACGACCCCGATGCCAAGGCCCTGGCCACCAAACTGGGCGGGCTGCCCATCACCACCTCCCCCTCCTTGGAGCCCGGGGAGATCACCGTGGTGGTGTCTTCCGACTACAACGGCCCCGTCAGCGACGAGCCGTTCGACCCGGACAACCCGGAAGCCGAGCCTTCGACGAGTGAGGAACCCACCACCAGCGAGGAGCCGGCCGATATTGTGGGCCAGCCCGGCGAAGCCATCGACCCGGACAGCACCCCGGTGATCGACGCCGGTGGTGACGGGCCGCGCTGCGTGAACTAGGTGAACTAGGTGCACTAGGTGAACTAGCCGCACGCCTCCCCCCTTCCCTTATTTCCGCTGTGCCGCCTGCCCAGGGTGCTTTTGCCCCGGGCAGGCGGTTTCACACTTTCCACGCCCCATCGGGTGAGCTCTCGTGCGGGGTGTAGGAAAACTGCCTACCCTGGGGCGCATGGAGTTTTTCAGCCCCTTGCTTGCCGCCGACCCCGCCAGCCCCCGCCTGACCGTCTATGACGATTCCACCGGCGCCCGGCTGGACTTTTCAGCCACCACGCTGAACAACTGGGCCTGCAAAATCGCCAACATGCTCAGCGACGAATTCGACCTGGCAGAAGGCGACAGCATCGGGGTGTGCCTGCCCGCCGGCTGGCAAGCCACGGTCATCGCCGTTGGCGCCGCCGCGCTGGGCATCACGGTGGAATACAGCGACATCAGCACCGTGGCTGTGCTGTTCGCCTCCGCCGACCGGGTGCCGCAGGACGCGGACTGCGAAATCTGTCTCGTCACCGCCGATCCCTTCGGCCGGGGGGTAGCCGAATGTGGGGGCACCGTGCCCGACGGCATGGTCGACTTCGGCCCCACGGTGCGGATGTACGGCGACGACTACCCCTGGCCCACCCCAACCGTCGCCGACTACCTAACACAGCAGCACCCACAGCTGGAACTGCCCGAACCCGGCGCGCGGCTGCTGTCCACCGGATTCCACGACGCCGAGAGTTTCGCCCGCTGTGTGCTCGCCCCGTGGGCTGTGGGCGGGTCCGCTGTTGTCGTGCACTCGGTAGCCTCGACCTCCCGCGTGGAAGAGATCGCGGCCGCCGAAAAAGTCACCGGGCGAATCTAGCCACCAGCTCCCTTTTCCTCGCCCCTCACCGACCGCGGAAACGGGGCGTGGCTGCCCCGGGGTGTGGTGGGGCGCTTTGTGGGGTTTTGGTGTGCCCTGCGCAAGGGTGGATGATAAAGGCTGCTAGGGTGCGAAGTCATGGCACGCATCACGTTCGAGGACGTTTCGATCCAATACCCGGGCGCAGACTCCCCCACCGTCACCGGCTTAAACCTGGACATCGCCGACGGCGAATTCCTGGTGCTCGTCGGCCCCTCCGGGTGTGGCAAGTCGACCTCGCTGCGCGCCCTAGCGGGCCTGGAAGACGTCTCCAGCGGCCGGATCCTCATCGATGGGGTCGACGTGACCGGGCAGGAGCCCGCCCAACGCGATGTGGCGATGGTGTTCCAAAACTACGCCCTCTACCCCCACATGACAGTGGCGAAAAATATGGGCTTCGCCCTCAAACTGGCCGGCGTCGATAAGGCCACCATCGACAAAAAGGTGCGCGAAGCAGCAGACATCCTAGGGCTCACCCCCTACCTGGATCGGCGCCCCAAAGATCTTTCCGGCGGCCAGCGGCAGCGCGTTGCCATGGGGCGGGCGATCGTGCGCCACCCGAAGGTGTTCCTCATGGACGAGCCGCTGAGCAACCTGGATGCCAAACTGCGCGTGCAAACCCGCACCGAATTGGCGGCCCTCCAGCGCCGGCTGGGAACCACCACCGTCTATGTCACCCACGACCAAGTCGAAGCCATGACGATGGGTGATCGGGTGGCGGTACTTAAAGACGGCGAGCTGCAACAGGTCGCCACCCCCCGCGAGCTCTACGACCGGCCCGCAAACGCCTTCGTGGCAGGCTTTATCGGCAGCCCCGCGATGAATCTTTTCGCCGGAACCCAACCCGAACTCGGCGAGGTCATCGTGGGAATCCGCCCCGAGCACGTGCGCCTCAGCACCGACGGTGAACCAGCCACCGGAGTTCTAAGCATCCCCGCCACCGTGGACCTCATCGAGGAACTGGGATCCGAATCCTATGTGTATGCGCACCGCGACGATGCCCCCGAATGCGTCCTGACCGCCCGCATTGATCACAGCGCGGCAGTCCAGGTCGGCGACCGGGTGAGGCTGGATATCCCCATGGAACGCTGCCACTTTTTCGATCCCCACACCACCCAGCGTCTCTCCCCCACCGCCTAAGGGGCCATCCACGGCAACGCTACCCCCGCCACGCCACCCCCATCTGTGGCATTTTTTGCGTCTTGTCGCCCCGCCGGGGTCTGTCACGGTTTACCATGGTGTGAAGTCCACCCACTATTGGCGTAGAAAGTGATCTACATGACTAAGCACATTCGTCCCGCAGCCTCCACCCTGGCCGCCGCCGGCCTGATCGGCGTTCTCGCCCTGGCTGGCTGCTCCAGCGACACTGGTTCTTCCGATACTTCCGCCGAGAAGAAGGAAGCCGGCACCGAGGCCACCACCGCCGGCGACGGTGAGCGCGGCCCCATCACCTTCGCGATGGGCAAGAACGACACCGACAAGCTGCAGCCCGTCATCGAGGCGTGGAACAAGGAGCACCCGGACGAGAAGGTCACCCTCAAGGAGCTCGCCGGCGAAGCCGACGACCAGCGCGAGACCCTCGTCCAGTCCCTGCAGGCCAAGAGCGACGAATACGACGTCATGGCACTCGACGTCATCTGGACCGCGGACTTCGCCGCCCACCAGTGGATCGCACCGCTGACCGGCGACCTGGCCGTCGACACCTCGAAGCTGCTCAAGCCCACCGTGGAGTCCGCCACCTACCAGGACACCCTGTACGCCGTGCCGCAAAACACCAACGGCCAGCTGCTGTTCCGCAACACCGAACTCGTCCCCGACGCCCCCGGCACCTGGCAGGACCTCGTTGACTCCTGCGGCGCCGCCAAGGACGCCGGCAAGGAATGCCTGACCCTGCAGCTCAAGCAGTACGAAGGCCTCACCGTGAACACCGCCGACTTCATCGAAGGCTGGGGCGGCCACGTGCTCGGCTCCGACGGCAAGACCCCCGAGGTTGACTCCGAGAACTCCGTCGCCGGCCTGCGCGCCCTGGTCGACGGCTACAACGACGGTGTGATCGCCAAGAACTCCACCGCCGCCACCGAGGAAGAAACCAACCAGGCTTTCGTCGGCGGCGACACCGCCTTCGCCATCAACTGGCCGTACATGTACACCAACGCCGGCAAGGATGACTCCAAGGTCAAGGGCAAGTTCGAAGTGTCCCCGCTGGTCGGCAAGGACGGCGTTGGCGCCTCCACCCTCGGTGGCTACAACAACGCCATCAACATCAACTCCAAGCACAAGGCAACCGCCCGCGACTTCATCGTCTTCATCACCAACGAAGACAACCAGATGAGCTTCGCCGACAACTCCTTCCCGCCGGTGTTGGCCTCCATCTACGACAACGCCGAACTGACCGAGAAGTACCCCTACCTCCCGGCCCTGAAGGAATCCCTCGAAAACGCCGTTCCGCGCCCCGTTTCCCCGTTCTACCCGGCCATCTCCAAGGCCATCCAGGACAACGCCTACGCTGCCCTGACCGGTGAAACCGACGTCGAGCAGGCCGCCAAGGACATGCAGTCCGCCATCGAGGCCGCCACGAAGTAACCCCCGGCCCCGCGGATAACCCAACCTTCGACACAGCACACCCCCACCACACCCAGTGGTGGGGGTGTGCTGCTGTCTCCCACCCGCCACACCGGGGCGAAATCCACCAACACCACCCGCCAAGGCGCGTGACAACCCCCAACCGCAAGTGGCGTGTAATACAGTGAAAACACTCGCATCGTCCACACCACCACCCATAGTGGTCGCCGGCGCACCCCATCCCCGACCCCGTTGAGACAAAAAGGCGGCAACCCCCCAGTGACCGCAACAACCGCGCGACGCCAAACACGCACCGCCGCACTCCTGATCGCACCCACCATGGTGGTCCTCGCGATCGTCATCGGCTACCCCATCATCCGGGCCATCTGGCTGTCCTTCCAAGCCGACGCCGGCCTCGACCCCGAAACGGGACTATTCACCGAAGGCGGCTTCGCCGGGCTCACCCACTACCTGTACTGGCTGACCCAATCCTGCACCAGCCCCTCCGGGGTCAAAAGCAGCTGCCCACCAGGCGTGCTCGCCTCCGACTTCTGGCCGGCGCTCAAAATCACCGTCTTTTTCGCCGTGGTCACCGTCGCCCTCGAAACCGCCCTCGGCATGTGGATGGCAATCGTGATGAACCGCGAATTCAAAGGCCGCGGCCTGCTGCGCGCCGCGGTGCTGATCCCCTGGGCCATCCCCACCGCCGTCACCGCGAAACTCTGGCAATTCATTTTCGCCGAGCGCGGCATCATCAACTCGCTGCTGGGAACCCGCATTGCCTGGACCACCGACCCGTGGGCGGCGCGCACCGCCGTCATCATCGCCGACGTGTGGAAAACCACCCCATTTATGGCGCTGCTGATCCTGGCCGGGCTTCAAATGATTCCCAAAGAGGTTTATGAAGCCGCCCGGGTGGATGGGGCCAGCAAATTCCAAATCTTCACCCAAATCACCCTCCCGCTGGTCAAACCCGCACTCATGGTGGCAGTACTTTTCCGCACCCTGGATGCGCTACGCATGTACGACCTGCCGGTGATTTTGATTTCCTCCTCCTCGAACTCCCCAACCGCCACCATCTCCCAACTGGTGGTCGAGGACATGCGCCAAAACCACTTCAACAGTGCCTCCGCACTCTCGACCCTGGTGTTCCTGCTGATCTTCGCTGTCGCGTTCATCATGATCCGATTCCTGGGGGCCGACGTCTCCCGCAGCGTGACCGCCACCAAGCGCCCGCCCAAAGGCCCCGAACCCTCCTACACCACCGGCAGCCCCGTAGCGCTGCCCCCGCTAACCACCGCTGATACCGCTGGGGGTGCCCGATGAGCAAAGCACTATCGACCTTACGTTCCTACGCCGGCATCCTCTTCATCTTGGTGTGGGGCCTTGCCCCCTTCTACTGGATGGTGATCACCGCACTGCGGCACAAGGACTACACCTTCGACACCACCCCCTGGCCAACCCACGTCACCCTCGACAATTTCCGTGATGCGCTGGCCACCGACAAGGGCAATGATTTTCTCGCAGCGATCACCAACTCCTTGATCATCGGCCTGACCACCACCGTGCTGGCCGTGCTGGTGGGAGTGACTGCGGCGTACGCGCTGACCCGGCTGAATTTCCGCGGCAAGGGCTTTGTGACCGGCGTGGTGCTGGCGGCCAGCATGTTCCCCGGCATCGCCCTGGTTACTCCCCTGTTCCAGCTATTCGGTGAGATCGGGTGGATCGGCAGCTATCAGGCGCTGATCATCCCCAATATTTCTTTCGCCTTGCCGCTGACGATTTACACCCTGATGAGTTTTTTCCACCAGCTTCCCTGGGAGCTGGAGGAAGCCGCCCGGGTGGATGGGGCCTCGCGGGGGCAGGCGTTTCGTCTGGTGCTGCTTCCTTTGGCCGCGCCGGCGCTGTTTACCACCGCGATCTTGGCTTTCATTGCGTCCTGGAACGAGTTCATGTTGGCCAAGCAGCTGTCGAATCTGAAAACCGAGCCAGTCACCGTCGCGATCGCGCGTTTTTCGGGCCCAAGTAGTTTCGAGTTTCCCTACGCTGCGACGATGGCCGCGGGCGCCTTGGTGACCATTCCGCTGGTGATCATGGTGTTGGTCTTCCAGCGTCGAATTGTGGCGGGGTTGACTGCTGGCGGCGTGAAGGCCTAGCTGCCCTCCGCTTTTGGCGAGACAATGTTGTCGCCCACCCGAAACCGGGTGGGCGATTTTTTTATCGTCTGCACCCACAGTTTTCTGTTGGGGCTACTAGTGTTGTGGGGGTGAATGACAACGCCGCGCAGGAGCATCAGAGCCAGGATTTGGAAACGTCCGGAAAGTCTCGGGCGTCGTTTTCGGAGCGCCGGAGGATGCAGTGGGACACGGTGGTGGGGTTTTTGACCTTTTTTGCCGTGGTGGCTGTCATCCAGGCGGTGCGTAATGTGTTGCAGCCGCAGCCGGAGGTGCTGCCGGCGTTTGTGGCGTTGGTGTTGGTTGTCGCCGCGGTGAGCGCGTGGCGTTATGGGCGTACGCGCCGGTAGCTGCGCCACAGCATGCGGGCGCTGGAGTGGATGAAGGCGAGCACTTCCCGCGAGTACAGGTAGGGGATGCGGTGTTTGGGGGTGGCGGCGGTGATGACGTCGACATCCAAGTTGTGGTGGTGGGCCCACATTTTGACGCGGGGAGCGTGGAAATCGGAGGTGACGACCAGCCAGGGTGGTGCAGCCAGCCGCAGTGAGTTTTCGAGGTTTTCGTTGGTGCTGGTGGCTTGGTTTTCCTCGAGGATGGCTTCGGGGTTGACGCCGTGGCGGATGAGCCATTGGGCCATGGCGGGTGCTTCGTGTTGCCCGGTGACGATGATGGGGCGCCCGTCGAGGGCGTAGGGCAGCGCGGCTTTGAGCCGTCGTTCGAGTGCGGGCCCGGGCTGGTTTTCTTCGAGTTTGCAGCCCAGGATGACTAGTGGCCGGCTATCGGGCTGGTTGCGTGTGGGGGTCACTGTCCGGTGAGCCTATTGCGTAGGGCCTCGTCTTTGGCGAGGACTTCTTTTTCCATGTTTTTTTGATAGGCGGCCATGGCTTCGACGAGGGTGTCGTCGCCGGCGCTGAGGATCCGCACGGCGAGCAGGCCGGCGTTTTTGGCGCCGCCGATGCTGACGGTGGCTACGGGCACGCCGCCGGGCATTTGCACGATGGACAGCAGGGAGTCCATGCCGTCGAGGTCTTTGAGGGCACGCGGGATGCCGATGACGGGCAGTGGGGTGGCGGCGGCCACCATGCCAGGCAGGTGGGCGGCGCCGCCGGCGCAGGCGATGATGCATTTAAGGCCGCGGGTGTGGGCTTGTTCGGCGTAGGCGAGCATGCGGCTGGGGGTGCGGTGTGCGGAGACCACGCCGACTTCGAAGGGGATGCCGAATTCGGCGAGGATTTCTGCGGCGGGGGCGACGGTGTCCCAGTCGGAGTCGGATCCCATGATGAGGCCTACGAGGGGTTGCATGTGGTGTGTCTCCTTGGTTTAAGCGGGTGTGGGGGTGTTTTAGGCGGGCCAGTGGCCGTGGGCGATGTAGTGGGCGGCGGCCAGTGCGTCGGCGCGGACGGCGATGGGGTCGCTGCCGGTGAGGTTGATGTGTCCTAGCTTACGGCCGGGGCGGTGTTGTTTGCCGTAGAGGTGGATTTTGGCATCGGGGTAGCTGCGCCAGACGGTGGCGATGCGTTCACCGAGGTCGTGGTCCCAGGTGGTGTCTCCGCCGAGGATGTTGGCCATGACGGCGTGTGCGCAGGTCATGTCGGTGCTGCCGAGGGGGAGGTTGGCGACGGCGCGGAGGTGTTGTTCGAATTGGCTGGTGGTGGCGCCGTTTTGGGTCCAGTGGCCGGTGTTGTGGGGGCGCATGGCCAGTTCGTTGACGAAGATGCCTTCGTCGGTGTCGAAGAGTTCGACGGCGAGGACTCCGGTGACGTCGAGGGTTTCGGCGATGCCGGTGGCGAAGGTTTCGATTTTTTCGGCGTCGACGTTTGCGGCGGGTGCTTGGGCCCAGCGGCACACACCACCGTCTTGGTTGGTTTCGGCGATGTCCCAGCAGCGGACTTCGCCGCGGGGGCTGCGGGCGATCAATGCGGACAGTTCGCGGTTGAGGTGGACTTTCTTTTCCGCCATCAGTGGGGTGTTGTGGTCGAGTTGTTCGGCCACGAGCTGTTCGAGTTCGTCAAGGCTGTCGGGGAACCAGACGCCTTTGCCGTCGTAGCCGCCGGTGCGGGCTTTGAGGCAGACGGCGCCGTCCATGGCTTCCCAGAAGGCGCGGGCGTCGTCGGTGCTGTCGATGGGGGCGAAGGGTGGGACGGGGGCGCCGGCGTTGCGTAGGGCGCGGCGCATGACGAGTTTGTCTTGGGCGTGGATGAGGGCGTCGCCGTGGGGTTGGACGTTGTATCCGTCGCGGATGAGGTTGTCGATGATGTGGGCGGGGACGTGTTCGTGTTCGAAGGTGATGACGTCGACGCCGGTGGCGGCGGCTTTCACGGTGGCTTCGTCGTGGTAGTCGCCGAGGATGACGTCGCCGCAGATGGCGGCGGCGGATTCTGTCGGGCTGTTGGCCAGTACTCGGAGGCTGAGGCCGAGTTCGATGGCTTCTGTGTGCAGCATGCGCGCCAGTTGCCCGTCGCCGATGATGAGGATTTTGGGCAGTACCGTGGTGGGTGCGGCCGGGGTGTGGGCGGGGTCCTGGGCTGCGGGTGCGTTCATAGTTGGCAACTATATAGCGTGGTTCAGCCCGAGTTCATGCGGGATATTCCCCCCTTGGGTGTTATGGTGCGCGCCTGTGGCGCGCCAGGGAGGGCTGCGGCTTAGCGGCCGCTGAGGTAGGGCACGGTCGCGCGGTTGTAGGCGGCGAGTTCGTTGATGGTGTGGGTGAGTTTTTTGGCTTTGGGGGCTTTGTCGATGATCAGGGGGCGGCGGGCGCCGAGGATGCGGATGCTGATGGTGCTGCCTTGGCGTTGGGCGCCGAGGATTTGTTCAAGCTCGACGCTGGTGACGCTGCCGCGCAGGCCGGGGGCGCGCAGGATGAGTCGTTGGTCGGTGACGATAATGCGTCGGCGGCGGGAGCCGATGGCGGGGAGGATGAGTTTGATGAGGATAAATAGCGCCCAGATGACCAGCAGGGTCGTGCGGAGTAGGGGTCCGTAGTCGACGAGGAGCCCGGTGTTGCCGTTGAGCCATTGGGCGTCGATGAAGCCGATGGCGATGCCGGTTATTCCGGTGGCGAGCATCGCTTGGGTTAGGGGGAAGGCGAGGCGTGACAGTGGGGTGGTCAGGTCGGCGTAGACCAGTTCGCCGGGGATCAGTCCGAGTGCTGCCATGCCTGTGCCCTCCTTTCCTGACGGTCGTTGTGTTGGGGGTGTGTTGGCGACCCTGGGCGCGTTGTTGATGCGTTGTTGGTGGTTGGGTTGAGTTTAGGCGCTGTAGCCACCGTGCGCTTTACGCAGGTGGGTGACGTCGCCGGCGGCCAGGGCGTGACGTTCGCCCGTTTCGTCAACGACGACGATGTGTCCGGCGTCGTCGACGGTGTCGACGGTGCCGATCAATTCGGTGTGGTCGGGCAGGTGGACGGAGACGTCAAGCCCGATGGAGGAGCAGACGCGCCGGTAGTCGCCGAGGGGATCGCCGCTGCCGGTGGACCATTGTTCGAGGCGTTTTTTCATGTGGCGCAGCACCACGATGGCTAGTTCGGTGCGGTCGATGTCGAGGTCGATGCCGTGGGCGCGGGCGGCCAGGTCGAGGGAGGTGGCGTGGGCGACGGGGAGTTCTTCGGCGGTCAGGGAGACGTTGAGCCCAAGCCCCATGACTAGGCAGGGTTTGTCCCCTAGGTCGACGGCTTCGCCGAGGATGCCGCAGAGTTTGCCACCGTCGATGAGGACGTCGTTGGGCCATTTGAGGGTGATGTCCATCGGCGATAGGTCGTCGAATTCGGTGAGGGCGTCGACGATGGCCAGGCCGGTCATCAGGGGCAGCAAGCCGAGTCGTTCCAGGGCCTGGCGCCCGGGCCGGATGAGCACGCTTAGAGTGAGTTGGCTGCCCTGGGGGGCGACCCAGGGGCGGCCGTGTCGGCCGCGCCCGGCGGTTTGGTGCTCGGTGAGCAGCGCGGTCCAGGCGGGCGCCCCGTCGCGCCCGGCGGCGGCGAGGTCGGCGTTGGTGGATCCGGCGGTGTCGGTGACGGTGACGGAGGCGTATTCGCCGCTGTGGACTAGGGCGTCGGTGAGGCGTTCGCGGTTGAGGGGCGCGCGTGGGGTCATGGTTGTCACTGTATTCCATGGGGGCGCCTACTGGTGGGGTGGCGCGCGTGGGGCATCTGTGTTGGGTGGGGCGGTTGGGGCAACATCACAGTTTTGTGGCAAAAGTAATTTGGCGCACAAAATTCAACACGTGCACCCCGCCCCTTGACCCGCCCGCACTGCGGGGCTGGACGGAAATCATTTTTGCCACCAAAAAGAAAAGGCGCTGTTCAACTGCCTTATTGGTTCGACTCACCGCTAGAAAATGCCGCGAGGAATTGGCCGCTTACTTAGGGTACCCTCTATGTATTTTTTCACACCGGTGGCGCATATCACTTGTGTTTGGTGGTGGAAACTACCGGCTGTGGGGTCTACTATGCCAAACATGACTATTTCCTCACCTTTGCGCCGAGCCGACATCGACCTCGCATCACCGGCCACCACCGCCGAGAAAATCGCCGATCTGAAAAAGCGCCGCGCCGAAGCCTTCGCCCCCATGGGAACCGAACGCCTCGCCAAGGTGCGCGACAGTGGCCGCCTGACCGCCCGCGAACGCCTCGACTACCTCCTCGACGAAGGCTCCTTCGTGGAAAGCGACCAGCTCGCCCGCCACCGCACCCACGCCTTCGGCATGGGCGCCCGCCGCCCCGTCGGCGACGGCATCATCACCGGGTGGGGAACCATCGACGGACGCGAAGTCTGCATCTTCAGCCAAGACGGCACCGTCTTCGGCGGCGCCCTCGGCGAGGTCTACGGCGAAAAAATGATCAAAATCATGGAACTCGCCGTCGCCACCGGCCGCCCCCTCATCGGCCTCTACGAAGGCGCCGGCGCCCGCATCCAAGACGGCGCCGTCTCCCTGGACCTGATCGCGAAGACCTTCTACCACAACGTCAACGCCTCCGGCGTCGTCCCCCAAATCAGCGTCATCATGGGCGCCTGCGCCGGCGGCAACGCCTACTCCCCCGCCCTGACCGACTTCGTCGTCATGGTCGACAAAACCTCCAAAATGTTCGTCACCGGCCCCGACGTCATCAAAACCGTCACCGGCGAAATCATCAGCCAAGAAGAACTCGGCGGCGCCTCCACCCACATGGAACTAGCCGGCAACACCCACTACACCGCCGCCAGCGACGAAGACGCCCTCGACTGGGTCCACGACCTCGTCAGCTTCCTCCCCAGCAACAACCAAACAATCGCCCCCCTCGAAGACGCCGAACGCGAACACGGCCACATCATCGACAACCTCACCGCCGACGACCTCAAACTCGACGGCATCATCCCCGACAGCCCCACCATCCCCTACGACGTCCGCGACGTCATCGAATGCCTCACCGACGACGGCGAATACCTCGAAATCATGGAAGACCGCGCCGCCAACGTCGTCATCGCCTTCGGACGCATCGAAGGACAATCCGTCGGATTCGTCGCCAACCAACCCACCCAATTCGCCGGCTGCCTCGACATCGACAGCTCCGAAAAAGCCGCCCGCTTCGTGCGCACCTGCGACGCCTTCAACATCCCCATCATCATGCTCGTCGACGTCCCCGGCTTCCTGCCCGGCGCCGGCCAAGAATACGGCGGCATCCTCCGCCGCGGCGCCAAACTGCTCTACGCCTACGGCGAAGCCACCGTCCCCAAAATCACCGTCACCATGCGCAAAGCCTACGGCGGCGCCTACTGCGTCATGGGATCCAAAGGCCTCGGCGCCGACGTCAACCTCGCCTGGCCCACCGCCCAAATCGCCGTCATGGGTGCTGCCGGCGCCGTCGGATTCCTCCACCGCAAAGAACTCCAACACGCCGAAAAACAAGGCCTAGACGTCGTCGAACTCACCAAATCCTTCGAACGCGAATACGAAGACTACATGCTCACCCCGTACCTCGCCGCCGAACGAGGCCTCATCGACGCCGTCATCCTCCCCTGCGAAACCCGCGGACACATCGCCCGCAACCTCCGGCTCCTCGCCCACAAAAAAGAGTGCCGCCCCGCCCGCAAACACGGCAACATGCCCCTATAAAAACCCACCCACACCCCGACCCCAGTGCCACCACACACTGGGGTCGACGCATATAAACCCGCCCCCAAACCAGCGCTCAACATGTAAAACACCTAAGGACACCCACCTCCTACCGCCAGCAGGAGTGAGAAAACACTAAGAAAACAATGAAAAGGTCAACAAAAACCCCAAAAACCCACGTCAGGGCAAGAAAACACCCAAAACACTGACGTACCCTAGGGCTATCCAACCGCGGCACCCCGCACAGTAAAACCCCACCCCCAGGGCCATGGCACCAACACTGACACCCACCGAGCGCACCATGCTCGTCACCCTCCTCGCCCGCGCACGCGAATCAGCCTCCTACACCCCGCTATTCATCGACGACATGGCGCTCGAACTCGTGCGCAAAATCCCCCACATCGCCGACACCGACACCATCGACGCCTCCACCCACAACGGCGTCGTCGTCCGCACCAAAGTCATGGACGAACTCACCCGCGACTTCCTCAGCGAACACCCCACCGCCATCATCATCAACCTCGGCGCCGGCCTATGCACCCGCTTCTACCGCGTCGACACCGGCGCCATCGACTGCTACAACATCGACCTGCCCCACGCCACCGAACTACGCACCCAACTACTGCCCCCACACCCCCGCAACCACAACATCGCCGCCAACATCCTCGACCACGACTGGGTCAACACCATCGACGCACAAGGACGCAAAGTCCTCATCATCGCCGAAGGCGTCACCATGTTCCTCACCCCGCTGCAAATCCAACACCTCCTCAACCTCCTCAGCGACACCTTCCCCGGCGCCCGCGTCCTCCTCGACCTGCTCTCCGCCAAAGTCGTCGGCCACAGCATGATGGTCAAATCCGTCCACGCCACCGGAGCCCGCTTCGCCTTCGGCGTCCACGACGCCCGCGACATCACCCAGATCGAGCCCCGCATGATCTACATCGACCAAATCAGCATGGCCCGCTACAAAGAAACCAAAATCCCCATCTACAAAATCATCAAACACATCCCCCTGATCGCCAACATCAGCAACCGCATCGGCATCTTCGACATCGCCCACACCCACCTCAGCGCCCGCCGCGTCGGACTCACCTAAACCACCCCACCAGCCACCCCACCTTTTCCAACCCCACCCCCATCCGGCAAGGTGGACACCATGGCAACCCTGTTCAACCTCCTCGCGGCACTATTCGTCGTCACCTTCGTCGGCATCCTCATCAAACCGCGCGGCGGAACACGCGGCCCCATCCTGGTGCTCAAAGTCTTCGCACAACTCCTCCTCACCGCCGCCGAATGCATCCTGTTTATCCTGCTGATCATCAGCATCATCGGCACCACCTTTTGGATCTTCTACCTCACCACCGACACCGGCCCCGACCCAGACCTCTCGTTTTCCCCCGACACCGTCATGCTGCCCACCCTGGCAGTACTGGCCATCACCGGCGCCAGCGCCGCCTGGGCCCACCGCCACCTCACCCGCATCTGGCCCGCACTCCAGCCCAGCGAAGAAGAAACCGAGATGGCTGAATACGTCATCCAATGGTCCACCATCTACCTCACCGTCTACCAGCTGCTCTTCCAAACCCTCAGCGACTCCGCCCGCGCACTCGCCGACAGCGAAGGCATCAAAGTCATCATCGACACCGCGCTGAACCCCAACAACATCAACCTCATCATCATGCCGCTGCTGTTCTCCGTGTGGATGGCCCTAGCCATCGAAAAACTCCACAAAAACTTCCCCACCAACAGCGAAGAACTACCCACCCTCACCCAGCCCTAACAACACCCAGCCCGAAAACACCGCGCGCCACAGCAGCATCCCCCACCCACCACGTAGCGCTACACTCATTTTCATCAAATCGTGGCCAGGGGCTAAAAAACACCACCCCGCCCGCCACACCCCCGTCCCTTTTAGCCGCCGGAAAGCTCCGACCATGCGCACCCACAGTTTCCCCCAACGCCTCGCGGTGAAATACTTCCCGCACTACCTGTACACCACCGCGTTCCTGATCGTCCTAGCGCACCTGTTCTACAGCTGGGAAGCAGTCCGCAAGGTCTTCTGGGTCGCCGAATTCATCTTCCCCCTCCAGGGCGAATCCATCCTGACCGCACTTTTCCTCGCCGTCATCGCCCACGCCCTCGCCCGCCGCAAACGCGTCGGCTGGTGGCTCGCCCTGCTCTACACCTCCCTCGAACTGGTCTCAGCCATCGCCGTCATCGTCGCAACGGAAAGCAACTTCCAAGGCTTCGCCGAGATCATCGACACCGACGAATACGCCAAAATCTTCACCACCACCGCCATCCTGCTGGTCTTCGTCATCGCCCTGCTCATCTCCCGGCGGCACTTCACCGCGCGACTCGCCGAAAAATCCATCACCGCGATGCTCTACACCGTCATCGCCGGCATCGCCGCCACCACCATCGTCGTCCTCGCCGTCGCTTTCGCCCTGGCCACCGCACACCACGAACACTTCAACGCCGCCCAGGCGCTACGCCGCTACTTCATCGGCGGCGACCCCCTGCCAGGTGCAGACCACTCCCAAATCCCCGACGTCATTGTCTCCGTCGGCATCGGTGCCACCGTCATCCTCGCCCTCGTCGTCCTCATGCGCGCCCGCGCCGTCACCACCTTCACCGACCTCGACGAAGAACTCCGCCTGCGCGAACTGCTCATCAACGGCGCCGACTCCGGCGAAGCCGACTCCCTCGGCTACTTCGCCACCCGCCGCGATAAAGGCTCGGTATTTGGTGCCGACGGCAAAGCCGTCATCACCTACCGCAGCCTCATGGGCGTGTGCCTCGCCTCCGGCGACCCCGTCGGCCCCCGCGACCACTGGCCCAGCGCCATCGACGCCTACCTCAAACACACCGCCGACAAAGGCCTAGCCCCCGCGGTCGTCGGCGTATCCAAAAAAGGCGCCGAAGCCTTCGCCGCCGCCGGACTCAAAGCCCGCATCATCGGCGACGAAGCCATCCTCAACACCGACACCTTCGACCTGAACGACCCGCAGCTCAAAGCCGTCCGCCACGCCGTCAAACGCGTCCGCGACGCCGGCTACACCGTCCGGGTACGCCGCCACCGCGACCTGTCCGACACCGAAATGCACCGCCTGATCAGCCTGGCCGACCAGTGGCGCCAAAACGGCGACGACCGCGGCTTCTCCATGGCACTCAACCGGCTTGGCGACCCCCTCGACGGTGCCTGTGTGTTCGTCGAAGCCCTCGACAGCGACGGCAACTCCCGCGGCCTGCTGTCCTTCGTCCCCTGGGGCCGCACCGGCCTATCCCTCGACGTGATGCGCCGCGACGTCGACCACGCCGAAAACGGAGTCACCGAATTCATGGTGGCCTCCCTCATGGACAACGCCCGCGAACTCGGCATCAGCCGCGTCAGCCTCAACTTCGCCGCCTTGCGCGAAATCATCGCGGCCGGCGAAGACGTGGGCGCCACCTTCCTGCAACGCATGGGGCGCAGCCTGGTATCCGCGGTGTCGAAAAAATTCCAGATCGAACAGCTCTACCGCTCCAACCTGAAATACAACCCCATCTGGGCGCCCCGCTACTTGTGCTGGCGGGATACCGGCGACTTAGCCAGCATCGGCATTGCCATCGGGCTGGCCGAAGGCCAACTATCGCTGCCCTTCCTCCACGAACCCGACATCACCCAACCGATATACCCGGCCGACGATCCCCGCATCGTGGCATTCCTGGAACAAGCCAAAGCCCACATCCCCGAACGCCGCGTCCCCGAACAAGTGCGACACCGCATGGCCGTGCGCGAAAACATCCTCGCCCACGGCGAAGATGCCTACCCCGCCCATTTCGACCGCGAATACAGCCTCGAAGACCTCGCCCAGCTGCCCGCCGGCAGCCCCGTGACCACCGCCGGCCGCATCATCGGCCGCAGCGACCACGGCGGCGTCATCTTCCTGCGCATCCAGGACTTCCACGGCGCCACCCAAATCATCTGCGAACGCGACACCCTCGGGCAAGAAACCATGACCCGGCTGCGCCGCGAACTGTCCATCGGCGACCACATCGGCGCCCGCGGCACCACCGGCACCTCCCGCACCGGCACCCCCTCCATCATCGCCACATCCGTCACCCTCACCGCGAAATCACTGCGCCCCCTGCCCAACATGCACCAGGGGCTGAGCAACGAAGAAACCAAGGTGCGGCAACGCTACCTCGACCTCATCGTCAACGAGGACGCCCGCCGACAAGTCGAAGCCCGCAGCGCCATCATCCATTCGCTGCGCAGCACCCTAATGGGCGAAAAATTCCTCGAGGTCGAAACCCCGCTGCTACAAACCATCCATGGCGGCGCCAACGCCCGCCCCTTCAAAACCCACATCAACGCCTACGATATGGGCCTCTACCTGCGCATCGCCCCAGAGCTATACCTGAAAAGGCTCATGGTCGGCGGAGTTGACCGGGTCTTTGAAATCGGCCGCAACTTCCGCAACGAAGGCGCCGACGCCACCCACAACCCCGAATTCACCATGCTGGAGGCCTACGCCGCCTACGGCGACTACAACAGCATGCGCGAGTTGACCCGCGAACTAATCATCAACGCCGCCCTCGCCGCCAACGGACACACCCGAGTCACCGGACGCGGACCCGACGGTGCCGAACACTCCATCGATCTGGCCGACCCCTGGCGAGTAGTCACCGTGCACGGCGGCATCGCCGAAGCCACCGGGCGCAACATCACCCCGGACACCAGCAAGGAAGAACTGATCGAACTGGCCGCAGAATACGCGGTGCCAGTAGATCCGGAAGCCAGCCGCGGCGCGATCGTCATCGAACTCCACGAACACCTCGCGGAACGCTTCGCCATCGCCCCCACCTTCTTCTGTGACTTCCCCACCGACGTCTCGCCCCTGACACGCCAACACCGCACCGATCCGCGAGTGGCAGAAAAATGGGACCTGATCTGCTTCGGCGCGGAAGTGGCCACCGCCTACTCGGAACTCATCGACCCCGTCATCCAGCGGCAACGACTAGTCAACCAGTCCCTGTTGGCCGCCGGTGGCGACCCGGAAGCCATGGAAGTCGACGAGGATTTCCTGCTTGCCCTCGAATACGCCATGCCGCCTTCAGGAGGCATGGGCATGGGCGTCGACCGACTGGTGATGATGCTCACCGAGAAAAACATCCGCGAAACCATCATCTTCCCGCTGGTCAAACCGCAGCAATAGCCCAACCACCTCCACAAAGAGGGCGGCAGTGTCTCATCCCAACACGGGGGACACCGCCGCCCACTTTTCTTTGTCGTCTTAAATACCGGCGCTAGGGCTACTGCGGTTTGACCCCAGAAGCCACAAACACGGAATACTGCCGCGCGGGCTCCCCCTCGCTGCCCTCTTTGACCCCGGTATACCCATCGACCACACGGACATCGACCAGGCCCGCATCCTCCAAACAGGAAGCAAAGAAATCCCGGTCGAAACCATGGTGGAACACGTGGGCTGTCGGATCCGGAGTATCCGAGGCCGCTGGGGAGCTGGCGTCAGTGCGCGCCATGTGGGCGTGGAAAAACTCTTGCCCCGCATCCAAATCGGCCACCACCACGCTGCCGAGCGGACGCACCCTGGAAACCAGCTCCCGCAGCGTTGCAGCCACATCATCCACGTGGTGCAGCACCATCGAACTAACAATGGCATCAACCTGGCAGATCGGAACCTCATCGAGGCGCTCGTAGACACGCACCCCATGGGATGCTGCAACCTCGCGCATCTTTTCCGAGACCTCGACACCAATAACGTCGCGCACCCCCAGGCTGCGACCAACGATGCCGCTACCACACCCAAAATCGATAATGATCTGGGTATCCGCCGGCAAATGTGGCCCCATCACCCGCGCCAAGGCTTGCGCCCGAGCCACCCTCTCCGGCGAATCCCACTGCGCGGCCAGCGCATCGAAATAGTGGCCCGGGTCGTGGTTTTCCGGATGCTCATCCGAACCGTGGTGGGACAGACTGTTCACCGTGCACTCCTTCAACTATTTTCCTCCCCACACCCAGCCCAGTCCCCACTCGGTGAAGCGGTGGAGATGGTTGGCTGTGCGGATGTCGTTTGATTGTCAAAAATAGCGCCAAATCTTTCCCGCCGGAACCACACACCGTCTCCACCTCCTCGGCAGGCGCGGGGTGCACTGGGGCTAAAGGGTGGGTTTTTGTGTGCGCCAGATGCGGGCTTTACCAACCTTTCCCACCCATCATCCCCAACGTTGCGGGTGAGAACTAGACCATTCCACCCCCAAAAGGGTGGGGGAAACCACACATGTCAAAAACTTTTCTCCCAGACACACTGCGAAAGTTTCCCCACCCGCTTAAACTGACCCACATGACTGCTGCACAGAACACCACTGGCGCTGCTGCGCCCGATTTGACCACCACCGCCGGCAAGCTTGCCGACCTGCGCGCACGTATCGCAGAGACTCAGGCCCCCATGGGCGAAGCCTCCGTGGCGAAGGTGCACGACGCTGGTAAGAAGACCGCCCGCGAGCGCATCGAATACCTGCTGGACGAAGGCTCCTTCGTCGAGGTCGATGCCCTGGCCCGCCACCGCTCCAAGAACTTCGGCCTCGACGCCAAGCGCCCCGTCACCGACGGTGTTGTCACCGGTTACGGCACCATCGATGGTCGCAAGGTGTGCGTGTTCTCCCAGGACGGCGCCGTGTTCGGTGGCGCCCTCGGTGAGGTTTACGGCGAGAAGATCGTCAAGATCATGGATCTGGCCATCAAGACTGGTGTTCCGCTGATCGGCATTAACGAAGGCGCTGGCGCCCGTATCCAGGAGGGCGTCGTCTCCCTGGGTCTGTACTCCCAGATCTTCTTCCGCAACACCCAGGCTTCCGGTGTCATCCCGCAGATCTCCCTCATCATGGGTGCCTGCGCCGGTGGCCACGTGTACTCCCCTGCCCTGACTGACTTCATCATCATGGTCGACAAGACCTCGAAGATGTTCATCACCGGCCCCGACGTCATCAAGACCGTCACCGGCGAGGAAGTCACCCAGGAAGAGCTGGGTGGCGCTGGTACCCACATGTCCATGTCCGGTACCTCCCACTACACCGCCTCCGACGACGCAGACGCTCTCGACTGGGTCCGCGAGCTGGTCAGCTACCTGCCCAGCAACAACCGCGCTGAGGCTCCCCGCGCGGAGGCCGACATCATGGTTGGTTCCATCCAGGAGAACATCACCGAGTCTGACCTCGAGCTGGATACCCTCATCCCGGATTCCCCGAACCAGCCCTACGACATGAAGGATGTCATCACCCGCATCGTCGACGACGGAGAGTTCTTGGAGATCCAGGAAGGCTACGCCGAGAACATCATCTGTGGCTTCGGTCGCGTCGAAGGCCGTTCCGTCGGCATCGTGGCTAACCAGCCGATGCAGTTCGCCGGCTGCTTGGACATCAAGGCTTCCGAGAAGGCTGCCCGCTTCGTGCGCACCTGTGACGCTTTCAACGTTCCGATCATCGAGTTCGTCGACGTCCCCGGCTTCCTGCCCGGCACCACCCAGGAATACGACGGCATCATCCGCCGTGGCGCGAAGCTGCTGTTCGCTTACGCCGAGGCAACCGTCGGCAAGATCACCGTGATCACCCGCAAGTCCTACGGTGGCGCTTACTGCGTGATGGGCTCCAAGGACATGGGCGCCGACATCTGCCTGGCATGGCCGACCGCACAGATCGCCGTCATGGGTGCCGCTGGCGCCGTCGGCTTCATCTACCGCAAGGAGCTCAAGGCCGCCGCTGCTGAGGGCAAGGATGTGGCCGCCGTCATGCAGGACTACCAGAAGGAATACGAAGAGACTCTGGTCAACCCCTACATGGCTGCCGAGCGTGGCTTCGTTGACGCCGTTATCCCGCCGAGCGAGACCCGCGGCCAGATCATCGAGGGCCTGCGCCTGCTGGACCGCAAGGTTGTTAACGTGCCCGCCAAGAAGCACGGCAACATCCCGCTGTAAACTACTCCCCTAACGAGGGTGGCCATCCACCCGATACTCCAGGTGAGTACCGGCCACCGCCCCGGCAAGTGAGCTGGAAACCCACGCACACTAGAAACTTGTCTTCGAAGGGAGACGTTGAACATGAGCGAGAACCCCACCACCGGTGAGGACGCCACCACCCCTGAGGAGAAGCCCAAGGCTCCTTTCCTCACGGTGCTTAAAGGCAACCCGGATGATGTTCAGGTTGCGACCTTGACCGCTGTGTTCGCCACCATGGCTAACAACGCAGCTGGCGCCAAGGAAGGCGAGCGTGACCGCAACCTGTGGGGCAGCTTGGAAGAGCGCCTGCGTCGCCCCATGACGTACAACCCCACCGCGTTCCGCAACGTCAGCTTCTACTAAGAGCAGACTGCACAACCCACCGTTCGGCACTTGCCGGACGGTGGGTTTTTTCATTCTCGACTTTTCTTATCATTACAAGTTGCTCTCAAAAGGATGCCAATTTAATAAAGTCCGAAACAATCGAAATGCACGCCCCGTTGACCCAGTAGAAAGCAGGCCAGCCACAAGGTGGGCCTGATGCCGACACTGTGCGCCCCCACACTTCGCACCGCGCCACTTTGGGCGCGCGGGCGGTGGGGCGTAGAGTCGCCTTTTTCACCGCGCGGCCCGCCGCGTTCGGCATACCACGACAGCAACGTCCGGCAGCAGTTTTTGCGGTCTTGTTGCTTATTCAAGGAGGCTTGAGAAAGCTTTGCGTTTCGCCACTTCTTCCCGATCCCGTCGCCCCGTTGTGGGTGCAGCACTGGCATGCTGCTGCGTTGCCGCACTAGCGGTGGGCTGTTCCACTGACACTTCTTCCTCCCCTACCACCAGCGCCACCACCAGTTCGACCTCCGGGCAGACCACTGCACAAGACCCCACCACGACCACCAAGCCCGCCGGTCATGCGACCGTGAATCGTGCCCGACCGCTGCCCAACATTGCGCTCGGGGAAACCCTCGATGAGGTTCGCAAGCAACTTCCAGATCTAACCGACCCGAAGCCTTTCGACAGGCAAGAGTTGATGTGCGTCGACACGCTCTGCCCGCCTGCGGGAGAATTGACTGCGGCTACCAGCGGGGCGTGGCAACTAATTTTTGCCGACGGCGCACTAGAGCGCATCGTATCGGTCGCCGATAGTGACGCCGCCCTTGAATACGGGATCGCAGTGGGGACTGCGCGCAGCGTGGTTCGCCAGGAGCTGGGATCCCCCAGTTGGGTTCTCACGCTGGATGAGCCGGTGGAGTTGTATAGCGCCGGGGATTCGCGTCAAGCCCTGCTGATTCGCTACACGACCGCAGCTGATTCCGATGAGCAGGTCGTTGAATCGATCTCCTACTGCAATTGTTTGCCCCCGCGCGAGGACTCCTCGATGGATAACCCGCCAGCATTTTTCCCCGCCAAGCAGATGGAAACTGACGCTGCCGGCGGTTTCGGCACCTACGCCGCCCCCGAGCAGGTGGCACCCAGTTCCGCCCCGGCAGAGGTGGCAGGCCACGTTGATGCGATCAAGCAGGACATCACCGGCAAACCCCGAACTGCGTTCCTGGTGGGTCATCCTTTCACCAAGGATGGAAAGATTTCTGCGCAGTGGGTCGTCAAGGACGCCACCACCACCGAGCCCGTCAGCTGTTGGGATAATCCCGGGGTTAGCGGCATTCCTGCGGAGATGAGCTTGTGCGGCAAGCCACAGGCCCGCAACACGATCAATGCCTGCATGCTCTCCGATCAGTCCGCGTATTGCGTCACCGATCCTTTCGCCGGCGTGATCACCCGCATGCCCTACGTTCGCGCCACCACCGAGCTGCCCGCCGATCATTTCGACCCCTATGCCCCCTATGCGGTGCAGTTGGAAGATGGTGCGGTATCCACGGCGTCAGGTGCCACCAGCGGCGGGGCCCAACCCTGGTTTAACGATGCTGGCCGTCAGCGACTCAATCCCCTCGACGCTACCTGGCAGTTCGATGGTGGGGAGGCTTCCCCGAAAGATGTGCTCGCCGCGGTATGGCTGAAGTGGGCCCACTAGCCCCAATTCGTCTAAACACGTGACCACCCGCACCTATCGATGGTGCGGGTGGTTTTGTGCGTTCCTCTCCGCAAGAGACCCCGGCCGTACAATGTCATTCATGCGTATTGTTTTGGCTTCGACCTCTGCTTCCCGTCTCAGTGTTTTGCGTAGCGGCGGTGTGGAGCCGGTGCTGGCTGCCCCGGTCGGTGTCGACGAGGACGCGCTGCTGGATAGCTTGAGTGATGCCTCCGCTGCGGAAAAGGTTGCACAGCTGGCGCGGGCGAAAGCTCACGCGGTGGCAGGCAAGTTTCCTGGCGAGGTAGTCATCGGTGGGGATTCGATGCTGCTGATCGAGGGGCAGTTGCAGGGCAAGCCGCATACCCCCGAGGTCGCTATTGAGCGGTGGAAGAATCAGCGTGGCAAGACCGCTGAGTTGCTCAGCGGTCACTGCTTGATCGGCCCAGAGGGCCAAGAGTACGTAGAAACTGCTTCCACGACTTTGCGTTTCGCGTCCCCCTCGGATGCCGATATTGCGGCTTATGTGGCCACTGGGGAGCCTCTGCCGTGCGCTGGGGCGTTCACGTTGGAAGCTATCGGTGGCTGGTTTATCGACAATATTGATGGGGATCCTTCGGGCGTGATCGGGCTTTCGCTGCCGGTGGTGCGGCGGGGACTCTATTCCTTCGGGTTGGATGTGCACGAGTTTTTCTCCCCGGAGTTGACGCGACCAGCTACCTAACCCGAAAATGTGCCCCATTTTTGTGGGGTTTGTGACTTTTTCACTTCTCAGCCCCATCACGGTTGGTAGGATTGTGGCTTATGCAACAGATTTTGCAGACCGTTATCGCTTTGTTTGCGGTGTTGGCGTTCGTCTGGGCCAGTGATGGTTCTTCGATGGGCGACTGGACCGTGGATGACGTGATTGGCTCGGGCGATCGGAAGCCGTCGGGTGAGAACAGCTATGCCCCGATTGCCACGGAGTCTGTGATTTCTCGCGATGGGGATGGCAAGGTGCTGGTGAACTCAGTGACGTTGGGGGCGTCTTTGGAGTTCGTCAAGATTTCGGTGGCGAATTGGCCGGACGAGTCCCGTCGCGTGTTTGTGGAAAATGGTGCGGAGCGCGATGAGTTCACGTTGGAGGATGCCCGCTACTTTTTCGACGGGGATCGGTTGACGGAGATTCGGGTGCCGCAGACCCCGGAATTTATTCGCCCCGGGATGCCGTTGTCGCTTGCGCAGCGGGAGTACGGTTCGGCGATTCATGCGTTTGTGAATACGAATACGAATCGTCATTATGTGGTGTTTGCGGACTCTTCCGAGCATGATGCCGCGTGGATTGTTGGCTATGATCCGTCGTCAAAGCGGATCACTTCGGTCAGTTATGCGCTGGGGTTGAGTGAGTTCGCCTCCACCCCGGGTCCACGCCCGGGCGATGGTGCGGGCAGTTCGCAGCGGGGGTCTCGTGCTGGGGATCTGGCGGGTTTGCACCCGGATGCTGAGGTGCGGGTGTCGGATGCGGGGATCCTATAGCGGGCTGGTTCAGCGGGTGATGCTGCGGGGGTTTATTGGTTGAGGGTGAGGGCGCTCTCACACGGTGGTTGAGTGACCCGTTGCGCACGAAATGTGCAGCACAAGGCGGAGTTTTCAGGTGTTGCCAGTACACTTGATGGTTATGTTCTTCAGTCCTCGTGTGTTTCAACCTTCGCGTGCTCTTGCGTCCACTTGCGTCGTTGGCGCGGTGCTCGCTGTGGCGGGGTTGTCTGGGTGTTCTGTTGTTGAGGACCAGCTAGCGAAGCGTCATGCCGTGGATATTGCGGATATCAACTGTGAGTACACTCCGACGCGCTCTGCGTCCCGGGAGGTGTCTTTGCCGTCGGTGAAGGCTCCGACTCATCAGGTGGATCTGTCTTTGGTGACCAACCAGGGCACGATGGAGGTGAAGTTGGATCCGAAGAAGGCTCCGTGTGCGGTGAATGCGATTAGCCATTTGGCGGATGAGAAGTATTTTGATGACACGGTGTGTCACCGGGTGACTACTGGTGGTGGCTTGTTTGTGTTGCAGTGCGGTGATCCGAGCGGTTCTGGTAGTGGTGGGCCGGGGTTTGAGTTTCATGATGAGTACCCGGTGAGCCAGTCGAATTCGACGGGGTTGTATACGGCGGGAACTGTGGCGATGGCTAATGCTGGCCGCAATACCAATGGTTCGCAGTTTTTTATTGTGTATAAGGATTCGAAGTTGCCTCCGAGTTATACCGTGTTGGGTCATTTGGCTGCGGGCAGCCTGGAGGTGGTTGAGGGGATCGCGGCGAAGGGTACTGCCGATGGTGGTCCGGATGGTGCACCTGCGCAGCCGGTGGTGATTGAGTCGGCTCGGGCGACGTATCACTAGTGATGGTGTAGGCCGAAGCGGTGGTGAGCTTTTGTGCCTAGAGCAATGCCCCGCGGTGGAAACCGCGGGGCATTGGTGTGTGTTGGGGTTATTTGCGGCTGGATTCCGCGAGTGCTTCGGTGATGGTCTTGAGCAGGCGGGGGATGTCGTCGCGTTCCATCATGATTTCTAGCAGGACGAGTTTGTCGCGGGTGGCCTCAGCGGTGGCGAGCGTTTCGCGGAGTTCGCGGGGGGTGCTTGCTTTGAGGACGAGGCTGTTGTTGTCGTTTCCGCCGAGGGCTGCCGGGACTTTTTGCCAGTCGTAGGTGGCGATGTCGTTGTATTCCTGGTTGGGTCCGTGGATGGCGCGTTCGACGGTGTAGCCGGAGTTGTTGATGATGATCAGCAGCGGGTTGATTTTTTCGCGCAGCATGACGGAGATTTCCTGGACGGACAGCTGGGCGGAGCCGTCGCCGATGAGCAGGACGCTGCGGCGGTTTCGGTCGGCGATGCCGGCGCCGAGGGCGGCGGGCAGGGTGTAGCCGATGGAGCCCCAGAGTGGCTGGCCGATGAACATGGAGCCGTCGGGCATGTTGCGGTCGGCCATGCCGAAGAAGCTGGTGCCTTGGTCGGCGACGACGATGGAGTCGCTGGGCAGCCATTCGGAGAAGATTTCCCACAGGTCGTCTTGTTTGAGTTGGCTGTCTTCGTCGATGGGGGTTTGTTGTTCCTTGACGACGGGTTGCAGTTGGTGTGCGGTGACTCCGGCTTTGTCGGCTGCGCGGCTGACTGCGGCGATGGCGTCTTTGATGTGGATCGGTGCGAAGGGGCGGCCGCCGACGGTGGCTTGGGAGGCGTCGATTTGGATGATGCGGTCGGCGTCGAGCTTCATGGAGAAGCCTGCGGTGGTGTTGTCGGTGAATTCGACGCCGCAGGTGATGAGGCGTTCGCAGTCTTCGACGGCTTCGCGGGCGCGTTCGGAGGATGCGCGGCCGGCGTAGACGCCGGCGAAGTTGGGGCTGGACTCGTTGACCAGTGTTTTGCCCCAGGCGAGGGTGGCGTAGGGCAGTTTGCTGGTGGCGAGGAAGTCGGTGAGGGTTTTTTGGGCGCCGAGGCGGTGGACGAGGAGGTCGGCCAGCACGGTGGCGGTGGTGCCGGCCAGGAATTCGGTGGCGGCTTGTTCGAAGGCGGTCAGCGCGGCGGAGGAGGTGACGCTGTCCATGTCGGCGGTCAGCGTGGTGTCCGGGCGGTAGATGGGGGCGCGGGCCACGTCGGGGCTGAGCAGGAGGTAGCCGGGGCGTCGTTCCACGAGGATGGTGCGGATGACGCGGTCGATTTCGGAGGCGGCATTGGCGGGGGTCAGCCATGCTTGGGCGCAGGTGACGGGGCGGGCCATGTCGTAGAAGTGGGTGAATTTTCCGTCGCCGAGGGTGTGATGGACTTTCAGGCCGGATGCTTGGGTGGCGCGGGCGGGGGCGCCGACGATGTGCAGGACCGGGGCGTATTCGGCGTAGGAGCCTGCGGTGGCGTTGATGGCGGATAGTTCGCCGACGCCGAAGGTGGTGACCATGGCGGCGAAGCCGCGGAGGCGGGCGTAGCCGTCGGCGCAGTAACCGGCGTTGAGTTCGTTGTTGTTGCCCACCCAGTCGAGTTTGGGGTGTGCCAGGACGTTGTCGAGGAAGGGCAGGTTGAAGTCGCCGGGAACACCGAAAACTTCGGAGGCTCCTGCTTCGGCGACGCGGTCGAAGAGGTAGTCGGCAACTGTGTAGGTTTCGCTCACGGCGGGTTCTCCTTTGTGTGAGAAGAAAAAGCTTCTTTTCCCCTTCGGTTGGGGCCGTGGCGCCGATGGGTGGGGCGGTGTGGCCGGGTGAAGGTGGGTTGGAAAAGAAACCTTTGTGGATTACCAGGCAATGCTACTCCGCACAGCGCAATAATGTGTGTTCTCCCCCACAAAACCTGCCGGTGCCGGGTTGTGCAGGCCTTGGACACTTCCCTGCCCGTGGGACGGTGCATGGCTTTTTCGCGGCGGCGCAGATGGGGTGGAGGCAGGCGTTGCGGTTGTCTGCCGCAATGGGGTGGTGGCGTTGATTGTGTGCCGTGGGGTGGTTGGTTTTTGTACTCTGGTGCCCATGAAGATCAATGACATGTTGGCCCCTCCCCCAGTTCATTTGCCGGTCGATCCGGTAGCGGAGCTTTTGGCTCGTGCCGATGGGCCGGTGCGGTTGAGTGAGATTGCCCAGGAAAATCCTGCCTCTAGTGGGGTGTGGGCCCACCTGGCGGAGCATGCGCTTGCCGAGGGCCGCACGATTGAGGGCTACGCCTATGCGCGCACCGGCTACCACCGTGGCTTGGATGCGTTGCGCGCCAATGGCTGGAAGGGTTTTGGCCCGGTTCCGGCTTCGCATGAGCCGAATCGTGCTGTGCTGCGCGCCATTGCGGCGCTGGCGAAGGCGGCTAAGGCTATTGGTGAGGATCACGAGTATGACCGTTGTCGCGCTTTGCTTAGCGACTGTGATCCTGAGTCGGTGTCTGAGCTGCTGGATTCTTAAGAGTCTGCAACCTGTTTGTTGCGGTGGTTCTTTGTGCCCCGCCCCTGTTCAGATCCTGGTGGATGGTTGGGGGGCGGGGCATCATCGTGGTGGCGTGGTGGGGTGACTTCTTTAGTGGGTGCCCGAACGATGTGGGTGGCTGTGTCGATGTGGGTGGGCGTTTTAGAGTGACAGACACACCCTGTCACTGGAGGTTTTTCGCCGATGTCGCACCCCGTATTTTTCTCCCGGCTTTCACGTAGCGCTGCAACCGTATCTTTAGCCACGCTGGTGGCAGCGGTCGCGCTTGGTGGATGTTCTTCTTCAAGCAATGATGCTGACGGGGTGGCAGCTAGTGATTCCGCTGTCACCAGTGCTGCCGGCAGTGCTTCGTCGACGTCGGCTGTTGTGACCTCCTCGTCGGCCGCTAGCAGCTCCACTAGTGCTGCGCCGAGTTCGAGCGCTGCACCAACCCAGCCTGCTGCGGAAGAAGTGACGTGGTCGGATCAGGGCAGCGGTGCTGGTTACACCAACTACGGTTTTGCTATCTTGCCTTCCGCTCTCAATGGCATCCGGCCGCAGGGTAATGGTTTTGTTTCCGACAGCGGGGAGGTTCCGGGCAGTGAGGATGTGCGCACCTATAGCAACTATCGGTGGGTAAATCTGGGCCATGGCGTCGCGCTGATGTACCCCAATAGTCCTCAGGGCAAGGCATATGTTTTGGCGTTGCCGATCGGCGGGAATTGGTCGGACGATCCGCGCGATCTGATCACCAAGACGTATGGGCAGCCCACCGCCACCCAGGGATCTTCCCTGTGGTGGGAAACCAACCGCCCTGGTGTGTATCTCAAGCACAGTTTTGATGATTCAGGGCGGGTGACGGATGTCGATATCGTCACTAGCCTGCCCCAGCCGGCGGCCACTGCTGCCCCGGCGCCACAGGGCAACTATGCGTATCGGGTCGGGTTTGGTTCGGTCAATAATCACGCCATTGGTGAGGCCCACGGGGGCGAGTGGCCGGAGCTGAGCATGCCCGCTCTTGATAGTTGTTCCGGGGCGAGCCTGCCGGACGGCACGACTGGCTCTTTCTATCAGGATCGACTGGTCGGTATCTACGGCCAGTACCCTGTCGACCCGGCGTCTGTGCTCATTGCCGACACTTTGCCATTGAATTCCACTGTTGAGCAGTTCCGTGCCGCTTTTCCTGCCGCGCAACCCACCAACTATTACGGCGGTTATCAGCTGATGATTCCCAGCCCCAACCATGCGGATGGCTGGATCAGTGTGGCTTTTGAAAACGGCCGCGGTTACGCTTTCAGGTCCGGGGATAAGACCTACGCATTCGCCATGGAAGGCTGCGGTCGTTAGAGACCTGGTGGCATAGTAAAGTGTGAATCGTTTTCACTTTCGTCGTCCATTTTGGAGTCACGATGACACCGATGTCACCTCCGCCTTCCGCATTTCACCCCGACGATGCAGATCAGTTCGGCCACAAGATGCTACTGGACTATCTCGAGCACCTGTCCGAAAACAGCGCAGATTCCTTCCGAGATGCCGCTTTCGTGCCGCTGATTGCTCGCCAGCTGCGCGAGGCAATCGAGTCGACGACCTCGCCGGATAGGCCGCTGCCGGCCAGTGTGAGCGCGCTGATTCAAACGCTGCTTAACCACCTCATCGAGTCCGCGCAGGCCACCGCGGTCTTCAGCGGTGAGGCCACCGCCCACTGGGAGGCACTTACCCGGGTGACGATGCCGCCGCTGACCCAGCTGCCGTCCCCGCACGAACCACCACGGCCCACCGCGGTCGCCCCCAGCTTGCCTCGCCGCGAGGAAGCACATAAACGTCGGCTTTTCGCCGGGATGCTGCGCGAATCTCACGCCCCGAAAACGGCGGATGCTTTCGATTCCATCGCCACCTGGCACAGCACGCACGACCGCCCGCTGCCCTTCGCGGTGGCCGATACCCTCATGGCGGTGCTGCTACACGGGGTGGAAAAAACCACCATTGCCTTGGAGCGTTTCGCCCGCGAGCCCGAAGACGCGCAGCTCAAAGACACAGCCCAACGCCTCTTGGACCCCACCGGCCAGGTGGTGACCTTCGATGAAGACGGTTTGCCCGCAGGCATGGTCGATTATGAACCCTCGATCAGCGCGCGTTTCAGCTCGGTTTTGCAACCCGGCGAGGATCACGCCACCAGCCCTTATGCCTCGAGCCACACCCAGGATGCCTACCGCAGCCTATTGGCTTTGCACCCGGTTTTCGTCAAGCTGGAGCAGCGCCAAAAAGAACTCCTCGACCGGGTGATGTTTGCTGCCGCCCGAAACGGCGATCGCGATACCCAGGCGCGGGTGCTGTTTCGCCACCGCACCACGGAGGAAACCTTCGCCGACCGGATCATTTTGGACCTCATCAGGACCTACACCAACGACGATGGTGAGCTGCCGGCAGCTGCCTTGTTCGATCACACAATGACCTACTTCTTTTCCCTGGAGCGCAGCCAGCGCAGGGTGGCTCATTATCTTGGGTTGGACATCGAGCAGTACGAGTTCCCGATCCAGTTGCCAGAAAGCCAGCACCTAGAGGGCTAGGATGCGCGAAGACCCCGCCAGACGGCGGGGTCTTCGTCTGTGGCTGTTACTTGCCTTCGAGGTATTTCAGGGCGGCGCGAGACTCGTACACGCCGAAACGGTCGAGCTTCGGGGCGACCTTGCCCTCAATTGCGCGCCCCACCAGGGGCACGTTCACGCTGAAGGAACCAGCGGCGGTGGCGTTCGTGGAATTGCCCGCGCCCACCAGGTTGAGGGTGATCTCGGCGGACACCGGAATGCCTTTAGCGCTCACGGAGATGATGACGCGGCCAGTGTTGTCGTCTACACGAGCCACACGCTCGGTCATGAAAACTCGCGCGCCTTTGCCCACAATCTTGCGGGCGAATTCCGGCACCGCGGATTCGGCCGGAGTCATCTCGGAGATCACGACAGTGTCGTCGCCTTCTGTCTGTGAGGACAGTGCGCCGAATTCAACGTTGTCGGACATGCGAACCCGGCGGTATTCCTTATCGCGCAGCATCTCGAGGACGCGCTCGAGGTCGGCGGGGTAAGTGAATGAGGTTTCAAAATGCACTTGTTCGGTGTCCTTTTCAGCTTAAAAGTTTGCTTCCACAGCCTTAGACACACCAGTGTAGTGACTCAAAGCAGCGCCGGTGGTTAAAAGCTGGGCGCCATGATGGCTTAGCGCACCTACAGGCAGGGGTCGCTGTAGTCTGCGGTCTCGGACAAACGGCGAGCGTTGCCGCCGTAGCTGGCTTTGCCCTCACACAGGTTCGCGTACTTGTAACCCATGTCGTAGTAGACCGGGTAGATCCTCTTTCCATCGAGCGAGCCCCGCAGCGAAGGACAGTATCCGGGGGACAGGAAGGATGCGCCGGGGTGCTTTGCGAGCATGTCGGCCAATCCCTGTTGGTTGTCGCCTGCGGTTTCAATGTAGCTGTCGACGATGATGATGCCGCGCCCATCGCAGCCCGGGTATTGCTCGGTTTTAACCGTGCCGTCCGGCAGCTTGACCGCGGAGACCTCGCCGGCCGGGTTGATACCCAACACGGGCTGCCCGTTGGCTCCCATCTCCCAGGGCACCCCCATTTCTGGGTGTCCCCACCAGGACCGGTAGTAGCCGGCATCGGTGTGTGCTGTGGGTGCTGCTTGCGGGGAGCTATCGCCCTGGATGGGCTCGCTGGGGCGCTGGCAGGAGTGGAAATTTCCGACGCCTAGGAATCGTTCAGGCACGCCTTGTTCGCGAACGCGCTCTTCGCACATGTCTTCTTGGGCTACCGGCAGTGCTGTGAACACTTCCCAGTGGCCATTGCGGAAACGGATGATGCTGGTGGTATCGCCGACTGGCTGTGCGACTTTGAGCGCCGCATAGGCCCATAAACCATCGCAATCGCTGATGGTGTCGTATTCACCCCCGAGGTCTGCGCTGACCGTGTCCGGGTCGCATAGCCCTTTATCGGCTGCGGCTGCTTGCGCGCTGGTGGGCGTGCTGCTGGTGGAGGCGACGTCACTGCTGGCGGATGAGGTGGCCGCCGTCGGTTCGGCGCTGGTGCTCGCAGCGGGGGTGGTCGCATCAGTGCTGCAGGCGGCGACGCACAGGAGTGCGCTGGTGGCCGCCAGCGAGAGTACGCGGGTAGTCCGGGGGTGTTTTTGCCCTTTTTTCATGCACATCACTGTACGTGTGCAGCCCGAGCGGGTGAGGCATGGGGGCGGGGTGCGCAGACGGGAATGCCCCGCATCTCACCGGGTGGTGGGAGGCGGGGCGGGTGTCACATTGGGGCGACCACAAACCTGTGGCCGGCGCCTTTATGTGGACAGGCAGAAGAACTTAAGCGTGCTTCTTTTCGACGCGGGAGATGGCCTCGTCGGCGACCATTTCCTGGATGCCCATGTTCAGCTCGGAGGTGAAACCGACGCAGGAGCAGTTGATTTCGCCGAGGACGTAGGTGTCGCCACCGTCTTCAGCGTCGTCGAGCATGAAGTCGGCGGTCCAGATCAGCGGGATGTTGTCGCCGCCGAGCTTTTCAGCGATGACGGGGCGGGCGTCGGCGAACATGTCGACGAGTTCCTGCCAATCGGAGGGCTTGTCGTAGGTGTAGGTGGCACCGGAGAACAGGGTGGCGGAGAAGTTGTCGCCACCGGCAGCCGGCTTCTTGTGCACAACGAAGACCGGGTGCGGGCCGACCAGCAGGATGCGGATCTCACCCTCGACGATGCGGGGCATGAAGCGCATGTCGACGAGCATGCCGTTGTCGCCGACGATGTACTGGTCGCAGAAGTCCATGAACTCGCCGAGTTCGCGGATCTCGGTGTGGTTGTCCACGGCCTCGGTGCAGCGCAGCTTGGTGTCCAGGGGCAGCTCGGTGCCGGGCTCGACGCTGGCGGCGAGTTCCTTGTCTTCGAGCTGGACGCGCCAGATACCGGAGCCGGTGGAGCCACGGTTCTGCTTGAGCACGCGCTCACCGTAGGACAGGGAGGACGGGAAGGTCTTGTGGAAGCTTTCGACGTCGTAGTAGGCGTAGGTGTCGCTGGGGACCAGGTCGGTGTCGGACAGCTTGACCAGCGCGTCCTTGGCGCCGTAGGCCATCATCTCTTCCGGGGTGGACATGCCGACGAGGCCAGCCTCGTTGGACAGGCGGGTCAGCAGGTCGAAGTAACCCTTTTCGCCGCCGGGGATGTTGCCGGGGTTGACGCGGGAGATGTAGGCGTCGAAGTTGCTGGACACGTACTCGAACAGCTGATCTGCCCACTCGGGACGGTAGTAGACGACCTCTGCGTTCCAGCCCTTCGCCTTGATGGCGTCGACGATGGGCATGGTGTCCTTGCGGTGGCCGTTGAACTGCTTGTCGTTGCCGCCTTCGACCTCGAATACGACGATTGCCTTGTGCACGAAAAGTTCTCCTTAAAGCTCAGCCTGTGGACGCAGTGGACGTCCGAGACCTCCAATGCCCACTGCTGGGCGCCCTGACGGAAATTGGAGGAGTGGGCTGGGTGTAAATTATGTGAGCCGCGCCAACAATTTGCCCATCTTGCATGGGTTTTGTTGGCTGCCAGCCGACCACCGGTGTTGTCCAGCGGTCACCTTCAAGGGTAGTTGTTGTGCTGTGAACTTTGCTTACCCGAAGGGCAATACGTAACTAACGCCACAGAAATTGGGGGAAAGTGACGGATTGCGCTCAAAAGTGCCATTGTCCGCATACACTAGGTGACACACATTTTCCGATAATCACATCACCACCTATCCCCCGCCCGGGTTGCACATCTCCCGGCGTCGCGCGTCTCCATGCTCCGGCAGGCAGTGCGCCCGCCGACCGCCCGGCCCAGGTGGGGCGCCAACCGCTTCTACAACTGATTTCTCAAAGGACTTTTCCGATGGCTATTCCCGCCGACCCGTTTGCACCGTTTGCTAGCTACGCCCATCCCGAGCGGCTTGTCTCCGCGTCGTGGCTGTCCGCACGCCTGGGCACCCCGGGGCTGAAAGTCGTCGAGTCCGACGAGGATTCGCTGCTCTACGACATCGGACACATTCCGGGCTCGGTGCGCATCGACTGGCATAAGGATCTCAACGACCCCATTCAGCGCGACTATATTTCTGCCGAAGCTTTCGCCGAGCTGATGAGCTCTAAGGGCATCAGCCCCGATGACACGGTGGTGATCTATGGCGACAAGTCCAACTGGTGGGCCGCCTTTACCCTGTGGGTTTTCGAACTGTTTGGCCACCAGGACGTGCGCTTGCTCAACGGCGGTCGCGACGTGTGGATGGCAGAGGAGCGCGAAACCTCCTTCGCAGTGCCGGAATACCCGCGCACCAATTACCCGGTTCCCACCCGCGATGAGGTTCCGCTGCGCGCCAGCCACTCGGATGTCACCCAGGGGCTCGGCCAGGTCAACCTCATCGACGTGCGCACCCCGGAGGAGTACGAGGGTGCCCGCACCAACATGGAGAACTATCCGGAAGAAGGCGCCATCCGGGCCGGTCACATCCCGACCGCGGTCAATGTGCCGTGGAACCAGACCGTCTACGTGGGTGGGCAGTTCCGCAGCCGCGAGGATCTGGAAAAGCTGTATGCCGATTTCGACCCCAAGGCCGACACCATTGTGTATTGCCGCATCGGTGACCGTTCCGCACACACCTGGTTTGTACTGAAGTACCTGTTGGGCTTTGACAATGTGCGCAACTATGACGGCAGCTGGGTGGAATGGGGCAACATGATCCGCCAGCCCATCGCCGTCGGCCCGGAGCCGGGCACGGTCTAGAACCCAGCCTCCACCCCCACCTGACGCGCCTGCCCTGCCCCCGCGGAGCGGGCGCATTAACGCGCCCTGCCCATCTTAGATGCCGGTTTGGGTCGGCGCAGCCTTGTCCCCGTTTTTTAAGCGCTGCGGGGCAAAGATGCTACTGAGCTTAGGTTGCACGAAATAGTTTTCCCCCACAAGCACTCTTGAACAACGTACAAGTGTGCAGCTAACATCGAAATCCACCCCCAGACGGGGGCGAGAAGCAGGGGTGTCCAGCCCAAAAGGTCACAAAATCCCCCCACCCCGTCCTCATTTGTGTGCAAGAATGACTGTTGTCTGTTGCACCATCGCCTTCTCTTCGTGCCGTGAGACACATGAGCGACCGGGGATTCACACGTGAATCTTCGGCCACACCGGCAAGACGCGTTGATCGCGCCGTCCGCTAGATAGCTCATGATTGCCCGCGGACCGTAAGCGTGGAAGCCTTTGCGTGGACACCGTGTGACTTTCGTGCGCCGCAGCCAACTGCGAGCGGTTGCGCTGGACGCATGGACAACTAATTTTTAACGAAACACTTCAACTTCCCAGGAGGGGTCGAGTGACCGTCGAGACCAAGAAGATCACCAAGGTCCTAGTGGCCAACCGTGGCGAAATCGCTATCCGCGTGATTCGCGCCGCCCGTGACGCCGGCATCGCGAGCGTCGCCGTATACGCCGAGCCGGACGCGGACGCACCTTTCGTTTCCATGGCTGACGAGGCGTTCGCTCTTGGCGGACAGAACTCCGCCGAGTCCTACCTCGTTTTTGACAAGATTCTGGACGCTGCCAAGAAGTCCGGCGCCGACGCCATCCACCCCGGCTACGGCTTCTTGTCCGAAAACGGCGACTTCGCCCAGGCCGTCATCGACGCCGGCCTGATCTGGATCGGCCCGTCCCCGCAGTCCATCCGCGACCTCGGCGACAAGGTCACCGCACGCCACATCGCACTGCGCGCAAACGCCCCGATGGCCCCCGGCTCCAAGGAGCCCGTCAAGGACGCCGCCGAGGTGCGCGCCTTCGCTGAGGAGCACGGCCTGCCGATCGCCATCAAGGCTGCCTTCGGTGGCGGTGGCCGCGGCATGAAGGTCGCTTACGAGATGGACGAGGTTGAAGACCTCTACGAGTCCGCCACCCGTGAAGCCGTCGCAGCCTTCGGCCGTGGCGAGTGCTTCGTGGAGCGCTACCTCGACAAGGCACGCCACGTGGAGTGCCAGGTCGTCGCCGACATGCACGGCAACGTCGTCGTCGCCGGCACCCGCGACTGCTCCCTGCAGCGCCGCTTCCAGAAGCTCGTCGAGGAAGCCCCCGCCCCGTTCCTCACCGAGGAGCAGCGCACCCGCCTGCACGAGTCCGCCAAGGCTATCTGTAAGGAAGCTGGCTACTACGGCGCCGGCACCGTCGAATACCTCGTCGGTTCCGACGGGCTGATCTCCTTCCTCGAGGTCAACACCCGTCTGCAGGTGGAGCACCCCGTCACCGAGGTCACCACCGGCCTGGATCTCGTGCGCGAGCAGTTCCGCATCGCCGAAGGCCGCGAACTGCACATCAAGGAAGACCCGACCCCGCGTGGCCACGCCTTCGAGTTCCGCATCAACGGCGAGGACGCCGGCTCCAACTTCATGCCGGCCCCCGGCAAGATCACCAAGTACGTCGAGCCCTCCGGCCCCGGCGTCCGCATGGACTCCGGCATCGTCGAAGGCTCCGTCATCGGTGGCCAGTTCGACTCCATGCTCGCCAAGCTGATCGTCTTCGGCGAAACCCGTGACGAAGCCCTGCAGCGCGCCCGCCGCGCTCTGTCCGAGTACGTCATCGAAGGCATGCCCACCGTCCTGCCCTTCCACGCGCACATCGTCGAAAACCCCGCATTCATCGGCGACGGCGAAAAGTTCGACGTCTACACCAAGTGGATCGAAGAAGAGTGGGACAACCCGATCCCGGCATACGTCGACCCGGCAGACGCCGAAGAAGACGAAGAAGCAACCCCGAAGCAGAAGGTCGTCGTTGAGGTCGACGGCCGCCGCGTCGAGGTCGCACTGCCCGGCGACCTGGCCCTCGGCGGTGGCGCCGGTGGCGCAGCCAAGAAGAAGGCCAAGAAGCGCCGCGGTGGCGCCGGCAAGAAGGCCGTCTCCGGCGACGCCGTCGCAGCCCCCATGCAGGGCACCGTCATCAAGGTCAACGTCGAAGAAGGCCAGGAAGTCAACGAAGGCGACACCGTCGTCGTCCTCGAAGCCATGAAGATGGAAAACCCGGTCAAGGCACACAAGTCCGGTGTCGTCACCGGCCTGGCAGCAGCCGCCGGCGAAGGCGTCAACAAGGGCCACGTCCTCATGGAGCTCAAGTAAGAGCACCCACCGCCTAACGCCCACCAAGCGCTAAGCACCCACCACCCGGGGCCCTTCGCTTCTCACCACGAGAACGAAGGGCCCCGGGCCTTTGCACACCCACGAAAAAATCAGGGTCAAAATCAGGGTGACTGGCCAGCCACACCCCACCCAAAGCTATTAAGATTGGCACCATGAATCCCCAAGACCCAAGTAAACTGCGTGTCTGCGATGCCGACCGGGCCATCGCCCTCGACACACTCACAGCGCTGACCGGTCGCGGATTCCTCTCCCTCGACGAGTTTGAAACCCGTTCCTCCAAAGCCGCCGCAGCCACAACCCGCCACGAACTAGACTGCCTGTTCGCAGACATCCCCGCAGGCGCACTCGACGCCCCCGGCCCCACAGGAACCGCCAACCTCGTCCAGCCCAACAGCTACGCCCCCGCCACCGCCGGCCACCAACGCGCCAGCGGCAAACAAATCCGCGGCGGGCTCATGACACTCGGCGCCCTGATCAGCCTCACCCTGGTTTCCAACGACGGCATCGCCTTGCTGCTCATCGTCACCATCGCGCTGTGCCTGTACGTGTTCAAAATCGGGCCCAAATCCTGGTACACGCCCAGCCAAAAAGAACTAGCCCAAAAGCAACACCAGCTCCAGCTAGAAATGCAGCGCCAACAAAACCACATGAACCAACAGCTCGCCACAGAGCAACAACGCCTGCTGCAGCAGCAAGCCAAAATCCAACGCCAGCAGCTCGCCAACGAAGTCACCGACGCCGCCACCCGCATGGTGAAAAAGACCAAAGACCTCTGGTGAGCCACCCCCCAGCAGACACAAAGGCGGCAGCGCTTTCCCACCTTTAAAAAGCGCCGCCGCCTTTCTTTAATCCCTAGCCTCTGAGCCCATCGACAGCCCGGTACACGATGACCTGATAGGGATCCAGCCTCACCAGCCCGGCCGCCGGGTGCGCGGCCCCATTCGTCAAAAACACCCGCGCACCAACAAACCCCTCCGGCAGGCGCAATGACTGCCCCTCGGCGGTGAGATTGCACGCAACCAGCATCCTGGTGCCCCGATGCTGCCGAATGAAGGCGTAGACGCTATCCGAATCGGGCTGATGGGCTACATAATCACCGTGGGCAAACACCTCCTCGCGGTGGCGGATATCCACCAACGCCCGATAAAACCCCAACACCTCCCGCGGAGAACCCACCTCATCCTGGCCCCGCACCCCTTCACGGGCCAGCCGCTCCTGCAGCGCCCGCGCGGCCTGCACATTGATGCTGTCCTGGTTGGTGGGCAGCAGCCACGGGTAATGCGTCGAAAAGCCCGCAAACTCCGAGTCGTCCCACTGCATCGGCGAACGGCTATTATCCCGCGACTTTGCCTTCACGATCCGCCACACCGTGTCCTCATCGAGCCCCTGGCTCAACAAAATGCGATAAGCGTTGTGGCTTTCCACATCGACGAGATCCGCCACCCCCGCATAATCCGGGTTGGTCATCCCGATTTCTTCCCCCATGTAGACATAGGGAGTGCCGCGGTTGAGCACCACCAGCGCCCCAAGCATGCTGGCCGACTCGAAAGGATAGTTCTCCGGATCCCCAAACCGAGACAGCGCCCGCGGCTGATCGTGATTGTTCAGAAACCACGCCGGCCACCCATCCCCCGCACTCAGCCCCTCATTCCAGGCGTGCAGAATATGGATCAGCTTGCCGGGCTGGAAACTGCCATCAGTCCACTTCATATCATCGACATAGTCGGCTTTGAGATGGTAGAAGCTAAACGTCATATCCAACTCGCCGCGCTCGGCGCCGGTATAAGCCAGGCAATGCGCGATAGAAGTATGGGACATCTCCCCCACGGTGAGGTGATTATCGTCCCTGCCAAAGCTGCGGGCTGCCAGTTCACGCAGATAGTCGTGCACGATCTCGCCATCGGTGTACATGTCGCGCTCATCGACCCCTTCAGGCGCATCGCGCAACACCTCGTCCTTGCCGATGAGATTGATGACATCGAAGCGGAAACCAGCCACCCCTTTACTGCGCCAAAAGTTGACGATGTTGGCGCATTCCTGCCGAACTGCGGGGTTACGCCAGTTCAAATCCGGCTGGCTGGGGTCAAAGAGGTGCAGGTAGTAGCGCCCAGTATCGCCGAAAGGTGACCAGGCAGGCCCGCCAAACTTGGACTCCCAGCTCGTGATGTCGTCCTTGTCGCGGATGATGAAGTAGTCCTGGTACTTTGCCTCACCTGCCAGGGCGCGACGGAACCACTCGTGCTGGTCAGAGCAGTGATTAAACACCATATCCAGCATCACATCAATGTTGTGGGCTTTCAGCGCCGCGACGAGCTCTTCAAAATCGGCCATGGTGCCCATCGCCGGATCAATGGCGGTGTAGTCGGCCACATCGTAACCATTGTCTTTGCCCGGGGAGGGATAGATAGGATTCATCCACACTGCATCCACTCCCAGGGAAGCGATGTGGTCGACGTGGTTAATGATTCCGCGGAGATCCCCCACCCCATCGCCGTTGCTGTCGGCAAAAGACTTGGGATAGACCTGGTAGACGACCTTGTGGGCGAAGGGGCGTGTGGTTGCCATGGGACCTCCGGTGGGTGCGGGTAACGCGCCAGCCGGGCAACGATTACCGCGATACAACATGGGTTTTTCTTGAGTTTACCTGGGCAAAACCGCCCACAGGGGCAGGGTGGTGTGGCGGGTGTGGCGGTTGCGGGCACGCCTGGCTTCCTCAAAGATGCGAAAAGCCTAAACTGTGTTGGTATGGAACCAATGGAGATCAACGGCGGCCGCTTCTATGTGCGGCCACTGCACGACGATGATCGCATCGATGACCGCCCCGCCCTGTCTGTGGTGTTCGACCAGCCGGTAGAGCAACTCGCTGACACGGTGGCCACGGCCCGCGCAGACTGGGCGGCCAACACCCGCTTGACGTGGGCTGTGTGTGAGCAAACCAGTGTGGAGTTGCTGGCTTTGGCCGAATTGGTGCTCCCCGCGGGGTTTGTAGCGCCCGAGGAGCGCGACAGCGACTATGTTCCGCCGAGCGAGCCGGCATGCCTGTGTGTCTCTCCGGCGGGGGATACCGAGCGGGTGTTGCCCAACGATCCGGTACTTACTCCGAAGACCGTTGGTGATGCTGCCAAGGAAGGCCGGGAAACGGTGCGCCGCTGGGCGGAAGGCTTCTTGGAGGTCCCCGTCGAAGACGATATCTGCAAAAAGTAGCGTCGTTTGCAGTGAGAACGATTCAAGGCTCATCTCCTCTACGTTGAGGAGATGAGCCTTGTGTTCGATCCTGGTGCTGTCGCGGTGTTTAGCGGCGCAGGAACTTGTTGAGCATGTCCAGCAGCCATGCGATGAACTGCTGCCAGTTGAACTCGGCGCCGCGGATGGCGTCAGCCACCGGCTGGGGCAGCGGCGGCAGGGAGTTCAGGATGGAGGGGGCCTGGCCAGCGGGGGCTGCCTGGCCGGCAGGCGCCGGGGTCACGCTGCCAGCAGGCGCTGCTGCGGGAGCAGGTGCGGGTGCGGCATTGCCGGCCGGTGCCGGTGCGGGAGCAGGTGCCGGAGCCGGGGCAGGTGCCGGTGCAGCGGGAGCGCCACCAAGGTTGATGCCGCAGGAAGCTGCCTTAGCGGTGCCGGCGGCGACAGCGGCGTTGACGAACTCCTGTTGGGAGGCGGTGAGGTTTCCGCCTGCCTGGCCCTGCGCGTAAGACTGGGCAGCGCCGGCCAGCTGGGCCTGATTGGTGACACCCTGGCTTGCCAGTCCGAGGCGAACCTCGGTGCAGGAAGCACCGTTGATGCGGTTGATGTAGCCCTGCTGCTTCGGGGTGAGTGCCTCTGCGGGGTGGGCGACGGTCATTGCGGTAGCCACGGCGAGTGCTGCGGCTGCGGTCTTCTTAAAGCGCATGAAAAATCTTTCGGCAAGTCGGGGAAGAAGATGGTGTGCGGCTGACGATCTGTGACAGAGAAACACTTAGAGTGTCTTTCTCGCAGATGCGCTGCAAACCGTATAAAGCGCAGGATACGAGTTTTGGGGTTGTATCCTTAGCGTTTCAGGCTCACCACCCTACCGCAGTGGCCGGGTAAATAAAAGAGAATGTTGAGAAAATTGTGACTGATGTGATTGCCGGGTACTGGCAGGAACGCGCCAGCTCCTTTCACCACGCCCAGGCACACACGAACTGGACACTGTGGCACGACATCTTCGCGCCCTATCTCAACCCCAACGACCGCACGGTGGATCTGGGATGCGGGACTGGTTTTTTAAGCCGCGCACTCGGGCAGAAACACTCCCCCATCGGCGTTGATCTCACAGCGGGGATGCTGTCGTTTCACCCCGGTCCTTGCCTCCAGGCCGATGCCTGTGCGCTGCCACTGCTCAGTGACAGCATCGACGCGATCATCGGGCGCAACATTGCCTGGACTCTCCCCGCGGCTGCGTGGCCAGAAATAGCCCGCGTGCTGCGCCCCGGCGCACAACTCCTTCTCGCGGATGGTCCGTGGGGTTGCGCACCAGCACCCGCAGGCGTTGCTTGGCGAGAGCACTATCTTTCGGCCTACAACGAGGACACGCTCAACGCTTTGCCGCTGGCGCGGGCGACCAGCGACACGTATGCGGAGTTTCTCTGCACATTTGGCTTTACTGACATCGCGGTGCGGGAGCTAACGGAGGTCTACGACCATGAACTGGTCCACGGCACCATGCCCGGGCACGAACCGTGGCGACAATTCCTCATTACCGCCGTCGCCCCATCGAATGCTTAAGCCCCCTTTTTTCGCTCTTGCGCTACACGCAACTAAGCCCCGATACCAGTGCAGCTGTGGCAGTGGTATCGGGGCTTGGATAGTCAGCGGCGCGTCTAGCTTTCGTCGATGACCAGCAGCAGGTCGCCGCCTTCGACCTTGGCGGCCTGCGTCAGCACCACGCGAGAAACCTTGCCTGTGACCGGGGCGGTGATGGTGGCTTCCATCTTCATGGCCTCAATGATGGCCACCGGATCGCCGGCCTTGACCTCATCGCCCTCGATGACGGTGACAGTCACCACGCCAGCAAACGGTGCCGCGACGTGACCCGGCTTGGTCGGGTCGGCCTTCTCGGCAGCCTGGGTGGTGGACTCCACGGAGTGGTCGCGCACGCGCAGCGGGCGGATCTGGCCGTTGACGTTGAACACGACGGTGCGCATACCCTTGTCATCCGGCTCGGAAATGGCGTCCAGGCGCACCACCAGGGCGACGGAGTCACCCAAATCGATGACGGTTTCCTCGCCCTCAACAAGGCCGTAGAAGAACTCTCGATCGTCCAGGATGGAGGTGTTTCCGAAGCGGCGGCGGTGCTCCACGAACTCGGCTGCCGGCTTGGCGAACATCAACCGGTCCAGGCAGGCGCGGCGGGTGGCCACGTCCGAAGATTCCAAGTTGTCGCGCTCTTCCTCAGGCACGTCGACCAGGGCGGCAGAGGTTTCCGCGCGCCCTTCGAGGATGCGGGTGCGCAGCGGCTCCGGCCAGCCACCGGGAGGGGTACCCAGCTCGCCACGCAGGAAGGCGATCACGGAGTCCGGAATGTCGTATTTGTGGGGGTCGGCCACGAAGTCAGCGGGGCTGACGTTGGCGCCCACCAGGTGCAGCGCCAAGTCACCAACCACCTTGGAGCTGGGGGTGACCTTGGTGGGGCGCCCCAGCATCTCATTGACGGCGGCGTAGTTGTCCTCGATCAGCTCGAAACGATCCGCCAGGCCGAGCGCCACCGCCTGGGCGCGCAGGTTCGACAGCTGACCACCGGGGATTTCATGGTGGTAGACGCGACCGGTCGGGCCGGGGGTACCGGACTCGAACGGGGCGTACATGGTGCGCACAGCCTCCCAGTAGGGCTCCATGTCGCACACGGCCTCCAAGTCGAGGCCGGTATCGCGGTAGGTATCCGCAAAGGCCGCCACGATGGCCGACAGGCTCGGCTGGGAGGTAGTACCCGACAGGGGCGCGGAGGCGCCATCGACGGCGTCGGCGCCGGCGTTGGCGGCCGCCAGATAGGTTGCCAGGGAACCACCAGCGGTGTCGTGGGTGTGGACGTGCACCGGCAGGTCGAACTCTTTACGCAGCGCGGTCACCAGCTTGGTGGCGGCCGCCGGACGCATCAGGCCCGCCATGTCCTTAATAGCCAGGATGTGCGCCCCGGTCTCGACGATCTGCTCCGCTAGGCGCAGGTAGTAGTCGAGGGTGTAGAGCTTTTCTTTCGGGTCGGCCAGGTTACCGGAGTAGGCCATTGCGACCTCCGCGACAGAGGTGCCGGTCTCCAGCACCGCCTCAATGGCGGGACGCATCTGCGAAACGTCATTGAGGGCGTCGAACACGCGGAAGATATCGATGCCGGAACGTGCGGCCTCATCGACAAACTTCGAGCACACATAGTCCGGGTAGGGCGTGTAGCCGACGGCGTTGCGGCCGCGCAGCAGCATCTGAATGTTCACGTTCGGCATCGCCTGACGCAGCTCATCCAGTCGGGCCCAGGGATCCTCGTGCAGGAAGCGCAGCGCCACATCGTAGGTGGCGCCACCCCAGGCCTCCACGGAAAGCAGTTCCGGGGTGAGATAAGAAATGTGGCGGGCGGCATCAACCAGCGCGGAGGAACGCACCCGGGTTGCCAGCAGCGACTGGTGCGCATCACGGAAGGTGGTGTCAGTGACCCCTAGCGCGTCCTGCTGACGCAGACGCTTCGCAAACTCCGCCGGGCCCAAATCGCGCAGCATGTCGCGGCTGCCTCGGGGGCGCGGGGTGTGCGGCAAGGTCGGCAGCTTATCCACGGCACGGATCTGTGCCGGCGGCAAACCATGCGGACGGTTGACGGTGATATCCGCCAGGTAATCCAAGATTCGGCCCGGCTCATCATCGGCCGGCGGGGCAGACAGCAGCCACGGGTGCTCCGCGATGAAGCTGGTCGCCACCCGCTTGGTGGTGAAGTCCTTCTCGCGCAGCAGGGCACGCAAGAAGCCAATGTTGGTCGCCACACCGGAGACGTGGAACTCCGCCAGCGCGCGCTGCGCACGCGCCACAGCGGTCGCAAAATCGCTGCCACGGCAGGTCATCTTCACCAGCATGGAGTCAAAGTGGGCGGTAATTTCACCACCGAGTTGGATGGCGCCATCCAAACGCACACCCGCACCACCCGGGCTGCGGTAGGAGGTGATGGTGCCGGTGTCCGGGCGGAAACCATTGGCAGGGTCCTCGGTGGTGATGCGGCACTGCAGCGCCGCACCGTGCACCTGGATGGAGTCCTGCGTCAGACCCAGTTCCTTTAGGGTGGCGCCGGCAGCGATCTGCATCTGCGCCTTGACCAGGTCAACCTGGGTGACTTCCTCCGTGACGGTGTGCTCCACCTGAATGCGGGGGTTCATTTCGATGAAGACATACTCGCCGGCTTCATCCACCAGGAACTCCACGGTGCCCGCACCGGAGTAGCCGATGTGCTTGCAGAATTTCACCGCGTCGGCGCAAATCTTTTGGCGCAACTCCTCGCTGATGTGCTGCGCCGGGGCGATCTCCACCACCTTTTGGTGGCGTCGCTGCAGGGAACAATCGCGCTCAAACAGGTGCACCACATCGCCGGTGGAGTCACCCAGGATCTGCACCTCGATGTGCTGCGGATTAATCACGGCACGCTCGATGTAGACGCGCGCGTCGCCGAAGGCGCTCAGCGCTTCACGGGAGGCTTCGGCTGCGAGGTGGCGCAGCTCTTTTTCCTCCGGGATGAAACGCATACCGCGACCGCCACCACCGGCGACGGCCTTGACGAACAGCGGATATGCCTGCCCCTTGGCTTGTTCCGCGAGCACATCGATATCGTCGGTCGGCTCGGATTCATTCAGCGTCGGCAGACCTGCCTCGCGAGCTGCTTTGACCGCGCGAGCCTTGTCACCGGTTAGATCGAGAACTTCCGGGGACGGGCCGATGAAGGTCACCCCATTTTCGGCACATTCGCGCGCCAGCTGAGCATTTTCGCTCAAGAAGCCGTAGCCGGGGTAAATGGCGTCCGCGTGGGATTCCTTTGCGGCGCGAAGGATCTCGTCGATGTCGAGATACGCCTTCACCGGGGAACCTTCCGTACCGATGCGGTACGCCTCGCTGGCGTGGCTGCGGTGGAAGGAGTTGCGGTCCTCCTTCGGATAAACGGCAACAGTTTCCGCGTCTAGTTCATAGGCGGCACGGAATGCACGCACGGCGATTTCGCCACGGTTGGCGACGAGGATCTTTTTAAAAGAGGGGGCACTCAAGGCGGGGTGGGCCTTTCTTCTGCATGCCAAACTATTTATGGCATAGGTCACTAACTTGCATGAGAGTACCACAGGATCACAGGGCGAAAATCACCCGCCTGCGTGAAAAATCTCCCACCAATCACCCCACGCAAAAACCCACCCTGCAGGAGAAAAAACCTGCCGGGTGGGTAGCGAAAATTGTGGCTTAGTTAGCCGAGATCGTCGTGCTGGACGAGCTGTCGGGCGGCTTCGGTGATGGAACCGGACAGGGTCGGGTACACGGAGAAGGTATTCGCCAAGTCGTTGACGGTCAGGCCCTTATCGACGGCCACGGCGATCGGCAAGATCAGCTCGGAGGCGGTCGGCGCCACCACCACGCCACCGATGACGAGGCCGGAGTTCTTGCGGCAGAACAGCTTCACGAAGCCGTGGCGCAGGGAGCGCATCTTGGCGCGCGCGTTGGTTGCCAGCGGCAGCACGATGACGCGGGCGGACACCTCACCGGATTCAATCTCCTTGTGGGTGACACCCACGGCGGCGATTTCGGGGCGGGTAAATACGGCGGTTGCGACGGTCTTGAGGCGCAGCGGGCTGACGCCCTCACCGAGGGCGTGGTACATCGCGATGCGGCCCTGCATGGCGGCCACGGAGGCCAGCGGGAACAAATCGGTGCAGTCGCCGGCGGCGTACACGCCCGACACGCTGGTGCGGGAGACGCGGTCGACCTTGATGTGGCCGGAGGGGGTGGTTTCAATTCCGACCTTTTCCAGCCCTAGGTCCTTGGTGTTCGGGATGGAACCCACGGTCATCAGGGCGTGGGAACCGTAGATCTCGCGGCCGTCGGCGGTGCGCACGCACACCCCGCCGTCCTCGGTGCGGGTCACGGTGTCAACGCGGGCGTCCTTTTCCAGGGCGACACCACGCTCGGAGAGCACGGTCTCCAACACGTCGGCGGCGTCGGCGTCGTCGTGCGGGAGGATGCGGTCGCGGGAAGCCACCATGGTGACCTTCACGCCGAGCTCGGCGAAGGCGGAGACGAATTCGGCACCGGTGACACCGGAGCCCACTACGATGAGGTGCTCGGGGAGGGAATCGATGTCGTAAACCTGGCGCCAGGTGAGAATGCGCTCGCCGTCGGGCTGGGCGCCCGGCAGGATGCGGGGGGATGCACCGGTGGCGACGAGAACCAGGTCGCATTCGACGGTTTCAGTCTCGCCGTTGGCGTGGGTGATCTTCACGTAGTGGATGGACTGCTTGGACTGGTAGTCGTCGAAAGCACCGCGGCCGTCGATGACTCGAATGCCGGCGCGTTTCATCTGGGAGCGGATGTCGTGGGACTGGTCGGCGGCCAGGGTCTTCACGCGCTGGTTCAGTTCGGACAGGCGCAGCACCTTCGTGTCGGCGGTGTCGGCGAATCCCATGTCGTCGGCGCGACGGAGGTCGGTTTTAATGCCGGTCGCGGCGATGAAGGACTTGCTGGGAACGCAGTCGTACAGGACTGCGGAGCCACCCAGGCCTTGGTCTTCAACCAAGGTGATCTCGGCGCCGTACTTGGCTCCAGCCAGTGCTGCTTCGTAGCCGGCGGGGCCGCCACCGATGATGACAATGCGCTTGGACACTTATCCTCCGTGAAGGGGTTTTGGGTTGAGTGTGTGTGCGCGGTAGCTGTTTTCCAATCAGGGTTGCTACCGCCGAGCCACCGTTGTGCGGTGGGCACAGATACTGCCAAGTGTACGCACTTGCCCTGGTGGGGTGCCGTTAAGCCCCCGCCTTACTCCCCCACTGCCGGGTTTGATGCGGGCCGCAATCGGCTTTAGTCGCTGGCGAGGCGTTGCGCGATGGAGGCAAATAGGCGCACGCCGACGCCGATGGCGCGGGGGTCGACGACCAGGTCGGCGCGGTGCAGATCGTGAAGTGCACCTTGGCCCGCGTGACAGCCGAGGCGTGCCATGGAGCCGGGTACGTGCTCGAGGTACCAGGAGAAGTCTTCGCCGCCGGAGGATTGGGAGGCTTCCATCAGGCAGTGTGGGTCGATGCTGCGGGCGGCTTCGGCCAGTAGCGCGGTGGCGGCGTCGTCATTCATCACTGGCGGCACGCCCCGCTGGTAGTTGATGGTGGCACGGCAGCCGGTGGGGGCGATCACCTGGTGGATGAGGTCTTCCAACAGGGGGTGAATGGTGCGCCACACCGCCATGTCGGCGGTGCGGATGGTGCCGGAGACCACTCCTTGTTCCGGGATGGCGTTGGGGGCGTGCCCTGCTTCGATGTGCCCGAAAACCAAGACGGTGCCGGTGCGGGGGTCGACCCGGCGCGATAAGAGTCCGGGCAGTTCGGTGACGAGTTTGCTCAGGGCGTAGACGACGTCGGCGGTCATGTGGGGGCGGCTGGAGTGTCCGCCGGGGCCGGTGACGGTGATGCTGAGGACGTCGGCGGCGGAGGTGATGGCTCCTGCTTTGACGCCGATTTGTCCGGTTTTGAGTTTGGGTTCTGCGTGGACGGCGAAGATGCTGGCGACGTCGGTGAGGGCGCCTTGGGCGATCATGTCGGGGGCGCCGCCGTCCATGACTTCTTCGGCGGGTTGGAAGATGCAGCGTACGGGGCTGGTGAGGAGGTGTTCGTTGGCTTTGAGGGCGCAGGCTAGTGCGAGGACGATGGTGGCGTGGGCGTCGTGTCCGCAGGCGTGCATGACTCCGGGGTTGGTGGAGGCGTAGTCGAGGCCGGTTTGTTCCTCCATGGGGAGGGCGTCGATGTCGCCGCGGAAGGCGACGATGTGGGGGTGGTGGGGTGTGGCGGTGGGGTTGAGTCCGGGGGTTTGGGCGGGGGCGTGTTGGTCGAAGGTGGGGATGGTGTTGGGGGTGGGGCCGATGTCGACCATGGCGCCGGTGGGGTTGAATAGGTGTGGCTGCATGCCGTGGGTGCGCAGGGTGTGGACGATGAAGGCCGTGGTGTTGTGTTCCTGGTGGCTGAGTTCTGGGTGGGTGTGGAGGTGGGTGAACCAGGATCGGACGTCGTCGCTGTGTTCGACGAGCCATGCGTCCACTGCGTGTGTCAGCTTCACTGAGATCTTTGCCTGACTTCCTTGGGTTCTTTCGGGTGTGGGGGTTGGGTGCGCGTTCCGGGGTGGTGGTTTGTGTGGTTTTGGGGTTTGTTGTGAAGCCTAGAAGATGGGTGGGCTAGTTGGAAATATGTTGTGGTTTTTTGGGGTGGGTGTGGTGTGGGGTTGAGTGGGGTTGGGTTGGGCGATGTTGGGGCTTGGGTTTGACTACCCTTGGGGTCATGGTTGATCTTGTTGGCTCGTCTGTTGATGGCTCTTTGGCTGGTTTGTTGGATCCGTTGGCTGTTGCGGCTGAGGCTGCGGCGCAGTTGTGTGCTGCGGCGGGGGTGGAGCGGATTGATGTGGGGGTGGTGTTGGGTTCGGGGTGGAAGCCGGCGGCGGATGAGTTGGCGGCTGCTGGTGAGGTGTTGGTGCGGCTGGCATGTGATCGTTTGCCGGGGTTTGTCAGGCCGACGGCGTTGGGGCATGGCAGTGAGGTGGTGGTGCTGCGGGTGCCTGCTGTGGGGGATGGTGCGTCGCGGGTGGTGGCGTTGTTGACGGGGCGCACGCATGCTTATGAGGGGGTGGAGTTGTGGCGGACGGTGCATGGGGTTCGCACGTTGGCTGCTGCTGGTGCGCGTGCGGTGGTGTTGACGAATGCTGCGGGTGGTTTGGCTGAGGGGATGCGTGTGGGGCAGCCGGTGGTGATTTGTGATCACATTAATTTCACGGCGCGCACTCCGTTGGTGGGGGCTGATTTTGTGAACATGGTTGATGCGTATTCGCCGCGGTTGCGGGCGTTGGTGCACAAGTTGGAGCCGGGGTTGGATGAGGCGGTGTATGCGATGATGCCTGGCCCGCAGTATGAGACGCCGGCGGAGATTGGGATGTTGCGGGTGTTGGGGGTTGGTCTGGTGGGCATGTCGACGGTGTACGAGACGATTGCTCTGCGGGCGGCTGATGTGGAGGTGTTGGGTTTGTCGTTGGTGACGAATTTGGCGGCTGGTGTGACGGGTGAGCCGTTGGATCATGATGAGGTGTTGGAGGCTGGTGCGCGGGCTGCTCGTGAGTGTGGTGCGCTGTTGGCGAAGGTGGTGCGAAACCTATGAGTTTGAAGTTTGGAACTGCTGGCTTGCGGGCTCCGGTGGGGCCGGGCGAGGACCATATGAATGTCACGCAGGTGACTCGTACGACGGCGGGTTTGGCTGCGTGGTTGGTTGAGCGTTCGGCGAAGCTGCATATTCCGCATCCTTCGATGTTGGATGAGGAGGATGAGGGCAGTATTGGCGCGGATATGTATGGCCAGGATGGCCCGATTCGGGTGGCGGTGGGCTATGACGCTCGTTATGGTTCCCACACGTTTGCGTGTACTGCGGCGGAGGTGTTTGCGGGCGCGGGGTTTGAGGTGTTGTTGTTGCCGACCCCGACGCCGACTCCGGTGATGCCGTGGTTGGTGAAGTCGCGGGGGTTGGATGCTGGTGTGCAGATCACGGCGAGCCATAATCCGGCGGCTGATAATGGCTACAAGGTGTATGTGGCTGGTGGTGCGCAGTTGGTCAGCCCTGATGATCGTGCGATTGAGGAGCATATTCAGGCGGTGGGGGATCCTTTGCAGGTGCCGAGGGTGTCTGTGCGCCCTGGTGCGGATCCGTTGCGTCGCTACATTGATGACATTGTGGATCGGGTCAATCCGGTGGAGGGCGATAAGTTGCGCGTGAATAATGAGCGCGCGGCGTTGAGTGTGGTGTTTACGGCGATGCATGGGGTGGGTGGCCGTGCGATGAATCAGGCGTTGCAGGCGGCGGGGTTTGCACGCAGCGTTCCGGTGGATGCGCAACAGCATCCTGATCCGACGTTTCCGACGGTGGATTTTCCGAATCCGGAGGAGCCGGGGGCTACTGATTTGTTGCTGTTAGAGGGGGCGCGTCAGGGCGCTGATGTGCTGATTGCGTTGGATCCGGATGCTGATCGGTGTGCGGTGGGGGTGCCGTGTGAGGGTGGTTTCCGGATGTTGCGGGGTGATGAGTTGGGCCCGTTGTTGGCGACGCGGTTGGTGCCGACTTTTCCTGCGGATCGTGGTTGGGCTGCCCCGGTGGTGGCGACGACGGTGGTGTCTTCGCAGTTGTTGGGTGAGATTGCGCGGGATCGTGGCTGGGATTTCCAGGAGACGTTGACTGGTTTTAAGAATTTGGCGCGGGCGGGTGATGGTCGTCCTGGCGAGTTGGTGTTTGCTTATGAGGAGGCGATTGGCACGTGCCCGTTCCCGGATGTGGTGCCGGATAAGGATGGTATTGCCACGGCGTTGGTGACCTGTGCGTGGGCGGCGGAGTTGAAGGCTTCGGGCCGGAGTTTGGCCGATGAGCTGGAGGCGTTGTTTAAGACGTATGGTCGTTTTGCGGGCGCGCAGGTCAGTGTGCGTACCAGCGATCCGGCTGCTTTGGTGGATACGTTGATTCATCATGCCCCGTCGACGTTGGTGGGGTTGCCGGTGGACAGTGCGCCGTTGCGTTCGAATCAGGGGGTGGTGCTTAATGCGGGTGATGATGAGGTGTCGGTGCGGGTGATTGCCCGGGCTAGTGGCACGGAGCCGAAGGCGAAGTTCTATATAGAGGTTTCGCACTGTGGGGATATGGCGCGTGCGGAGGAGTTGTTGGAGGCGGTGACCGGGGAGGTGAGGTCTGCGTTGAGTGAGTTGTAGTGTGGGGCGACGGTTATGTGGGGGCACTGTTGGGGTGCCCCCCTTTGGTGTTTTTTGGGGGTGCCGTGGCCTGGTCAAAATTCCGGCGCGAGCTGGTGCGACCCGGTGTGATCTGGTGTGATCGGGCGGGGTGCGGTGGGGGTTAGGCGTGGGGACGGGGTGTGCGTTGGTGCCGGTTGTGGTGGGTGCTGAGTGCGACGTCGAAGTGGCGGATGGCGGGCCTGGTGCTGCCGGGTTTGCCGGGCATGCGGTGGTTGTCGAGGCGGCTGTCGCCGTCGACTTCGGCGGGGCTGAAGGGCGCGGTGTCGTCTTCGGTTAGGGGCCAGGTGACGTCGATGGCGAGGTTTTTGGTTTCTTCCGGTTGGCACTTGTCGGTGACGGCGGTGGTGGCGCAGGGCAAAAGGACTGCGACGGGGACTTGGAGTGCTTGTGCGAGCCGGTAGATCCGGTCGAGGGTGGGGTTGGCGGGTTTTTCTTCGCGGCTGAGGTTGCGTTCGTAGTTGACGATCATGTTGCGGCTCAGCCCGCTTTTGGTGGCGAGTTCTTCTTGGGTGAGTTCGCGCATGAGGCGGAGTTTTTTCAGGCGCACTCCGAAGGCGTATCCGTAGCTGCGCAGGTGCATGCTATCCCCCTTAAAAGTGGTCGTAGTGTTAGCTGGGCAAAAGCATAACGTGTTGCGCAGCAGACGTGCTACGTTTTTGGGGATTTTTCTTCCCCACGGGTACACCCTTTCGGGCAGCCCCCGCTGCCCCCTGATTCCGGGGCGGGCGGCGGGGGTACCCCAAGTTGTGAGCCTTCCGGGGCGTTGAGGTGAGGTTTTTCGCCTTGGTGGCTGCGCAGTGGACAGGAGGTGGGGGCGCCCGAAGGTGCACCCCTGGTGGCGAAGCCACTACCGCGGGTTTGACCCGTTTTTAGCCGCCTGCTTAGCGTGGCGCTCAGCGCCCCACCCCGATGTGGGCCACTGCCCCACGTGGGTGTGTCGTGGTTCCGGACGTGCGGGCACAGCACCCATCCCCACTTCGATTCGACGCACCGAGGACTTAAAAGATCATGAAGCGTTTTTCTACCTCCGTGGCAGCTATTGGCTTGGCAGCTTTGACGGTGTTTTCTTCCTCCCACATCGCCGAGGCCCAGATGCCGCTGGAGGCCCAGAACCTGCAGCTGACCCTGTTGGAGTCAACGATCAGGACTGAAGAGCTGGCGGCGGTTTTCCGGGAGTGCGACACCCTCACGCTTAACCTGCAGGAAGCCAAGAACATGACGGAACAGCAGTTCCGCGATCGCTATGTGGTCAGCGAGGAAGAAAAGGCGCAGATGCGGGAGAATTACTCGCCCGAGAACTACCAGCGGTATCTCAAACTGCAACAGCGCAGTATCAACGCTGGGGTGGAACGGGTGAAGGCCTGTGGTGGTTTCAAGGACAGCACCGCATCGTCCTCCTTGTCTTCCGACGGCTCCTCCGTGGCAACCCTGTTTGAGCGGATGTGGGGCATTTTGGCCACGGTCATCAAGTTGATGGGCTTCATGCAGATGCTGCAGCCCCAGGCGGACTAAACCCTTATCCCCCACCGCTGGCCCCGCGGTGACACGGCACCCCCGGCACCTTCCAGTACCTCCCGGCCATGTCACTGCGCGCCCCACGCAGCGCACGCACCGCCCGCGGAGTGGCAGAAAAAGACGAACCCCCACCTGAAAAAGGTGGGGGTTCGTGGTGTCTGCGCCAGCAGCGGGCACTACAGGTCGATGTTGCGCGGCCCGTAGAGACGATCGCCGGCATCGCCCAACCCCGGCACAATGTAGGCATCCTCGTTGAGCTCCGGGTCAATGGTGGCCGTCACCAGGCGCACCGGCAGCCCCGAATTCGCCAGGGCGTCCACGCCCGGCTGCGCGGAAACCATACACACCGCAGTGATGTCGGTCGCGCCACGCTCCGCGAGCAGACGAATGGCGTACAACAGCGACCCGCCAGTAGCCAACATCGGGTCGACCACAAACACCGGCTGCCCGGTCAGGTCCTCCGGCAGCGCCTCCAAATAGGGCACCGGCTCGTGAGTTTCCTCATTACGGGCCAAACCAATGAAACCCACCTGGGCGTCAGGAATCATCGACAACGCCGGATCGATCATGCCCAAACCAGCACGAATCACCGGCACAATAATCGGCGGGTTCTCCAGGCGGGTGCCCTGTGCGACAGCCACGGGGGTCTTGCAGTCAAAATTTTCAACAGGCAGGTCACGCGATGCCTCATAAATCAGCATCGCCCCCAAATCCTTCAACGCGGCCCGAAACGCCGCGTTATCGCTGCGCGCATCGCGCATCAAAGTCAGTCGGGAAGCTGCCAGGGGGTGATCAACCACAGTGATGTCCATAAGAGCCATCCTAGAGGCGACAGTTTTCAAAGGTCGAATGCGGGTCACCCGCCCACAAGCCCCCGCAGAACCAAAACCGCCCCCACCGCGCGTCAAACCGGGCATGAACCACACCCCATCACCCCACCTGCACACCGCCCACCAGCAACTCAACATCGACATCGACCACGCCCGACGCCTGGCCAGCGCACTCAGCGACGCCGCACACACCCTCCGCCCACCGGTGGTGATCTCCACCGTGGACGCCGCCGCGGCCAGCGCCCGCGACTTCCTCAGTGCCCTCGAACGCGCCGTCACCGCCGTCGACACCCGCACCATCGCGCTACGCCACTACACCCAAGCACTAGCCACCATCGCGCACGCCACCATTGACGCCTACGAACGCACCGACGAGCACCTGTGCACCCAACTAGGCAGCCAACTAGGTGGCCAACTTAGTGGCCAACTAGGCACCCTCGACCCACCGCCAGCAACACCAGCAGCCGCACCACCGACCCCACCCCCTGCATCCGACGGTGAAAAGGCCACCGCATGATCGACCTGCACGCCCTAGCCACCCACATCATCCGCCTCTTCCCCACCCACGCCCCCAGCATCCACCCCCACCACTCCACCCACAACCCCCTATCCGAACTCCCCACCATCATCACCACCCTTGGCGCCGCCACAGGCGCCAATGCCGAAAACGCCCTCACCCATCTTCACGTACTCACCCAACAACACCACGGGCTGCGCGAAGCCATCGAACACTCCCAACGACCCCTGATCTACGCGCTGCACGACATCGAAAAACTCCTCCACCACACCTTTCACCACGCCGCCAGTCTCCTACCATCAGCCCTCCACCCCGACCCCTCCATCCACGCGCCCGCCCACGCCCAACTCCACGCCATCGCCACCACCGCCATCACCACCGCCACCCGGCGCGCCGAACAACTCACCCAGGAGCTGGCACACGCCACCGCAAAGCTCACCGCCATCGCCAACGAACCCCACCCCCTGCCCACCCCACCACACACCGCACCACCCCACGCCCCAGAAGCCACCGCTCAAGCACACCCCCATCCCGCCACCCACGACACCCCAAGCGCCTTCAGTGCCGCCGGCAGCCACAGCGAAAACACCCCAACCAACAACGCCGCCGGAAAAGCCGCCGTCCGGGCCGCTCTCACCCAACTCGGCACCCCCTACCAATGGGGCGGAACCACCCCCGGTGTCGGACTCGACTGCTCTGGGCTGACCCAATGGGCATGGCGCCAAGCCGGCGTCGAACTGCCCCGCCTCGCCCAAGAACAAACCGTTGGGCGACAAGTCAGCTTCGCCGAACTCCAAGAAGGCGACCTATTGGTGTGGGACGGGCACGTCGCCATGTGCATCGGCGACGGACAACTCGTCGAAGCCGGCTCCCCCGTCAGCACCGGCCCGCTAAGAACCACCAATGCGGGTATGGCATTCCGGGGGTGTTTTCGCCCAACAGGGTAAAATGCTTCCCCATGGCTACCAACGGCATTGTTCCCGTCAAAATCTCCCTGCCCCAGGGCGACCTCTATACCCTCTGGGCACCCCTCTACAAGGAGCACGGCTCCGAATGGCAGGCACTGCTTGGACACGGCGACGACGTCTACGCCTTCGCTTCCCCGGGGGCAATGCTGACGTTCCTCGAATCCGGTGAACCCCACGACCTCACCGACCACCCCAAATGGGGCGCCTACTCCAACGACAACTCCCCCCTGCGCGTCGTCCCCGACGCCCGCAACACCTTCGACCTCGTCGAACTGCCCGCATGGCTCGCGGAGCGCCCCTCCCACGCCAACGTCTCCGCCACCTCCCGCGCCTTCCGCTTCGCGCGTTCCGTCGGCGACGTCCTCACCCTCCTGCCGGTGCAATCCTTCTTCTCCTCCCACTCCATCCTCGCCAACGTCGACCGCGGCAGCGACCACTACTCCGGCGAAGCCGGATTCAGCGAATGGACCGGCGTCGGCAACGTCGTCAAGGGTGGCTGGCGTGACGTCATCAAAGCCCTCGACGAAGCTATCAGCGTCAAAGACATCGACGAGGCCAAAGCCGCCGACGCCGAGCAGCGCATTGCCGACGCCGAGCAAGCCGCCAAGGACAAAGAAGCCAAGGAAGAAGCCGACGCCAAGGCCGCACTGCGCGCCGCCGACCCCTACGACCTGTCCGTGTGGGGCCAGGCCGGCATCGACCCGGTCAAAATCGTCATCGACGGCCGCACCCTCTACACCCTGCGCACCTACCTCGACGACACCCCCGTATTCCTCGGCGAATACGGCCAGATCACGTCCTTTAACAACCGCAAGGCCTTCGTCCGCTGGCTCATCGAGCACAAAGACCACAACATGGCCAAGCTGTCGACCTGGCAAGACATCATGGACGCTGCCAACGGCGGCACCCTCGAGATCACCGCACACGACGACAACACCTACGTGTTCACCGGGCTGGCCGAAGCGATCTCCAAGGGACCCCAAGCCGTCGACAAAGACCAAATGCTGCAGGCCTACAGCCTGCTGGCCGACGCCGCCGACTGGGCCAAAGACGACTCCGTGTCCTCCATCCTGGTCGCCAACCCGGCGATCCAGGAATTCATCGCCTACGTCGGTGGGGCACCTTCCGGATACATCCCCTCCGCGCCTTACACCAGCGAAGTAGAAGGCTGGAAAGAACTCGAAAACACCCTCATCGGTCGCTTCACCAAGTTCTAAACCACCCCCACCACCAGCAGGGCCGCTTCCACCACCAGGAAGCGGCCCTGCTGTCATCAACACCCCCAATGAAAAGTCCACAATCCCGACTAAAAAAGTCAGGGTTTATTCAGGGGAAAACCCGATGCGCACAACACCACCGCACACGTACCGTTAAAACCATGACCAACAACTTCCCAACCCCCACCAACCGCCTCTACCGCTCCTCCACCGACAAATACCTCGCCGGAGTCTGCGGCGGCATCGCCCAACACTTCGGCTGGGATCCCGCCCTCGTGCGCATCATGGCCGTCCTCGGAGCAGTCGTCTTCCACGTCTTCAGCCCCATCATCTACATCATCGCCGCCATCGTCATGCCGAAAAACCCCACCGCCTAACCCGGCCCCTCGCCCGTCTCACGACAGGTGGGGCGGGCTTTGGCATCTCCCAGCCTTAAAAACAAAACCCCCAACGACCCAAGCCACACCCACCTACAGTAGAAACCATGACAAATCAGCTCCCCACTCCCCAACACCGCCTCTACCGCTCCTCCACCGACAAATACCTCGCCGGAGTCTGCGGCGGCATCGCCGAATACTTCGACTGGGACCCCACCGTTGTCCGCCTCGTCGTCGCCATCGCATCCCTAGGCCTGAACCTTTTCAGCCCCCTGATCTACCTCGTCGCCGCCGTCGTCATCCCCAAACGCCCCGGCTTCTAAACAACACCACCTAAACACGCCTCGGGCCCCACCGAAATATTTTCGTGCGGGGCCCGAGGCGCAGATCTGTTGCGAAACAACTAGTCGTTGTTCTTCACACCCAAATCATCAAGGGAAATGCCCAACTCTTCGAGGACAGCCGGATCGATACCCGCCAGCTCTTCCTCAGACAGTTGCAGCTGTGAAGTCAGCGCCTCACCGGTCGGGGTGTCCTGGGACTCATCCGACAAATCCCCCTGCAGGGCCGCACCAATCCGGGTGAAGGTCGGCTCTATCACGCCGCGCACAATGTCTTCGCGCTCCAGCTCGGGGATAAAGGCCTGCGCCATGGCATTAAGCGTCAGGGTGTACAACGCACCCAGGTCATAGTCGAAAGTATCGACCAGAACCATCATCTCCCCGGTCATATCCGTGTCCCCCAGCAGGCGGTTATCGGTGTTGACGGTGACAGCAAAGCCCAGGGAATGCAACAGGGGCAGCGGATGATCGGCAATGTCATCGACGACGCCGGTTTGGGTGTTGCTGGTCGGGCACAGCTCGAGCGCCAAACGGCGATCACGGACATACGCCGACATCACGCCCGGATCAATGCCATCAATGCTGGCCGAAAAGTCCTCATACAGGCGCGCGCCGTGGCCCAAACGCGAGGCGCCACAGTGCACCGCGCCCGCCAAGGAGTCACAACCGGCGGCTTCGCCGGCGTGAATGGTGAACGGCACAAAATGCTTGCGCAACAGCTCAAAAGCCTCCGCATGGTTGGTGGCGGGGAAACCAACTTCCGCGCCAGCAATATCAAAGGCAACCACGTAGCCTTCAGCAGGCGATTCGGCACCAAAGTTGTCGATCGTTAGCTGCGCGATCTCCTTGGTGCGGTCGGCATGGCGCATGCCGCACAAGATGATGCGGGCGGCGATGGGGCGGCCAGCGTCCGCGGCCGCGGTCTCGCCCTCTTTCACGCCCGCCACCACGGCGTCGACGACCTGCTGCAGGCTCAAACCCTGTTCCTGGTGCTGCTCTGGAGCGAAGCGCAGCTCTGCGTACACCACGTTGTCGGCGGCCAGATCCTCAACCGCTTCCCTAGCGACTCGGCGCAAAGCGTCGGCGGTCTGCATCACCGCGCAGGTGTGGGCGAAACATTCCAGATAGCTCGGCAGGGACCCGGAGTTCGCTGCTTGCACGAACCAGGCCGAAAGCTCCTCGGCGTCCATGGTTGGCAGCCCCTGATAACCACAGTCTTGGGCCAGCTCGACGATGGTGGCGGCACGCAAACCACCATCGAGGTGGTCGTGCAACACAACCTTGGGCAAGGCATGGACGATGTCTCGATCCAGCGGGGCTCCGGGGGTGATGTGGCCAAGGATGTGGGCAACCTCAGCCTCGCGGGAAACAGCAGTGGAATGTGCGTCAGTCATAGTGCGCTCAACGATACCCGCATCAAAGATTCCTCCTACACGGCACCGGCTAAAAGGGCGGGGCCAGTTGCTAGGGCCTGGGTGGTGGGTGTGATTGACACCAAGGACAACGAAGCAGGGACAGTGTTCGGCGCCGGATCTTCTAGGGGTACACTTACCGCCCATGCGCCACGTGTCCGCGCCCATCGCGCTTACCCTTGCTCTGCTCACCACAACACTTTCCCCAGGTGTTGCCCCGTGGGCTGAGGCGATCACGCCTGCGCCACGCTCGACAGCCCCCGATACCCGTGGCTGCCCCCAATCTCTGCTTCCCCCGGCGCCCGTCGACACCAGCGAAATGCCCTCCCCCGGCAACGCCACACCCCGACCGCTTCCCATCCCACAGGTCAAAACCGGTGGGCCACAACTACAGAACAATTGTGGCATCGTCGCAGCCCCCGGTTTTGTCACACCGGAGGAGTACACCGCCTCGTCGTTTATCGTCTTCGACATCGACAACGGCGATATCCTGGCAGCCAAAGACGCCCACGGCCGTTACCGCCCGGCCAGCATCATCAAGGTGCTTCTCGCGCTCACCGCGATTGAGGAGCTCAACCTCAACCAGAAAGTGCGGGTTTCCGCGGAGTCCGCAGGCCAGGAAGGATCCGCCGTCGGAATCGGCGCCGGGGGCGAATACTCGGTCAACGATCTGCTCCACGGACTGCTCATGGCATCCGGAAACGACGCAGCCCACGCGCTAGCGCAACTGCTTGGTGGCGATCAGGAAACCGTCACCAAGGTCAATGAGCTGGCACGCTCGCTGGGCACCCAAGACACTCGCGCGGCCAGCTACTCCGGACTCGACGCACCAGGCATGTCCACCAGCGCTTTCGATATGGCGCTGATTTATCGCCACGCCTGGGAGAATCCAACATTTGCGTCAATTCTGACCACCGAGAAATACGACTTCCCCGGGTATGACGACCAGCCGGGCTATGAGTTGTGGAACGACAACGGGTTGCTGATGAACTACCCGGATTCCATCGGTGGCAAAACCGGCTACACCGACGACGCCAAACACACCTTCGTTGGCGCAGTGGATCGCAACGGCCGCCGCCTCGCGGCAGTAGTCCTCGACACCACCATCGATAAAGGGCGCGCGTGGGAGCAAGCCGGCCGCCTCATCGACGCCGGCTACGGGGTAGCCCCCGGCGTCTCAGTCGGAGAGGTAGAACCCCTGGAGGCGGTAGCGGCAGCCGATGCCTCCGAGTCCCATCTCCCCGGAGTCGCAATCGCCCAAGACCCCTCCGAGGTCACCTCGGATAAGCAGAAAACCCCTCTGTTCGTGTGGCTACTTCCGGTGCTGCTAGTCATCGTCGCGGTGCCGGCAGCAATAGCCAATATTCGTCATGCGCGCCGCAAAAAGACCGGGTTGTACGAAGCCTAAGACCTTCTAGTCACAGCAAGACGCAGGCCACATAAAACCGCGGTGGGCCCCATGGTTTCCCATGGGGCCCACCGCGGTTAGCGCATAATTATTTGTTGCGCTGAGACAGTCCTAGCACTGCCAAGCCGGCACCGAGCGCGGCGCCGAGGCCGACGAACGCACCCGCCTTGGGGGTGGCTGCCGGAGCGGCGACGTCCTGACGGATCTGAATCACGGCCGGTTCCGGTGCTGGCAATTGTGCCTCGGCCAGCGATTGCTTAGTGGTTGCAGCCCACGCAGAGCAATACAACAGGATGCGCCAGATGAAAAACAACAGCACCATCACACCGATGATCGGACCGAAGGTGGCGCCTGCCGGGTTTTTCAGGGCGCTGGAGAAAAACACGCTACCGAGCTGTTTGAACAGCTCGAAGGCAACGGCACCAATGATCGCAGCTTGGGCGGCGGACTTCTTCGGAACCGTGCCGCGGGGCAGGGATACCAGCAGCCAGAAGAACACAATGTAGTTGGCGAGCAAACCGACGACGATGGCAACCAGGCGACTGATCCACTCGATGCCCGGCACGTCTTGCAGGTGAGCCAGCTCAATGAGGTGTTCGGTCAGCCCAGAGGAGCCGATAGCGGTGACACCGAAGGCGATAATCAGGGCGACCAGGAGGCTGATCAGGGCGACGAGGTCGCGCAGCTTGTTCAGCACGAAGTTGCCGCCGGTGGGGTCGTACTTCCAGATTTTGGACACGCCGTAGCGCAGGTGGTTCATCCAGCTGAGGCCGGACCACAGGGCGGTGGCGGCACCGATACCGGCGACAGCACCGCGCTGGTGGATGGCGGTGTCGACGATTTCGTTGACTTGGTTGCCGACCTCACCAGAGAGGTTGTCGCTGATGAGCTGCTGCAGGTTGGCGAGGTCTTCGGGGCGGGCTGCCAGGACGAAACCGGCGGCGGCGAAGACCAGCATGAGGATGGGGAATACCGACAGGACGGAGAAGTAGGTAATGCCGGCGGAGTATTGGTTGCCACCCATGGTGGCGTAACGCTCCTGCATCAGCATGAGGTGGTCAAACCACTGGTGCTTGTCTCGAAGCTTGTCGATGAACCCGGGTTCATCTTTACTTACTCGCTCGATGCCGTACTCGTCAGTGCGGGACATGGTGTTGTTCGTCTGCTCCTGTTGGGCCGCACGGTTCGGGTTGTGCGGCTCGGGTGGTTGTTTTTTGCACGGGGTTTGCCGCCCGTGGGGGCGACTGTTCGTGCACGCCATGGGCGGGTTAGCACATGTGCGTGGCGGTGGTGTGCAAAGTTCGCATTAGACAGTAGCGACAAACCCCATTGATGGCATAAATCCCCCTGTTATTTACCCCCTGTGTGAGATACAGTTATTTTTACTTCTTTTCATCAAGCGTTGCGCTCATAGTGGCCGGCGCGTTTTTCGAAAGGTGGTCGATGATGCTCGCGACCAATTCGGGTGTGCAGGTTTTTGGCGCCGCCAACTTATCTGCGACCTCCCCGGCGCTGGGCGATGCCCTTTGGTCTTTGGTGCCGGTTGTGGTTCTGCTTGCCCTGGCTGTGCTGCACGTGGTGGTGTGGTATCGGCTGTACCTTTTCGAGCGGGCACGCAGCGGCGCGTCTACTGCCTTTTGGCTGACGGTGGCGAGTGTGCTGATTCCCGGCGCGCTGTGGCTGTGGGTGTTGGCGCGGTGGCCGCTGCGGGGGCAGTGGTTGTCGGCAAAAACGCAGTGGCATACCAACGTCTAGCTGGCCAACGGATTGCGAAAGCCCCACGAGCAGGTGTTGCTGGTGGGGCTTTGTGCTGGGATTTTAGCGCATCCGGGGTAGGAATCCGACGCGTTCGTAGACGTCGGCCAGGGTCTTGGAGGCGATGCTGCGGGCGCGGTCGGCGCCTTGGGCGAGGACGCGTTCGAGTTCTGCGCGGTCGGACATGTACTCGTCGTACTTGGCCTTCAGCGGGGTGGTGAATGCTTCGAGGGCGTCGGCGGTGTCGGTTTTGAGTGCGCCGTAGCCTTGGCCTTCGTAGCCTGCGACGAGGTCGTCGATGCTCTTGCCGGTTAGTGCGGACTGGATGACGAGCAGGTTGGAGACGCCCGGTTTGTTGTCCTTGTCGTAGGCGATGACGCCGTCGTTGTCGGTGACGGCGGACTTGATGCGCTTGGCGGAGACCTTCGGTTCGTCGAGCAGGTTGATGATGCCCTTGGGGTTGGAGCCCGACTTGCTCATCTTGGAGGTGGGTTCCTGCAGGTCGTAGATTTTCGCTGCGCCTTCGGGGATGAAGCCTTCGGGGACGACGAAGGTTTTCTTGTACCGGGAGTTGAAGCGTTCTGCCAGGTTGCGGGTGAGTTCGATGTGCTGGCGCTGGTCTTCGCCGACGGGTACGAGCTGGGGGCGGTAGAGCAGGATGTCTGCGGCCATCAGCATGGGGTAGGCGAATAGGCCGGCGCCGGTGCGGTCGGCGCCGCGTTTGGCGGACTTGTCCTTGAACTGGGTCATGCGGGAGGCTTCGCCGAAGCCGGTCATGCAGGTCAGGACCCATCCGAGTTCCGCGTGCTCCGGGACGTGGGACTGGACGAACAGGGTGGACTTGTCGGGGTCGATGCCGAGTGCGAGCAGCTGGGCCACGCCTGCAAGGGTGCGGTGGCGCAGTTCTTTGGGGTCCTGGTCCACGGTGATGGCGTGGAGGTCCGGGATGAAGTAGAAGGCGTCGTAGGTGTCCTGCAGTCCGATGAACTGGCGGACGGCACCCAGGTAGTTGCCGAGGTGGTAGGAGTCGCTGGTGGGCTGGAGGCCGGAAACGACGCGCTGCTTGGGGCGTTCGGTGGTGTCGGGCCCGGTGGTGGGGGCCTGGTTTTCGGTGGTGGGGTTCGCTTCGGAGCTCATGGTTTTTTAAGTGTAGTCCTCTGCTGTGGGTTGCTTGTCGCTGGGCTTGGGTCAGTTCTGTTGGGTGGTCATCAGTCCGTCGACTTCGACGTCTTCTGCTATGTCGCTGGCGGTGATGGCGTCGATGAAGGCGCGGGTTTGTTCGGGGGTGAGGGTGGTGTTGGCGCGGACGACGACGGAGCCGAGGCTGTTGACGTAGATGTCTTCGAGGGTGATGCCGGTGGTGGTGGATGCTTCTCGGGCGGCGTCGATGGTGGGTTGGGGGTTGGTGTCGTCGCTGGGGTGGATGATGAAGCCGGTGGCGGGATCACCGAGGCCGTCGTCGGGGAGGGGTTCGGTGGCGGGTTCGCGGAGGTGTTCGCCGGTGGCGTGTCCGCCGGGCTGGGGTGGGTGGAGTTCGGTGGAATCTTGCGGTGTGTCTGCGGGGGCGGTGGTGGGGGTGTCTGCTGGTGGGGTTGCGGGTGTGTTGGTGGTGGGCATGGGGTGTGCGGTGGTGTGGGGGGTGCTGGTTGCGGTGGGGCTGGTGGAGTGGGTGGTTGGGTCTGTTGGGGTGGTGTCGGGTGTGTGGGTGCAGCCGGCGAGGAGCAGTGCGCAGCCAAGTAGTGTCGCGTGGCGGGGTGTGGTGCGGTGGGGCATGGTGGTCTCCTGTCGGCTGTGGGTGGTCTTGGTGTCAGTGTAGGGCTGGGGTGGGGTGGGTTTTGGATGTGGAAAGCGCCGCACCGGTTGCTTGGCCGGTGCGGCGCTGTGGGGTGCTAGTAGTAGCTGATGATGTAGCGGCTGGGGGCTAGGGTGCGGTTGGTGTAGTAGTAGCGCGGGTAGTAGCCGCCGTAGTTGCCGTAGTTGTAGCCGTAGTAGGGGTTCCAGTACCCGCGGCCCGGGTAGTAGGGGTTATACGGGTAGTAGGGGTAGCTGGGGTACCGGTAGCGCGGGTAGCTGGGGTATGTGGGGTAGGTGGGGTACCGGTAGCGGGGGTAGGTGGGTTGGGGCCGGGTGGTGGGCCGTGGGGTGGTGGTTGGGGTGGTCGTGGTGGGTTTGGGTGCGGGTGCCGGGGTGGTGGTTGGCTTGGGTGCCGGTGCTGGGGTGCTGGTGGGTTTGGGGGCCGGTTGTGGTTTGGGCGCGGGTTCCGGGGTGGGTTCGCGTGGTGGTTCAGCGGGGGTGGGTTCGGTGGGGGTGGGGGTGGCGTCTTCGCCGAGGGCTTCACGGACGGCGGCTTCTGCGTCGATGAGTCCGGTGCCGCATCCGCCGTTGCAGTTGCCGGGCAGTTCTCGGGTGGTTTCTTTGAGGATGCGTTTGATGTCGGCTGGGGTGAGGCTGTCGTCGGCTTGGCGGATCATGGCGGCGACTCCGGAGACCAGCGGGGTGGCCATGGAGGTGCCTTGGAGGTAGTCGTAGTTGGGTTTGCCGGGGGTGGTGAGGCCGTCGTTGAAGGTGGACAGGATTTGGTCGCCGGTGGCGCGGTCACCGCCGGGGGCTGCGAGGTCGACGTTGTCGCCGTAGTTGGAGTAGTAGGCTTTGGAGCCGGTTTCGCCGGTGGCGGCGACGACGAGGACGTTGTTGCAGCTGGCGGGTTGGTAGCCTCGGGCGTTGCGGCCGGCGTTGCCGGCGGCGACGATGACGGTGGCGCCGGCGGCGGTGGCTTTGTCGATGGCTTTTTGGTAGGTGCGGGAGCATTGGCCGGGCCCGCCGAGGCTCATGTTGATAATGTTGGCGGGGGTGGGGTTGTCGGGTACTCCGGGGACGTGTCCGCCGGCGGCCCAGACGACGGCGTCGGTGATGTCGGAGAGGTTGCCGCCGCATTTGCCGAGGGCGCGGATGGGTTGGACGCGGGCGCCGTGGGCGACGCCGGTGATGCCGGTGTTGTTGTCGGCGATGGCGGCGATGGTGCCGGCGACGTGGGTGCCGTGCCAGGAGGAGTTTGCGCCGTGGGTTTTTTGGCATTCGCCGGCGCGGAACCAGTCGCCTTCGTCGGTGGGGTCGTTGTCGCGGCCGTCGCCGTCGCGGGCGGTGCGGGCGTCGGAGACGAAGTCGTATCCGGGCAGGATGTGGTCGTCGAGGTCGGGGTGTTTTTGGATGCCGTTGTCGATGACGGCGATGACTTGGCCTTCGCCGTTGAGTCCGTAGTCCCAGGCGCGGTCGACGCGGGCGCCGTCTTCGCCGTGTAGGCCCCAGAGTTTGTCCCAGCGGGGGTCGTTGGGTTCGCTGGCGATGGTGAGACGCACGTCGGGTTCGATGTATTCGACGTTGTCGCCGGCGGCGAGGTCTTCCATGAACTCTTTGGCTTGTTGGGCGTCGAGTTTTTTGTCGGTGGAGACCACGATGTCGCCGGTGGCGGTGGCGCTGACGTCTTCGGCGGTGACCCCGTTGGATTCGGTGGCGTCGTCGAGGACGTCTTCGATGGTGCCTTCGGGGTCGATTTGTGCCGCCGGTGCCATTTCCTCTTTGACGGAGACGATGAAGCGGTCGACGCCTTCTTCTGCGTCGTCGTGGTCGGCGCTGTGGGCTTCGAGGTTGCGGTCCGCGTTGCTGTGGTGGGCAATGTCCGCGTCGGTGGCGATCGCGGTGGGTAGTCCTGGGGCGCTGATGGTGGCGGCACTGGTGGCCAGTGCTGCCAGTAGCGCGGCGGCGCGGGTGGTGCGTCGGCTTCGCCGGGTCATGGTGGGCCTTTCCTTCCACTTCCCTGCTGGGTCGGGGCGTGGTGATCGGGGTCAGGGGCGGGCAAACTTCGGGTGCCGCAGAGGTGCTGCAGCACGAGCGCACCAGATATTACTTAGGTTTTTCTTATGGAAGCAACGCTTTGGGAAGGCATCTGCCCCCGTCGTTTCCACCCTGGAACAACCATCTTCCCCGTATGCTGCACCTTTGCTGCTTCGCGTGGCAGCGGGGTGTGAAAAAATTACCCCCACCGCACCCGAGCGGGTGAGGTTTTTGGATGCTTTTTGGCGCCCTTTTTTTCACATGCGTCTGGCCCCCACCCGTTGTCGGATGAGGGCCAGTAAGTGGCGCGCGCACCCATAGCGCGCGCAGTAGTTTTTTTTAAAAGTCGTAAGTGACCACCAGCGGGGAGTGATCGGACCACCGCAGGTCATAGGCGTCGGCCTTGGCCACCCGTGCAGATGTTGCCCGATCCAGGAGGTCTTTTGTTACCGCCTGGTAGTCGATGCGCCACCCGGCGTTGGTGTCGAAGGCTTGACCCCGGTAGGTCCACCAGGTGTAAGGCCCATCGCCTTCGGGCTGCAGGCGTCGCGCCACGTCGAACCACTGCGGATCTTGCGCCACAGTGCGCGCCCGCGCGGCAGCGGTGGGCTGGTAGTCGACCGCGCCCAAAAACTCTCCTGCGCTGATTTGCGGGGCGTCCTCGGGGAAGGTGCCGAACACGGAGTCCATGAAGGCGCGCTCGTCAGCCAAAAAGCCCGACTTTTTCATGTTCGCCTTGTCGTTTTTCAAATCTTCCCGGCGGTGGCAGATATTCCAGTCACCACCGATGACCATCAGCGGGTATTGATCGGCTAGCGCGGACAGGGTGGGCCCGAAGGAATCCAGGAAGGCGTATTTTTCGTCTTGTTTTTCCGTGCCGGCGCTGCCCGATGGCAGGTACAGGCTCGCCACCCGCAGCCCCTGTGCGGGGCAGTCCCCGCCGACGGTGGCGGCGATAAAACGGCCCGCATCCTCGAACCCGTCGATTCCAACCTGCACGTCGAGAAGCGGGAAGCGGGACAAGATACCCACCCCGGCGCGGCCTTTCGCGGCCGCCGGGGCGCCCGCGTAATGCCAGCCTTCGTCCAGGGCGGGCGCCAGTGCCGCGCGGGTTTGCGCCTCATCGGCGCGCACTTCCTGCAGCAGCACCACGTCGGGCGCATCGGCGTTGAGCCACTGGTGGAATCCCAGGTTGGTTTCGCTGCGGTGTTTGACCGCCGCGCGAATTCCGTTGACATTAACAGTCGCAATCTTCACAGCCATGCCGACAAATCTACCTGCCTGCCCGCTCCGCGCGGCGGCGTGCCAGGGACGCCGGCACAAACACCATGATCGCCACCGCCGCCATGGCCGCACCCGCCAGGGCCGGGGCCTGATAGCCGAAGCCGCGGGCAATGACCGCGCCACCCAAAGCCGCGCCACCCGCGTTGGCCAGGTTCAGGGCCGAGTGGTTCAGCGCCGCCGCCAAGGTTTGGGCATCACCGGCGGTATCCATCAGTCGGATCTGCAGCGCCGGCACCAGGGTGGACCCGAACATGCCGATCAGGCCGAAGTTGATAGTTCCCAGCCACGGGTGCGCGGAGGTGAAGTAGAACGACACCAGGGTCACCACGATCATCACCAAGGCGAAAGCGATAGCGAATTCCACGTTGCGGTCCGATAGGCGCCCGCCCAGGCCATTACCGATGAGCATGCCGACGCCATAGGCCATCAGCACCACCCACATCAAGCGCTCCGGCACGCCGGCGTGCTCCGTCATGGTCCAGGAAATATAGGTGTACACGGCAAACATGCCACCAAAACCCACCACCCCGACGGCCAAAGTCAGCAGCACCTGGGGGCGGGTAAAAGCTTTCAGTTCCGTAATTGGGCTGGTCGGCTTCATGCGCACCATGTGGGGCATCAGCCCCACCAGGGACACGAAGGTGACCACGCCAATGGCGGTCACTAAGGCATAAGCCCACTGCCATCCCACGTGCGCGCCCAGCGCCTGGGCGGCCGGAACGCCCGCCACGGTCGCAATCGCGAAACCATAGCCCAAAAACGCAATCGCCCGACCGCGCTTGCCATCAGCAGCCATCGAGGCGGCCGACAGGCCCGCCACGGAGAAATACGCGCCGTGCGGCAAGCCGGCGAGAAAACGCGCACCTAACAACAAGTGGTAGCTGTGCGCCAACGCGCTCAGCCCGTTGCCCACCACAAAGGCGGCCATCAGCACGATCACCAGGCGGCGGCGCGGAATGTGGCCCGTCAAGGTTGCCACCAGTGGGGCACCCACCACCACGCCCATCGCATAAGCGGCGATGATATTGCCCGCCCGATCCTCGGAAATGCCGAAATCGTCGGCGATCATCGACAACAAGCCCATGGAGACGAACTCCGTGATGCCAATACCGAAGCCACCCAGCGCCAGCGCCAACATCACAATCGTGCGTCGCCGCTCGCTGATATCGGTCTGGCGTGGCACCCGCGGCGCAGCCTGGGTAGCCTGCCGGGCCGGTGCCGGGGCGGAATCCACCACGGTCTTCACAGTTTTCGAATGAGCTTTTTTCTCCACCCGGGCAGGCTACCGTGCCACACCCCGAAAAGACCACCAAAAACCGAGGTGGCGCCGCCAATCCGTGACGGATGCGACAGCGGGTAGCCGGGGGTGAGCCAGCCCCCACACCCCCATCGGACGCGCCCCGGCCCCCACCATCCGCACAGTATTCGCGGCATTGCGGTATTGCGGTATTGCGGTATCCCCGCCCCGCCCAGCACCAGCCAACGTCCGACCAAACACCGACCAGCCACCGACCAGCCACCGCTTCACCACCTCCCCCACCCCCAACATGGCGGTGTATTAGGACACACTTTGCTGGGTTTGCTCCCCCAATTTGCCCCACACCGGTGCCCGGACAGGTATTCTGTAAGGCCGTATCATCAACCACCATTGGGAGTTGTTTTGGCAAAGATCATTTACACCCGTACCGATGAGGCTCCGCTTCTCGCGACCTACTCGCTCAAGCCCGTCGTCGAGGCCTTCGCCTCCACCGCCGGCATCGATGTCGAAACCCGCGACATCTCTCTGGCAGGACGCATCCTGAGCCAGTTCCCGGACTACCTGGGCGAAGACCAGAAGGTCGCCGACGCCCTGGCTGAGCTCGGCGAGCTCGCTAAGACTCCGGAAGCCAACATCATCAAGCTGCCGAACATTTCCGCCTCCGTGCCGCAGCTGAAGGCAGCCATCGCTGAGCTGCAGGGCCAGGGATTTGCGCTTCCCGATTACCCGGACAACCCCTCCACCGACGAGGAAAAGGACGTTCGCGCCCGCTACGACTCCGTCAAGGGCTCCGCCGTGAACCCGGTTCTGCGTGAGGGCAACTCCGACCGCCGCGCCCCGATCGCGGTGAAGAACTTCGCTAAGGCTCACCCGCACCGCATGGGTGCTTGGTCCAAGGACTCCAAGACCAACGTCGCCACCATGGCTGACAACGACTTCCGCCACAACGAGCAGTCCGTCATCATGCCGGCCGACGACACCCTCACGATCACCCTGGTGGGCAACGACGGCTCCGAAACCGTCCTCAAGGACGGCCTGAAGGTGCTGGCCGGCGAGGTCGTCGACTCCACCGTCATGCGTGCCGCCGCCCTCGACGAGTTCCTCGCCGAGCAGGTCAAGCGCGCCAAGGACGAAGGTGTGCTGTTCTCCACCCACCTCAAGGCCACCATGATGAAGGTCTCCGACCCGATCATCTTCGGCCACGTCGTCCGCGCCTTCTTCGCTGACGTCTACGCCCAGTACGGCGAGCAGCTGCTGGCCGCCGGCCTGGACGGCGAAAACGGCCTCGCAGCCGTCTACGCCGGCCTGGACAAGCTGGACAACGGCGCCGAGATCAAGGCCGCCTTCGACAAGGCACTCGAGCAGGGCCCGGCTGTTGCCATGGTCAACTCCGACAAGGGCATCACCAACCTGCACGTCCCCTCCGACGTCATCGTTGACGCCTCCATGCCCGCCATGATCCGCACCTCCGGCCACATGTGGAACGCCGCCGGCGAAGAGCAGGACACCCTGGCAGTGCTGCCGGACTCCTCCTACGCAGGCGTCTACCAGACCGTCATCGAGGACTGCCGCGCCAACGGCGCCTACGACCCGGCCACCATGGGTACGGTCCCCAACGTCGGTCTGATGGCCCAGAAGGCCGAGGAGTACGGCTCCCACGACAAGACCTTCAAGATCCCGGCAGACGGCACCGTCAAGGTCACCAACGCCGCCGGCGAGACCCTCATGGAGCACACCGTCGCCACCGGCGACATCTGGCGTGCATGCCAGGCCAAGGATGCCCCCATCCGCGACTGGGTCAAGCTGGCCGTCACCCGCGCCCGCCTGTCCGGCATGCCGGCCGTGTTCTGGCTCGACCCCGAGCGCGCCCACGACCGCAACCTGATCACCCTGGTCGAAAAGTACCTCCCGGAGCACGACACCGAGGGCCTGGACATCCGCATCATGTCCCCCGTCGAGGCAACCCAGTTCTCCATCGACCGCATCCGCAAGGGCGAAGACACCATCTCGGTGACCGGCAACGTGCTGCGTGACTACCTCACCGACCTGTTCCCGATCCTCGAGCTCGGCACCTCCGCCAAGATGCTCTCCGTCGTCCCGCTGATGGCTGGCGGCGGCCTGTTCGAAACCGGTGCCGGCGGCTCCGCCCCGAAGCACGTCCAGCAGCTGGTGGAAGAAAACCACCTGCGCTGGGACTCCCTCGGCGAGTTCCTGGCACTCGGCGAGTCCCTGCGCCACTTCGGCAACACCGACGGCAACACCAAGGCTGCCGTCCTGGCCGACGCCCTGGACAAGGCCACCGAGCGCCTGCTCAACGACGGCAAGTCCCCGTCCCGCAAGGTCGGCGAAATCGACAACCGCGGCTCCCACTTCTACCTGACCACCTACTGGGCAGATGAACTGGCCAAGCAGACCGACGACGCCGAGCTCGCCGAGATCTTCGCCCCCGTCGCCAAGGAACTGTCCGACAACGCCGACGCCATCGCCGCTGAGCTCCTTGAGGTTCAGGGCAAGGCCATCGACCTGGAGGGCTACTACAACCCGAACGACGCAAAGGCCACCGCAGCAATGCGCCCCTCCGAGAAGTTCAACTCCATCATTGATGGCCTGAAGAAGTAAATCTTCTTCCCTTCTCCCCCACGGCCAGCCCCGGTACCGCACCTGCGGTGCCGGGGCTGGCCTTTGTCATACCCGCCCACGAAATCAGCACCACCTCCCCACAGCGACGCACCTATGCTCAGCTGCCCAAAACAGACTGCTTTTCGCCCTAAAATTCCTCGGGAAGGTGTCGCCGCAACCTGAGGTGGACGCGCGGCGGTCTTTACAATGGTGGGCATGAGTGTTTCCCGCCGGTTCGTTTCGAGCTTTCTTGCCGCCTCGCTTGCTACCTCCACGGTGTTCCTGGGGGCCGGGGCGGCGTCGGCGTACGACGTGACCCCCGACCTGGATGCTGGGGTGTGCCGCGTCGATCCGCGCCAAAAAGACTCCGACGTCTCCGAGTTCTGGACAAAACTGCGCGAAGACGCCGTCAACCAGCGCCTCGAGGAACTCGACCACGACGACCCCGGGCTCAAAGAAGCCATTCACGCCTACGACATGAACGAGCCCGGCGCCGCCACCCCCGCAGAACTCCAGGAACGCATCAAAGCCACCGGCTCCCCCGAAGGTTTGGGCATGTTCATCCCCCATCGCACCGAAGCCGAAGACGGCATCGGGGACCAAGCCGGCGACAAGATGGAATACACCCCCGTCGAAGCCCGCGCCGCCGCCCGCGCTATCAGCGACGAGCCCTCCAACGCGCCCCAAGACGCCCTCAACAAGCAAGCAGCCACCAGCCACCTGCGCATCGACGAAATCACCGCGGAACTATTCTCCCACCGGCACAAAGAATACGACCGCACCCAATTTGAACTACGCGACAACCTCAACGCCTGCGCCGACGACGTCGAAGAAGGCACCAAACCACAGTGGTGGGCCGGCCCATGGGGCATCGTTGTCGGCATCGGCGCAGTGCTGGCGCTAGTGGTTGTCCTCCGCGGGATCTACAACTCCCGTAAACCTAATCGACACCACAAAACAAACTAAGCTGTCTAATTATTTTTAGTGCTTTTACCTGCTAGTATCCCAAAAAATAGACAGAGCTGTTTGCGCTAGACCGAGCTGTCCATTAGTGTGGTGAACTATCGCCGTAGAGCACACCCTCTAGCAAGGGTTTGCTCCGGCCCATGAAACCTCCACCCGGAACCACACAGACAGCAAAAGGACAGCCACGATGCCGAAGTACGACAACAGCAACGCCACCAACTGGGGACTCGAGACCCGCTCTATCCACGCAGGACAGCCCGTCGATTCCGACACCGGCGCCCGCAACCTGCCGATTTATCTCACCTCCTCCTACGTCTTCAACTCCGCCGAACACGCCAAGCAGCGTTTCGCCCTGGAAGACGCCGGCCCGGTCTACTCCCGCCTGACCAACCCCACCGTCGAGGCCGTCGAAAACCGCATCAACTCCCTCGAAGGCGGCGTCCACGCTGTTCTGTTCGCCTCCGGCATGGCTGCAGAAACCGCCGCCATCCTCAACCTGGCCAAGGCCGGCGACCACATCGTCGCCTCCCCGCGCCTCTACGGCGGCACCGAAACCCTGCTGGCCGTCACCCTGCCGCGACTTGGCATCGAGACCACCTTCGTTGAAAACCCCGACGATCCCGAGTCCTGGGCCGCAGCAGTCAAGGACAACACCGTCGCCTTCTACGGCGAGACCTTCGCCAACCCCCAGGCCGACGTGCTGGACATCCCCGCCGTCGCCGAGGTCGCCCACGCCAACCAGGTCCCGCTGATCGTCGACAACACCCTGGCCACCGCCGCCCTGGTGCGCCCCCTTGAGCTCGGCGCAGACATCGTCGTCGCCTCCGTCACCAAGTTCTACACCGGCAACGGCTCCGGCCTGGGCGGCATCCTGGTCGACGGCGGCAAGTTCGACTGGACCGTCGAACGCAACGGCAAGCCCGTCTTCCCCGACTTCGTCACCCCGGACCCGGCATACCACGGCCTGAAGTACGCCGACCTCGGCGAAGCAGCCTTCGGCCTGAAGGCCCGCGTCGGCCTGCTGCGCGACACCGGCGCCGCCCCCTCCCCCTTCAACGCATGGGTCACCGCCCAGGGCCTGGACACCCTGTCCCTGCGCGTTGAGCGCCACAACGAAAACGCCAAGAAGGTTGCCGAGTTCCTTGCCGGCCACGACAAGGTCACCAAGGTCAACTACGCCGGCCTTGAGGACTCCCCCTGGTACGCCACCAAGGAAAAGCTGGGCCTGAAGTACACCGGTAGCGTGCTGTCCTTCGACATCGACGGCGGTCAGGAAGTAGCCTGGGCATTCATCGACGCCCTGAAGCTGTTCTCCAACCTGGCCAACGTCGGCGACGTGCGCTCCCTGGTGGTGCACCCCGCAACCACCACCCACTCCCAGTCCGATGAAGAGGGCCTGACCCGCGCTGGCATCAACCAGTCCACCATCCGCCTGTCCATCGGCATCGAAAACGTCGACGACATCATCGCCGACCTGAAGGCTGCCTTCGACGCCATCTAAGGCATAACTCCTCCCCTACCTCCCCACGCGACCCTGTCGCCTGGGGAGGTTTTTGGGTTAACCCCCAAAAAGCTTCAGGGCGACCGCATCACGCGGTCGCCCTGAAACCTTTTGTACTCAGATAAGCCGATGCAGCTTAGCGCGGCAACAGCGCCTGCAGCTCAGCCGGAAGCGGAGGCAGCTGCACAGCCGGAAGCGGAGGCAGCTGCACAGCCGGAAGGCCAGCTACGGCGCCCATCTGAGAAACGATGAAGGCGATGACGCCAACCAGGCCCGCCAGACCCAAAGCAACACCAACGCTGGAGCCATTAACGGAGTTGGTGTTCTGCTTGTTCGGATCACTCGAGCTCACACCCTTGTGACGCATTTCGGCGGAAGAATCAGAAGACGACTCTTCCCACACCGGCTTAATGTGCCCTTGCGCCGGAGCCAAGCAATCGCCGGAGTTCTCTACCTGCAAGACAGCCTCAGACAGCTCGTCCTCGCCCGGCTCATAGCGACCAGCGGACAGGTCCTTCGCACCCTTGTCAGCGATGACCTTCATCTTGATGGATTGAGCCTTCGCAGCCTTATCGAAGGGCGCATCGAAAGTGACCTTCGCGATCACTGCATCCTTGCCATCAGCGTTGGCGTCAACCTTTTTACCGGTCCAACCGCGCACCTGGTAGGAGCCGAGGATTTCACCCGTGGTTTCCGAGGTGATCTTCAGCTTCAGGTCGTGGATATTGGTATCCATACCAAGTCCGCCACCAGGCCCTAGTCCTTTATAGGCAGTCAAGTGCAGGTTGCCGGCGAAATCCAACTCGTTGCCGGGAGTATTCCAATAGCTTCCGGCAGGGTTTTTACCGGGATACGTCACCGGCCCCTTCGGAGCATTGAAGGTTGCGCCTTCAGTAGCCGTGACCGTGCCATCGGCAAACTGAGTTTGAATGTGAGACAGGAAAGAATCCTTGAAATTCCACAGCAGGGTGGTCTTCGTGGTCTGCACCTGAGATACATCGGTACAGGTGTTTTTCTGCTCGTCTGCCATAGCTACGGGGGCGGTAATGAGCGAAGCAGACAGGGCCAGGCCGCTACCAAGTGCGACGATCGCGGGGCGCATGCGCATAGAAATTGCTCCTCTTAAAGTGACTGCACACAAGGGATGAATCAGTGTGCAGCAACACTGAGATTGTTGGGGATCTCCCCTAGGAAAGCTCCGCCGAGACGATGACCGCCCCAGAGATCCTTCATAGGTTTGACATACCTTTCAGAATAAACGAACGCTCGTCATCACACAGCAAAACGCCGACCCCAAAAGGGGGCCGGCGTTTTTAAAAGATTCGCTCTGTGAGCGTTTGCGATGTGTTCTCTAATGAGTCACATCAATCGCCTAGGAGATTAGGCGGGGAACTTCGGCAGCATGCCGTTAGCGGTAGCCCACTGGAACAGAGCTGCCAGAGCAGCACCGATCACGCCGAGCACAGCGAGGATGCCCAGAACGCCTGCGGAGCCCTCAGGCTTCTTCTTGTCGGAGGACAGCTCGTTGTTCACAACGTTGACGGTGGAGCCAGGCTTCTTGGTGTTGGAGGGGTTCGGGTTCTTGTCCTTGTCCTTGTCCTTGTCGCCCGGGGCCGGGGTCTGGTTCTCGCCGCCCGGGGCAGGGTTCTCCGGAGCCGGGGCAGGAGCAGGAGCCGGGGCAGGGTTCTCCGGGGCGGGAGCCGGGGCAGGAGCCGGGTTCTCCGGAGCCGGAGCCGGGGCAGGAGCCGGGGCAGGGTTCTCCGGAGCCGGAGCCGGGGCAGGAGCCGGGTTCTCCGGAGCCGGAGCCGGGGCAGGAGCCGGAGCCGGGTTCTCCGGAGCCGGAGCCGGGGCAGGAGCAGGAGCCGGGTTCTCCGGGGCGGGAGCAGGCTTCTCCGGAGCCGGAGCAGCAGAGGAGGAAGGACTCGGCGCAGCCCCCTCAGCGGCGAAAGCCGGGCCAGCGAACAGTGCGCCACCCAGGGCGGCAGCAGCGATAACGGTAGAGACGCGTGCGAGACGTGCCATGAGAAACTCCTAAGTTAGTTTTGTGTGCCGTGGCCTCTAGAGAGACACCTCAGCAAGCTGTATTTTTTCCATCGTGGAAAATACATTGCGATCCAATCCCCGGGGCAGTAACTGACGAATCAAATGTCGCCCGCTTCACCAAGACAAAGAAAAAGCACCCCTAGATGGGGCATCTATCCCTCCTGCCAGGCTTCGCTTCCTGCGACCCGAAGGTATAACCCAACCTAAATGCGCTCTACATCACTGTCAAGCACTTTCGAGAAGGAAGTTTTTAGAGCACCCCCGACTAAAGGAAATAAAAACGGAAGATAAAATTTCACTTACCAAACTCTTTTATTCACTCACCCCCATAGCTACCCCCAAACATCTGACGCGCGAAGAAAACACAACACCCTGATTTTCTAGGCTCGATGCATAAATATCATTTCGACAGCTAGCGAAATCACTTCTCCAGCAGCTCCAATAGCGCCCCTATCATTCAGACTCGCCTTTCACTTCGGCATCAACCCCCTCACCCCCACAAAAAATCGCCCAGCATCAGTGATACTGGGCGATATTGACTAGAGAGTCGTCTTAGCGGGGTGCAGGAACCAGGCCCTGGGAAACTGCCCACTGGAACAGGCCGGCGAGCGCAGCGCCAACCAGAGCGATGATCGCAACGATACCGACGCCACCACCTGCGGAGGAGCCGTTATCCTTACCGGGCTGCTCCTTGCCGGGATCCTTCGGGGTAACAGGCGGAACGACAGGCTTGCTCGGTGCGGGGGTGGACTCAGTCTCCTTGGCCAGGCCACAACCCTTAGCCTCGATGGAGACGGCACCCAATTCGCGACCGGCATCATAGGTCGGGAAGATCTTTACGGAGTCCGTGTTCTTATCGAAGGTGGTGGTGCCATTAGCGGCAACATCCTTGCCACTAAGATCTGCCGCGGGGCTCAAAGCCATGTTGGCGACCTTCACACCATTGCCGTTGATCCAATCACCCATGGGCGCGCTAGCGTTAAAGTCCTTGAATTCGCGCGCGCGGAAATTGGTGGCGATCTCGCCGGTCTTTCCATCCTTATCGATGGTGAAGGAAATGTCGGTCAGGGTGGTGTCCATCTTGCCCTCGTGGCCGGTGGAGTGAACCTTACCCTTGGTCACGATAGTGACCTTGCCATCCTTGGAAGCAGCCTTGGTTTTGGCACCATCGATATCGAAGGTGATGTTCTTACCCTCAAGCTTTGCGCCGTCAGTAACCTCCAACTTATTGCCCATTTTGGTGGAGTAGCTGATGAAGCTGGGGCTGATCGGCCAGGAGATGGAACCAGAGCAGGTGCCAGCCTCAGCAGCGAAAGCCGGAGTGACGGTCATACCTGCAACAGCAGCGGTGGCCGCAACTGCAGCAAGACGGGTAAAGCGAGAGGTCATTGAAGACTCCTTCAGAAAGTTTTTTTGGGGGTCAGTCGAAGTAACGCCGTAGGTCCAATCGGCGCCCCATCCCCAACATCCCGCTCGATGAGCATCCACCAGGTGTTGAGCGAATGCCCAGCAGACTGGGAGCAGGTCGAAGATAGAGCAGCCTAAGCATTATTTCTGCCACTAGTCTTCCTATAGTGAGCTAATCAGTCAAGCTTTCCCTAAGTGTCAATTGTCACATACGCGGTGGTACGGACCGTGACATGGACTTTATGCAGAAAAAGCTCATACAGGCGGTAGCTGCATTCCCAACTGCAACCCCGTGGTGTGCTCACGGGACACGTGCCCGCGACGCGGAACGACATGGGGAATCAACCGGGATGGATCGCCCGGATCCGGGACCTGATTGACCGCGATCTGCCAGCCGTATACCTCGCTCAAGATCGTGTCCACGTACACGTCTTCAACACTTCCCTGCGCGGCAATAGTGCCGTTGCCCAGGCACACGATGTCATCGCAATATGCTGCGGCGGCGTTGAGGTCGTGCAGCACCACAATCACCGCGGCACCAGCGCGCGCCATCGCACGCATCAGGCCCAAGGCCTGCTCCTGGTGGCCAATATCCAACGCGGCGGTGGGTTCATCCAAAAACACCACCGGGGTTTGTTGTGCGAGGACACGCGCCAACGCGACGCGCGCCCGTTCACCGCCTGACAAGGTCATGACGTCGCGGTGAGCCAGGTGGTACACCTCGGTGGCTTGCATTGCGGCATCCACCACGGCGTCGTCATGGGCGCTGCGCTCCGTGCCACCCCACGGCCGGCGCCCCATCTCCACGACGTCTCGTACGAGGAAAGAAAAAGACACCCCGACGTCTTGCAACATGACCGCGCGACACTGCGCCAGGTGCCGAGCGCTGGTGGCATAGGGGTTCACCCCATTGAGGCTGATGGCGCCGGCAGCCGGGGCGCGGTCGCCAGCCAGCGCGGCCAGCAAGGTGGACTTACCCGCACCGTTGGGGCCAATCAGGCCGACCACCCGGCCAGCGCGTGCCGTCATGGAGATTTCTCGCAGGAGGGTCTTGTCCCCCACCGTGATGGTCACCCCGGACACATCAATCATGGCCGGGCCACCAGCTGCCGGCGACAGCTGATTTTCCGCCGGCATGCTGTCGGCGGCGTGCTCTTGTCGGGCGTGTCGGCTCACGCGTGCGCTCCCTTTTTCATCATCCGGCGCAACAAAACGAAAAACGTCGGGCCACCCACCAGGGCCGTGAAAATACCGATGGGAAGATCCGCATAGTCAATAACGGTGCGGGCTGCGATATCAGCCAGCCCGATTAACACGGCACCGGCCAGCGCACTCGCGGGCAACAACACCTTGTTGGAAGGTCCGGTAATGCCGCGCAGCAGGTGAGGCACGATGAGCCCCACAAAGCCGATCAGCCCCGCATAGGCCACCGCGCCGGCTGTCAGCAAAGTGGCGGCACCGATGGCAGCAATGCGCAGGCGGGCAACGTTGACACCGATGTGGCCGGCAGCCCGGTCGCCAAGCGCCAGCAAATCCAGTCGGCTACCCAGCCGCAGCGACAAAGCGATACCCACAATGACGATCGGAACCACCACGACCACGTGCTTCCACTGGGTGCCGTTGAGGGAACCCATCTGCCAGAAGATGATTTGTTCGCGGGAGGTCGTGGGCGCCAGGTAGACCATGAAGGAAATCAGCGCGGCACACACCGCGTTGATGGCGATACCGGTGAGGATCAGGTTGACCACTTGCACCCGACCGCCGAAGCGTGCCATCTGGTAGACCGCGACGGTGACCACCACGGCGCTGATGAATGCAAACAGCGGCACCGTGGATGCGCCGATGAAGTTCAGTCCGAAAACGATCGCGACAGCGGCCCCCACGCCCGCACCGGAGGTCACGCCAATAACACTCGGCTCGGCCAGTGGGTTTGCGAAAACGGCCTGCATGAGCGCGCCGGCGACACCAAGGGCGGCTCCGACAACCAGGCCTAACACCAGGCGGGGCAGGCGAATGTTCCACACCACCGAGTGGGCAATTTTTTCCGGCCCCGCAGGAAGCGTGGCGTGGGGGCCTTGGGTGACGAGGTGAAACAGTTGCCCTGCAGACAGGTTGTACTGCCCCATCACGATGCTGGCCACCACGGTGGCCAGCAGCAGCGCCACCAACACAATGAACAAGACTGTGCGGCGTGTGGTGCGCGCGGCGAAGACGTCCTTGGCGAGCGTCGTGTGCGGGGTCGCAGGCGTCGCGGTTCCTGCCGGATCAGCAGCAACTGATTCGGCTTTGGTGGCGGTGGTTTTGGGGGTAGCCATGGAAGTTTTCAGCAAAGCCTTGTGGTGGGTGGTGGTGTCGGGTCTGCGCGGGCGGGGTGAGGCCGCGTTTTAGTTCAGCTCGTTTGGGGTGTACACCGCCTGCGCGGTGCGCAGGAGCACTTCGCCGGTCATCGGCCCGTAGGCCAGGGATTGGCCGTCGGGCAGGGTGACGACGCGCTGGTTTTGGCCAGCGGTGGTCTGGGCGACGCCGGGGCGCTGCAGGAGACCATCAATGCCGCCGGTGGATTCCAACCCATCGCGCATCATGATGAACACGTCGGGGTTGAGTTTGGCAAGAGCTTCGGCGTTAGCCGGGACGGTGTCTGACAAACCCGCTTCGGCGGCCACGTCGACGCCGCCGATGCCTTCGATCAGGTCGGTCGCGCCGGTGCCTTTACCGAGGATGAAGAACACCCCACCGTTACCACGGGCGTAGAGGAACGCCATGCGCATTGGGTTGTCAGCAGGGGTGATCTTCTTGATCGCTTCCACATCGGCATCCACGTCGGCAACGGAGCGTTCGGCGAGTTTCTTACCCACTTCGGGCAATCCGACCACACCGGCAACGTCGTCAATGTCGGAGGCCACCGAGGCGATGGTGCGTTGCGGCTCCATCACGACGACAGTCACGCCGGCGTCACGGATTTGGTCGATCGCGTCAGCCGGGCCGATGGAGTGATCCACAATCACCAGGGTGGGCTGCAGTTTCAGGATGGCTTCAACATTGATGTTGTGTCCGCCCTGGGTGACCACGGGAAGTTTGTCGAGGCTCGGTTCGGTGGAGGAGACGGTGCGCCCCACAATGTTGTCGCCCAGCCCCAAACCCAGCAGGGTTTTGGTGTAGGAGCCGTAGATGTCGAGGGCGATGATGCGGGAGACGTCGGTGACGGTCACGTCGTAGCCGTCGGCGTCGGTGAGTTCGACGGGAAGCTGCGGGGTGGGGTTGTTTTCCACCGGGGTCGGCTCCGAGAAGTCCGCCACCTCGGTCACACCGGTCAGGGTGTGCGGATCGGGCAGGTCGCCCGTGTTCTCCACCTGCTGGCGGATTTCGGCATCGCTAGATGCCTGGCTGGAGTCTTCGCCATTGCTGCAGGCGACGAGGCCGAAAGCGGCGGTGCTGCCGGCGAGTACTGCGGCGAGCGCTCGGACGAAGGGGTTCAAAGCTGGTGTACGCACGATGCTGAAAAGCTGCTTTCGTTTTACTCGGGTGGGTGTGGCGGACTGTTGGGGCTTAGGCCGGGTTACGCAGGGCGAAGCTGCTGATGGCGCCGCCGCCGACGATGAAGGCGGCTGCGACTAGCAGGCCCGCGGTCACCGGGTCGAGCCCGGCGGTGGTTGCGGCTTGTGATTCGCCGGAGTTTTTAATTTTGAAGTTCTTGCTGGCAGCGCCCTGTTCGGGCAGCTGCGGGGCGGCGATATCGGCAGCGTCACCGCCGCTTTCGCCGGCGACGGGAAGCCCGGCTTGTTCTGCCTGTGCAGTACCTTCGGCGCGGACTTCGCTGGCGTTGGTGCCGGTGGAGACTCCGGCGATGGCAGCCCCGGAGGCGCCGGAGCCTTGGGCGGCGGCGCAGTCGGCGGCACCGCCGAGAGCGGCGTTAAAGGACAGGGGTGCCAGTGCGGTGCCGGCGTCATAGAAACCGGCAAAGGCTTGGGAGCCGGCCGGGGTCAGAGTGACTTGGCTGGTGGTTCCGCTGACGGAGGTAGGGGTGACGTTGAGGCTGCTGAATGCCAGGTCGGCGAGGGCCACACGCCCAAAATCAGTTCGTTTTCCGCTCATGTCGGAGGAGGCGACCGTGGCCACGAGGCTGCCGCGGCTGCCGTTGAACACGATTTCGGGGTTGGCGATCATCAAGTCCAGCTTGCCGCCGTGTCCGCTGAAGCGGACGCCGCCGGTGTAGCCGAGGCTGCCGGATTTGGCGGCGGTGTTCACTGCCCCCTTGGCGCCGGAGAAGTTAAATTGTCCCTGGTTGTAGGTGGTGTTTGAGGTGGCCCAGGCACCTTTAGCGATGGATCCGGAGATGTAGCTCAAAAAGGAGGATTTCACTCCCCACCGCATCGCGGTGGAGGTGACAGCTTTGACGTCGCCGGCGGCACATTCTGCGCCCCCGGTGGCTGCACCCTGGCCGGCGGTGCTGGCGCCGGCGGTGGTGGCCGCGCTGTCGGTACCACCGGTTGTTGTGGTGTTCCCGGAGGCTGCGGTGTTTGCGCCGTCTAGGGTGGGGATCGCGGGAGTGGCGTCGGTGTTCTCCCCTGCGCCGCCGGCCTTGGGCTGGGTGCCCGTGTTGGTGGTGGTGCGGTCGCCGCTGCGCTGTGACCCTTGGGCGCTGGCGGTGGTTGCGGGTTTGCCGCCGCGGATGCGCTGCGCCAGGGCGTCGGCGTTATCCATCATGCTGGTGCCGGATTTAAAGCTTTCCCCGGAGGCGAACATCGCGTTGTTGAGTTCTTTGATGGTCTTGATGTCATCGGAGTCGGTGTCCCAGATGCGCAACTCTTGAGTCTTGGCACCGGAGGTGCCCCCGGAAGTACCGGAGGACTTTGAGTCACCGCTGACGCTGCTGCTTGCACAGCCCGCGGCGTTGACCTCGCCGAAAGTGTTCGCGAATTGGTCTTCGCTGGTGTAGAAGCCGCCGAACATTTTCAGCCCGCCGTCGGCGATCTTGGTGGTGCCGGCCAGGGACACTTCCCCACTATCGAAGTTTGGGGTGTTGTTCAGCTGGATGGTGGCGATTGTTTCATCGTCGCCAGAGATTGGCTCCTTCGGCTTCAGCGAGCCGGGGTCGACGCTGCTTGCCTGATAGTCGGCGATAATTTCCGCGGTGCTGCCATGGACGTGGACTTTCCAGTCGCTCATGGTGATGTCCAAGAGGTATTTTCCGTCTTCCTCGTGGCCATAGAACGACAATTCGCCCGGCAGCTCCAAGGTAGCTTCGTCGGCGGATTTTTTATTGATGCCCTCGATGTCGAAGACGAACTGGCTGCCGTTATCGCCGACGCCGTTGGTGTTCCATCCGCCTTTAGCGATGGGGGATTTCAGATAACTACGGAAAGAGTCCTTCAACGCCCACTCGAAGGTGCCACAGGTCGCGGCGTGGGCTTGGGGGGCGATGAAGGGCGACAACGCCATCGCCGCAATCACGGCGCCAGAAAGGCACATGCCGGAACGTGCAGTGGCAGTAACTCGTGTCATGGTTTCTCTTTGCGTGTCGTCGTGGAAGGCTGTGTATAAAGGCAAGCACCCGGCAAGTGGCAAGTGGTCCTAAAACCTTTAGGCACCGGGAATCAGCTTCGGGGCGCGCGGTGTACTTTCGTTGGGGCGCAAATTCGCGAGGACGCGAGTGACCTGCCCTAAAGACAATGGTTGCCACTCGGGTTGCCACTCGCGCACTTTTGGTTTTGCCAAAAGAACATCCTAAGATTTTAGCGTAGCCTTAACAACTACTTCACAGTAGACTAAATGCACCTAGTGCGCCTAGTCAGTCCAGCCCTACTCAAACTTTTTGAGGACACCCCAGCCTACCCATGTCTACCCCAGTTACAGCGGATTTCTCAGCGCTTTACCCGGACATTGATCCCGCCACCCCCATTCCTGCCCGCCTCCCCGAGAGGGCCGGCATGGCCGCTGGCGCCGCTGTCTGCGCGGGAGGCATCGCCATGTCCAACCTTCTTGTCGCCGGCGTCGGCGCACTGTTGTGCGTGATTGCAGCGCTCGCCGCCGCCCAGTCTCCACTGCGCCGCGTCCGCGCGGAGGCCAAGGCCCGCTTCCCGCAGGCCGGCTGGGCGGAAAACTCCCGCATCAAGCCCACTTTCGTCCTTGCCCTGGTGTGCATCTGGGTCATCGTCGCGATCGTGCCTGCCTTTTCTTTCTTGGCGGTTGACGCCACCGATGCCACCTGGTGGGCTGTGGCCAGCGCCCTCATCGCCGCCATCGGCGTGTGGTTTTTACCCGGCCTGCACCCGGTGTGGACGCGTTCCCGAAACACCCAACGCGACGTGGATTCTGCCGCCGCACACTAGCCGGCCCCCAAAGCCGGCACTCGCAGCCGCCTTTTCCAGCGCCCCGCCCACAACCTTGCGATCACCGCTAGGTTGGCCGGGGCGTTTTTCACGTCCTCTCCCCAGTGTCGGCCACGGCGCCCTGGGCCCTAGTCCAGGCCCTCCAGCAGTCCGCGGTGTCAGAAGACCTACCCCACGGTGGAATAGACAGAGCGGTACAGATATAGTGGGCTGCATTGGTCTGCCCCACCGGCAAACCCTCACCGAAACCCCAAGGACTCCGACCACCCATGCAGTTTCCTTCCGCACCCGGCACACCCGCCACGCTGCCCATCGGTAGTTTCACCACAGAAGCCGGCGCCGTCATCGACGACTGCGTCATCGCCTACCACTACTGGGGCACGCCCCAAGTCGACGCGGACGGCCACAGCAACATCATCCTCGTCGAACACGCCCTGACCGGCGACTCGGACGCCGCCACCTGGTGGGCTGATCTCATCGGCCCAGGCAAGGCCTTCGACACCGAGCACTATTGCGTGATCTGCACCAACGTCATCGGCGGCTGCAGCGGGTCCACCGGACCGTCCTCCCCACACCCGGACGGCAACGCCTGGGGCTCCCGCTTTCCTGCCTTATCCATCCGCGACCTCGTGCACGCCGAAGCCCAATTCCTCTCCACCCTCGGCGTCCACCACGTCCAAGCCGTCGTCGGCGGCTCCCTCGGCGGCGCCCGCACCCTGGAATGGACCCTGCTCTACCCCACCTTCATGGACGCCGCCCTCGTGCTGGCGGTCTCCGCACGCGCCAGCGCCTGGCAAATCGGCATCCAGCAGGCACAAATCGGCGCCATCACCCAAGACGCCCACTGGCACGGCGGCGACTACTACGCCACCGGCACCATCCCCGCCGAAGGACTAGCCAACGCCCGGCGCATCGCCCACCTGACCTACCGCGGCGAACTCGAACTCGACGAGCGCTTCGGCGCCGACGCCCAAAGTGGCGAAAACCCGCTCGGCGCCTTCATCGACCCCCACCAGCGTTTCGCCGTCAACAGCTACCTGGACTACCAGGCCGACAAACTCGTCAAACGCTTCGACGCCGGCAGCTACGTCATCCTCACCGAAGCCCTCAACCGCCACAACATCGGGCTCGGGCGCGGCGGGCTCAACAAAGCCCTATCGTCCTCTCAGGTGCCAACCATGATCGCCGGCGTCGACACCGACATCCTTTACCCCTACCACCAGCAGGAACATCTCTCCCGCAACCTGGGCAACCTCATCGGCATGGCAAAAATTGTCTCCCCCGTCGGCCACGATGCCTTCCTGACCGAATCCCGGCAGCTCGACACCATCGCCCGCCGCTTCCTGCACTACATCACCACCCACCCGCACAACGACGGCCCGGCCGGCAGCCCCCGCGAACCCCTCATCAACCTGCGCGGAAAATAACCCAATCCCACCGGCACCAGCTTCCTGCGCTACCGCAGGTCAGCCTGGTGCTTTTTGATCAGGCTAACCGCTGCCCAAAGAGTCCACGCTCAGGGCCAAAAACACCAGCGCCGAGCCCAACACCGCAGTAAACGCCATATCGAAGCGGCGCGAACGCACCGCCAAAATACCCATCACCCGGGAATCACAGGTCGCGCGCAGCAGCGTCAACCACAGCATCGCCACCCCCAACGCGAAAGATGCGCGCCGCCAGTGGTCAGTCAACGCCCACACCCCCGACAGCGCCAGGCACACCACAAACACCGCAATGCCCGCCCACTGCGCGGCCACCGGAAAAACCGATGGCTTTTGGCGGCGGTCATGCGGATTACGCAGCATGGCGTCAAGCTTGTGCGTGGTGTGCGGCATGAGTTCAACGACGCTTTCAGCGAAAAAGATGGGCAAAACAATAAAGCGGGGGCGCTTGGTGAAAGTCTAGAGCCTAGCGCAACACACAAGGGCGCCTCGCACCGGGTCTCACCCCTAAAGTCCAGGGGGCCGTTTCGGCGCGAGGCGCGGCGAAAAGAAAACGGCTAAGAGGACAGGCCGGCGGCTTTTTCGGCGCGCTCAACCACATTGCGCACCAGGAAAGCACGCGTCAGCGGGCCCACCCCGCCGGGGTTCGGGGACACCGCACCAGCGACCTCCCACACATCGGGGTGCACATCCCCTGCTAGTTTGCCGTCCACGCGGGACACTCCCACATCCAGCACCGCAGCGCCCGGCTTGACCATGTCCTTGGTCAGCATGTGGGCTTTACCGGCCGCAGCGATGATGACATCCGCCTGCAAGGTCATTGCTTTCAGATCACGGGTGCCGGTGTGGCACAGCGTCACCGTGGAATTTTCGCTGCGGCGGGTCAGCATCAAACCGATGGGTCGGCCCACCGTGACGCCACGACCAATGACCACCACATGCGCGCCATCCAACTCCACGCCGAAGCGCTTCAGCAGGTGAATAGAACCATTAGGGGTGCACGGCAGTGGTGCATCCTCGTTGAGCACCAGCTTGCCCAGGTTCGTGGGGTGCAGGCCATCAGCGTCCTTATCCGGGTTGATGCGGGCCAGCACCGCGTTTTCATCCAGGTGCTTCGGCAACGGCAACTGCACGATATAGCCCGTGCATGCGTCATCGTTGTTGAGTTCGTCAATGACCGCGTTGAGTTCTTCCTGAGTCACGTCCGCGGGAAGATCCTTGCGGATGCTGTTGACGCCGATCTGTTCGCAGTCGCGGTGCTTCATCTTCACATAAGCGTGCGAAGCAGGATCATCGCCAACCAGCACGGTTGCCAACCCCGGGGTAATTCCCCGGGCTTTCAACGCGTCGACCCGGCGCGCCAGGTCGGCGAAGATTTCGTCGCGGTACAGCTGTCCATCGAGTTTGAGTGCAGTCACGTGGGTCATTCTACGAAACTGTTGCTTGGTGCTGCACGTGGGCGGGGGTGGGGTTGGTTGGGTGGTGGCCTAGACTTCTCGGTTGTGAGAAGTGTTTCTGAGTCTGTTGCTGTTGCCGGTTGTGCTGATCCTTTTGTGCATGTTGTGTTTGATCGGCCGTGTATTCCTCCGAATACGGGTAATGCGATTCGGATGTGTGCGAATACGGGTGCGCATCTGCATTTGGCGGGCCCGTTGGGGTTTGATTTGGAGGAGAAGAATTTGCGCCGGGCGGGGTTGGATTATCACGATTTGGCGCGGGTGAGTGTGCATGAGGATTTTCGGGCGGCGTTTGATGCGTTGCCGGGGGCGCGGGTGTTTGCGTTTACGGCGCACGCGGAGGTGCGTTTTACTGATGTGTCGTATGTGCCGGGGGATGTGTTGTTGTTTGGGACTGAGCCGACGGGCTTGGGTGGGGATGTGTTGGGGGATCCGCGGGTGACGGAGTGTGTGCGGTTGCCGATGGTGCCGGGGAATCGGAGTATGAATTTGTCGAATGCTGCTGCGGTGGCGGTGTTTGAGGTGTGGCGGCAGTTGGGTTTTGTGGGTGGCCGTTAGGGGTGGTTTGGGGGGTTAGTGTGTGGGGGTGGGTTCTTCGAGTTCGGGTGCGAGTGGGAGGGGTTCGGCGGGGCTGTCGGGGTTGGTGAGGTTGATTTCGCGGGGGTCGGCGCCGAGGGGGGTGCTGGAGTTGGCGGCGGGGGTGGCGATGGGTTGCATGTCGCGGTCGTAGGCGCCGGAGTCCCAGAGTTCTTTGATGGTTACGCAGCGGGATGCTTTGGCGTTGTCGTTGCCGAAGGCGGTGATGTAGTTGTGGGCGTCTTTTTGGGCGCTGTTTTTTTCGAGGGTGCTGTTGCCGATGACGTAGCCGATGGTGGTGTCGTTGTGGTTGACGGTGCAGCGTACGGTGTATCCGCCGGCGATGTTGTGGTCGAGTTCCATCATCCCGAGGGTGGGGGTGATGCTGGTGGGGGTGGTTTCGACGGGGTGTTTGGGGGCTAGTGAGAGGGAGGTGACTTGGGTGGCTTCGGGCTGGGGTTGGGTGGGGGCGGGGGTGGTTGCGCAGCCGGTTGCCAGGGCGGCCAGTGTTGTCAGGGTTGCCAGTGCCACCGGGGTGGTGGGCGCGGGGTGGTGGGTGTGGTGGGCGCCGGTTTTGTTTTTCCCCATTGTGTGGGGTCCCTTCACGATGGTGTGTTTCTATGTGTGAGTGTAGGCAGGGCTGGGTGGTGTGGGGGTGGGGTTGGGTTGTGTTTTGTGCCCTTTTTTAGGGTTTTTGTTGGATGTTAATGGCTTCGAGGGCGCGTTCGGTGATGGGTGCGGGGTCGTATCCGGGGGTTTGGATGACGAGCATGCCGGGGTAGGGGGCGTCGGTGACGGTGATGGGTGCGCCGGGGAGGATGCCGTGGGCGGCGAGGTAGCGCAGGAGTTCGGGGTCGCGGTCGAGGATGCGGTCGATGGTGGCGGTGTCGCCGACGGTGAGGGTGGTCAGGTCGTCGGCGCCGACTTGGTCCATGGTGCCGTCGGCGGTGGGGATGGGGTCGCCGTGGGGGTCGCGGGTGGGGTGGCCGAGGTGGGCGTCGATGCGGTCGAGGAGGGTTTCGGTGATGGCGTGTTCGAGGATTTCGGCTTCGTCGTGGACTTCGTCCCAGGTGTAGCCGAGGGTTTGGCAGAGGAACATTTCTATCAGCCGGTGGCGGCGGACCATGGCCAGGGCGAGGCGTTGGCCTTGTTCGGTGAGGGTGACTCCGAGGTAGCGTTCGTGGTGGACGAGGCCGCGTTCGGCGAGCCTTTTGATGGCTTCGGAGGTGGTGGAGGGTTTTTGTCCCATTTCGTTGGCGATGGCGCTCAGCGAGGCGGGGGTATCACTGCGTTCGCCGATGAAGAAGACTGTTTTGAGGTAGTCCTGTGTTTTCTCGGGCAGTGAGGAGACGTCCATGGTCACTGAGGTTACCGCACGGTGGGTTTAGTTTTGGGCTTTAGTGGTGCTGCGCAGGATGCGGGTGAGGATGTAGAACCCGCCGGCGGTGAGTGCGATGCTGCCGCCGGCGCTGATGTCGGCGGCGATGGCGATGGCGAGTCCGGCGAGTCCGATGGTGATGCCGGTGATGGGGGCGGCGATGAAGAGTGCGCGGGGGGTGTTGACGAGGGGGATGATGGCGGCGGCGGGGGCGGCGACGAGGGCGATGGCGAGGATGGTGCCGACGGCGGGGATGACGACGACGAGGGTGAGGGTGATGGCGGTGAGGACGAGGGCGTGGATGGGGGTGGTGTTGATGCCGGTGGCGGCAAAGCCTTGGGGGTCGAAGGCGAGGTAGATGATTTTGTGGCGTTGGATCCACACCCCGATGGTGACTAGGGCGAGGGTGATGGCGGCGGCGGTGACGTCGGTGTTGGTGACGGTGAGGACGCTGCCGGTGAGGAAGGATTCGATTTTGAGGGGTAGGGGTGCGTACCAGGTGTTGAGGAAGTATCCGAGGGCGAAGCCGAGGGTGAGGACGATGCCGGCGGCGGCTTGGTTGCTGAGGTGGTTGTTGCTTGCGAGTCGGTGCATGAGCCAGGCGAGGGGGATGCACATGGCGGCGGCGCCGATCATGAGGCTGATGGCGAGTCCGTCGTGGTTGAGTCCGAGGTGGGAGCCGATGACGACGCCGAGGACGGCGCCGGGGAAGGTGCCGTGGGTGATGGATTCGGCGTAGAAGACGCGTTCGTGGGTGACGGCGAGGACGCCGACGATGCCGGCGAGTGCGCCGAGCAGGATGATGTCGATGATGGGGCGGGTGAGGATGGGGGCCATGTCGTGGATGCTGTTTAGCATGGTGTGGCTCCTTCGTGGTGCGTCCCGTCGGTGGTGGGGTGGCTGGGTGTGGGGGTGGGGGTGCGGTGCCGGATGAGGTGCGTGAGTTGGGTGATGAGCCAGATGGTGAGGAAGATGGCCACCATGGTCAGCGAGACTGCGGCTTGGGGGGATAGGGGGCGTTGGGTGGGTAGGTCGAGGCTGAGCATGCCGGCGTATCCGCCGAGGATGCCGACGGCGATGGAGACGGTGACCATGCCGCGGATGGTTCTGGTGAGCAGGCGGGCGGCGGCGCCGGGGATGACGAGGTAGCCGACGACGAGGACGATGCCGACGGCGGTGGATCCGGCGACGACGACGGCGGCGACGCAGCCGGTGATGATGAGGTCGATGAGGGTGGTGTTGATGCCGGCGGCGCGGGCGCCTTGTTCGTCGAAGGCGCAGAAGATCTGGGTGCGCCAGGTGATGGCGAGGATGATTAGGGCAATCAGGCAGACGATGAGGGATTCGACGAGGCGGCTGTCGGAGACGTGGAGGAGGCGGCCGAACATTAGGGCTTCGAGTTGGCCGGACATGTCGCCTTTTTTGAGGAGCATGACGACGCCGAGGGCGAAGAAGCTGGTGAGGACGACGGCGGTGCCTGCTTCGTCGTGGTTGCTGCCGTGGTTTTTGGCGATGCGGTGGACGACAACCAGGGCGATGGTGACGAAGATGGCGACGATGCTGGCGGCGGGGACGATGGCATCAATTCCGCCGTAGACGGCGCCGGCGACGACGCCGGGGAAGATGGAGTGCACGGCGGCTTCGGCGTCGAATTCCATGCGGCGGAGGTTGACGAGGACGCCGACGAGTCCGGCGATGATGCCGAGGGCGACGAGCATGACGAAGGGGCGGAACATGTAGGGCGCTTCGGTGACGGTGCCGAGGCCGGGGATGCCGCTGAGGCTGTGGCGGGTGGCTTCTACTGCCCCACCGATGGTGTTGACGAGGGTGTTCCAGGCGTTCATCAGTGTGCTCCTGTGCCTTGGCTGATGCGCATGACGTCTTCGTGTTGGCGGCCGCCGTAGGCGGTGGCGACGTTGGTGGGGCTAAGGGCTTCGTCCATGGGGCCGAAGGCGATTTGGGTGCCGGCGAGCAGGGCGACTTTTTCTGCGGTTTCTTCGGCCAGGGAGACGTCGTGGGTGGAGGCGACGACGGCGACTCCGTCTTTTTTCATGTCGTTGATGATGTTGACGAGGGCTTCCCGGTTGGGGTGGTCGAGCCCGTTGAAGGGTTCGTCGAGCAGCACCAGGCGGGGTTGGGCGGCGATGGCGCGGGCCAGCAGGACGCGTTGGCGTTGCCCGCCGGAGAGTTTGCCGAAGCGGGTTTTGGCTTTGCCGGCCAGGTCGACGTGGGCGATGGCGTCGTCGATGCGGGCGCGTTGGCTGCGGGAGAGTTTTTTAAAGGGGCTGCGGGTGGCAATCAGTCCCATGGCGACGACGTCGAAGACGGTGACGGGGAAGCTGGCGTCGACGTCCGCGAGTTGGGGTACGTACCCGATGGAGCCTTTGGGGGTGTGGCCGGGGGCGCAGCCGAGGATTTCGACGGTGCCGGTGTGTTTGAGTTGCCCGAGAATCCCTTTGAGCAGGGTTGTTTTTCCTGCACCGTTGGGCCCGATGAGTGCGAGGCCTTCGCCCGGCGCGAGGGTGCCGGTCACCTTGGTCAGGGATGGGCTGTGGGTGCCGGGGTAGGTGAAATCAGCGTTGTGGAAGGTGAGGGCGGGTGGGGTGGCTGGTGCGCTCATGGGGGTGTTTTTCATCTGTTGGTGAACGTGCACCACGGCCCGCAGCTGGGTGCTGCGAGCCGTGATGGGTGTGGAGTTGTCGCCGGTGCGTGGCGCGTGCGCCGCAGGCGGGGCGTGGCGGGTGCTGGCGGTGCCGGGTGGCTGGTGGCGGGGGCGGTAAGGACTTGGAAAAACGCCCCTGCCTTTGAGGTTCCCGGCACCGGGGTGCAGGCCGCGCCGGTGCCCGGGTGGCTGTGCGCCACGCACCGGTGTCTCAATTAGGGGTTATTTCGCCGGGGCGTAGGCCTTGAGCGGGTTGGGCAGCGGCGGCACGGTGCCGCCCCATGCGGTGACGAGCTGGTCGACGTTGTGGATGATGGATCCGATGTAGGTTTGGCCGGCGGATCCGTCGGGGCCAAGCGAGTCGCCGTAGAGGGCGTCTTCACCGGTGATCACCTTCACGCCGGCGGCTTTTCCGACGGCTTCGATGGACTTCGGGTTGGTGGAGTTTTCGGCGAAGATGGCCACGGCGCCGGAGTCTTTGACTTCCTTGGCGGCTTGGGCGATGTGGTCGGCGGTGGCGTCTTGCTGGGAGTTGAAGTCGCTCAGCGCCGCTCCGATGAAGTCGATGCCGTAGTCGCGCGAGAGGTAGCCGAAGGCATCGTGGGAGGTGAACAGGACCCGGTGTTCCTTGGGCACGCTGTTGAAGGCTTGGGCGGCCCAGTTGTCGAGGTCTTTGAGTTGTGCCTCAAAGTTGCTGACGGCTTCGTTGTACTGCTTCTTGTGGTCCGGGTCGACCTGGTCGAGGGCTTCGCCGATGTTTTTGACCTGGACTTCTACGTTTTTGGGGCTAGTCCACACGTGGGGGTCGTAGGTGAATTCGGGTTCGCTTTCCCCTTCTTCCGGCGGGAAGGGCCATTTCGCGATGTCGACTTTTTGGCTGCCGCGGAACACGGTGTAGGGCAGGTCTTTTTCCTTGGCCAATTCCGCATCCAGGTCGGTGACCTCGCTGGCGGTGAGGATGCCGCTGGTCACGGCGAGGGTGCCGTGGAAGCCGGAGGATTCAATGCCTTGGTCGAGGAAGTGTTCCAGGTCGACGCCGCTGACGAGCAACAGCTGGGCGTTGCCGAAGGCTTTCATCTGTTGGCGGGTCAACTCGTGGTCGTGGGCGGAGGCGTTGGGGGCCAGGATGCAGGTCAAATCAACCACGGGCGCGTCGTCGTGGGCGGAGCCTAAGTCGGTGACGGTGCCGTCGGCGGCGGTTTTGTGCAGCCGCAGGCTGGAGGAGGGATCGCCGGGGGCGCCGGCGACGATCTGGGTGACGTAGTCGCAGATCTGGGTGGTGGTAGCCACAACCTTGAGGGCGTCTGCACTGTCGGCGCTGTCGCTGGCGGCCGCGTCGGTGGTGGTGCCACCGGAGGAGCAGGCGCTTAAGGTCAGCAGTGCGCAGCCAGCTGCGGCGAGGGCGCCGGTGCGCCAGCTACGGCCGTGTTGTGTCGTTCCGCGGGTGAAGATGTTCATGTGCGTGCAATGTCCTTGGGGGCTTGGTGTGGCACACCGGCTCCGGAACACGAAGTTGTGGCGTGGGAGCGGATTGATCAGTGGTGTGTCACTGCGGTTTTTTAAAGGGTGGGCGGCACGTGGTGGGCTGAAAGCCGTACCCCGGCGTGGTACACGCCGGTGAAGCGGGAACGAGGGCGCCACGGGTGGGGTGAGCACCACGGGGCTATCGCTACCAGTTTTCACCCTAGGCGATGTTCAGGACACCCGCAAGAGTTTTTTTCAATGCATTGAACTTTATTGGATGGGTGCGTTGATTTTGTCTGGTGGGGGCAGTTTTCGTGCCCGCAATTGCGCCAACAATTCCTCCGCATCCGCGGTCTGAAGGTGGTTAGCCGTCATCTTCACCGGCCCACCCACCAGGTCACAGGTCAACGAGCACACCCCCAGTGCCCGGTCCACCGGGCCGGAATGCAAGGTCAACTCTTGGATGTGTCGCGGCGCGATCACACACACCGAGGGCACAAAAAAGCCCTGGTGGGTGATGAAGGCCCGCATGCCGATCAGCGTTGCGCTTTCCCGCCGCTGCGCGAGAGGATCGCACCAGCGCACCCGCGCCGGCGGGCGCATCCCACTGGCATCGACCACCCCGACGCGGGCATGCGCCTGCACTTCGGCGGCACTCAACGGGCCGAGCTGGACGAGCAGCTCGTGGGCCTGGTCGAGGGTGCCGACCGGCAAAATCTTGGTGGAGCTGCCATCTTTGCTGTGCCCATATCCCGCCACGGAGACCTGCAGCTGGCACCATCCCACCAGCCGCCACAGCAGGGGTTGGTGGATCTTGATGCCGTGGATGCGATCCATGGCGATGTTTTGGCTACGCCGGTCCAGCAGCCCGTATTCGATGGTGAGCACCCTGCCGCGCCGCACGGCGCGGTAGCGCCAGGAGGCGTTGAGCACCCGCAGGGAAAAAGAGGCCAAACCGATGGCTAGGGGAATCAATGCCGCCAGGCCCACGCCGATATTGCCGGCGAACACCGCAAAGGCCACGGCAATCCAGGTGCCCACGCTGAGCAGGGCGGCGCCGAAGCTGCGCATGATGGGAATTTCCGGCACCACGATGCTGCCCGCGCCGACCGGCTCGAGGGAGTCTTCCGGCACCCACCCCAGGTCAGCGGGGCGCAGCGGCTGGTCGGAGTGCCCTTCTGGAGGGTGTGGGTCGGTGCCGTGCACGATGCCCATGATTTCGTCGCGCAAGGCCAGCGCGTCTTTTTTGCCCAAAAACTCGATCGCCAAGGCGGAGTTGCGGCCGCCGGCGGTTTCCACCCGCACCGCCGCCAAACCCAGCAGGCGGGGCCAAAAATCCTCCACCACGTCAACGGCCTGAATGCGCGAGTAGCGGGCGGTGCGCAAGTTTTTGGCGATCACCCCGTTGCGCAGGCTCAACTCCTGCCCATCGAGTTTGTAGCCATAGGCCCGCCACCACAGGCCCGACAGGAGCCACACCGCCACGGAAAACACCACCAAGGCGATGACCGCGTACAGGGCATCCATCAACGCCGCATGGGTGTCATCACCGGCCAGGCGGCGCAGCAGGTCAGCCGCGTTTTGCAGAAAGTTCACGGAGACCACCAGGAAAAAGCCCAACAGCGCCGACCAGAACTTCACCAACGGCGTCATCCGGTGCACGCGCCGAAACTCCGCATCGTGTGCGGCAGCGGCAGCACCCGGCACAGCGCTTAGGCCTGTCAGCTCTGTAGCCTCTGTCGGCCCTGTCGGCTCTGTCGGCCCTGTCGGCTCTACCGTGTCCATCCCCGCTGCTGGCAGCACCTCTTCCGCCTGCCCCGCGGCTATTGACTGGCGCTCCTCGTGGGGTGTTTCGGCGGGTTCACCAAGCTCAGCAGCGGCAGCGGAGTCGGCCGCTTCCAGCGTGCGCTCATCGGGCCAGCCTCCCGGAGAAGTACTAGACGGCTCGGCCGCGGCATGCCGGCCGAACCCACCTGCGACAGGGGCTTGCGGCTGCGGGGCGGAAAAATTGCGCTCGGCCGGGGTGGTATCGGGATGTTGTTGGCCTGTGGCGAGCGGATCTGTCGAGTCCTCGTGACGCCTGTGCCGGCTCATAGGCCACTCATCCTCTCGCGGGCTTTCATCGCCAACCGGTCGCGCAGCGCATCCGCCTGCGCTGCTTCCAGTCCAGGAATGGTGGAATCACTGGTGGCCGAGGCGGTGTGCAGCTCCACTGTTTTCAGGCCGAAGGCCCGCAGCACCGGGCCGGCGCTGACGTCGACGAACTGGATCCGCCCGTAGGGCACCACGGTGAAGGTGTGCCACAGTTTGCCCTTGGTGATCAGCAATTCGTCTTCTTCCTCAAACCAGGCGGTGTTTTTCACCTGGCGGGGAATCAGCCACAGCTGCCACACCACCAGGGCCACAAACCCGGCTGCGATCAACTGCACCCACCACGTCGTGAAGCTCTGGTCGGAAAAGACCATCACGGCCACCCCGATTGCCGCCAGGACAAGCAGCCACCCCACTGTGTTGATGTAGCGCACAAACGTCAGCTTCGGGCTCACCGGCACCATGTCCCCCGGGCCGCGGTGGCACACCGGCGGCTGCTGAAGCGGCTGGGCCGCAGGTGGGGTGGTAGCCGCCGGCACAGCCTGCGGTGGGCCCGCGGGGGTGGTTCCGGCCGGCGCAGCCGCTGGTGGCACGGGCGGATCTAGCCGGGCGGACTGATCGGCCTGGTTGCCGTGATTGTCCTGGTCGGGGTGTTCGGCAGGGGTGCGCTGTTCCATGGCTACCGAGCATAAAGGACACCTAAGACCTGCGACAGGGCTTTTGGGGGAAAGCCCTCCCCCCACCACAGGGACTAAAGGTTTAGCGGAAATCGCGGGAGCCGGTCGAAAGCCACTGCCCCACCGGCAGCGGTTCCAGCTTGTCGGCGGTGATGGTGACCGCCCCGCTGGCGTTACGCACCACCCCGCGAATGATGAGGGCTTTCGCGGTGCGGGCCAGCACTTTGTAGTGCTCCCACAGCCCTGGGGTGACAACCACGTTCATCAGCCCGGTTTCGTCTTCCACTCCAAAAAAGATGGTGCCTTGGGCGGTCTGGGGGCGTTGGCGGTGGGTGACGATCCCGGCGATACGCACCCGGGTGCCATCCGCAACTGCCGGCAGGTCGGCGGCGGCCAGGATGCCCGCGTCCTGCAATCGTTCGCGCAGCAACTCCATCGGCTGCTGTGTGGGGCTGACCCCGGTGCTGGAGATGTCGGTGGCTAGCAGTTCGAAGGCGTTCATCCCGGGGAGACTGGGCGCCTCAATGGCGCGCAAACCGGGCAGCATGGTGTCTTTTTCCGTGGCGGCAACACCGGACTCCCACAGCGCTTGGCGGCGGCTGAGGTTGAGGCTGTCGAATGCGCCCGCCCGCGACAGGGCTTCCAGCTGGGCGACGTTGAGGTCCGCCCGGCGCGCCACGTCTGCCACGGAGACAAAGGGGGCCTGTGCGCGGGCCGCGACGATTCTTTCTGCGGCTTTTTCGCCTAGGCCTTTGACGAGGTCGAAGCCTAATCGGATGGCCCCGTTGGGGCTGTCGGCGCTGGTGTCGGAGGTTGCGATATCGATGGGCAGGATGGTGACTGCGTGGCGGCGGGCGTCCGCGATGAGGGATTGGGGGGAGTAGAAGCCCATGGGTTGGGCGCGGAGCAGGCCGGCGCAGAATTCTGCCGGGTAGTAGTACTTCAGCCAGGCGGAGAAGTACACCAGGGAGGCGAAGGATTGGGAGTGCGATTCCGGGAATCCGTAGGCGGCGAAGGCCACCATTTTTGTCCATAGCAAATCTGCGGTGTCCCCGGTGATGCCTTGGGTGCTTTCTAGCCCTTGGTAGAAGCGTTTTTTCAGGCGGGCCATTTTTTCTGGGGAGCGTTTCGACCCCATGGCGCGCCGCAGGCTGTCGGCTTCGGCGCCGGAAAACCCGGCGGCGTCTTTGGCGATTTGCATGAGCTGTTCTTGGAATAGGGGGATGCCCAGGGTTTTTTCCAGGGCCGGCTCGAGGCAGGGGTGGTCGTAGGTGACTTCTTCGAGGCCGTTGCGGCGCCGGATGTAGGGGTGCACGCTGCCGCCTTGGATGGGGCCGGGCCGGATGAGGGCGACTTCGACGACCAGGTCGAAAAAGACTCGTGGTTTTAGTCGTGGGAGGGTGGCCATTTGGGCGCGGGATTCCACTTGAAAGACTCCGACTGCGTCGGCGCGGGAGAGCATGTCGTAGACCTTGGGGTCGGCGCAGTCGAGTTCCCAAAGGTTGATGTGGTCCCCGCGGTGCTGGGCGATCAGGTCGAGGGTGTGGTGGAGTGCTTCCAGCATGCCCAGGCCTAGCAGGTCGAATTTGACCAGGCCCGCCCAGGCGCAGTCGTCTTTGTCCCATTGCACGACTGAGCGGTCTTTTTTGCGGGCCCATTCGCAGGGCACGACCTCGGCGATGGGGCGGTCGCAGATCACCATGCCGCCGGAATGGATTCCTAGATGGCGGGGGTGGTTGAGGAATTGTTCTGCCAGCTCTTCGACGCGGTGGGGTGGTTCGGCCCGCCCGGCGCTGAAGGCGTCGCAGGCGCCTTGCGGGTAGCCCAGTGCGCGTGCCGCGTCGCGTATCGCGCCTTTTCGGCGGTAGGTCATCACGTTGGCGACTTGGGCGGCGTTGTCGCGCCCGTAGCGGCGGTAGGCGTATTGGATGACTTCTTCGCGGCGGCCTGATTCGATGTCGATATCGATGTCGGGTGGGCCGTCGCGGTCTGGGGAGAGGAAACGCTCAAACAGCAATCCGTTGCTGATGGGTTCTACGTTGGTGATTCCTAAGGAGAAGCACACGGCGGAGTTCGCCGCGGAGCCGCGCCCCTGGCACAAGATGTTGTTGTCCCGGCAAAAGTCGACCAGGTCGCACACGATGAGGAAGTATCCCGGAAATGCCAGCTGCCGGATGATGCGTAGTTCGTGTTGGACTTGGGTGTGGGCGGCGGCGCGAATATCCGCGGTGCGGCTGGCGTAGCGGGCAGTCATCCTTTCCAAGGTGAGTTTTTCCAGCCAGGAGTACTCGTCGAAGCCTTCGGGGGTGTTAAAGGGTGGCAGCTGGGGGGCGACTAGTTCTAGCTCGAATGCGCACTGTGCGGCTAATTCGACGGTTGTGGCGATCGCGTCGATGCAGTCCGGGTGTCGGGCGGCAAGCGTTGCCCCGTCGACTAGCCAGGTGGCCCCCATGGGGTGCAGCTGCCCGTGGGCTTGCTCCAGGCTTTCGCGGCGCGCGAGGGAATTTTTCGCCGCCGCCAGGTGGGTGTGTTCTTTTAGGGCGGCTTGGGGGCGGCCGCTTAAGAACATCCGCAGCCCCCATTGGTGTGCTTGACGGCGCAACTGGAGGTGGAGGTCCGCGTCTTCGGGGAGCATGCGGGCGGGAAGTTGTACTACCACGGCGTCCTTGCCGAACGCTTCCACCAGGGCGGCGATGCCGCTGTGCTGCCCGGCGCGCGCAATCGCGCTGTCTTGTTCGGCGCTGAGTTTGATGTCTGCGGCCACCGGGCCTAACCATTGTTCGCAGGCCACGGCGAATACTGTGTTGTGGCAGCGGGCGGCAATCTCATCCAAGGGTGGGTAGCGGGTCACGCCTTTTTCCCCGCCGGCCATGTGGGCGTCGGTGATGATGTGGCTGAGCGCCCGGTAGCCTTCCACCCCGCGGCATAGCAGGGTCAGGGTGGCCGAACCTAGCGTTAGTTCGACGCCGTAGACGGTGTTCACGCCGAACTCTGCGGCGGCTTCCGCGGTGCGGGCCGCCCCATAGAACCCGTCGATATCGATCAGGGCGATTGCCTCCAGCCCAAGTATGGACGCTTGTTCGATAAATTCTTCCGGGCTGGAGGCGCCCTTCATGAAGCAGTAGGAGGAATAGGCGTGTAGTTCCGCAAACCGGGGGCCGCGCGCATCCGCGCCACCACTTGCTCGTTTGTGCGTAGAAGATGTGGTTTTATCACCTTTGCCCAGGTGTTCTATCGGAACGAGGGGGCCGATATTCTTACCCGAGAGCAGGTCGTTAATCTCCCGCCAGCTCACGCCGCGCCCATTAATCCCCAAGGGCCGCTGCTCAAAGTCCATGCCTCACACCCTAACAGCGATTCGCACACATAATCGAATCTCTCTCAAGCCCCCGCCCCACCCGCGACACTGTCCCAGTTGCCCAAAAACTCCCCCACCCAAAACCCGGCAAGCCCCCATCATCCCAGCCCCCGCACAGGCGCGTGTGCATGCATGAAAACTTCCGCGTCAAAGCGTGGAGATAAGGCGCTTTTCGCCCCACTGTGACAGGGGTCAAAAAGGGCCTGCACGCTGCGCAAAACATGGTGTAAATACGACCTACTAGACGAAGCGGTTTAGACAGAGCTGTACACAATCGCTGCGCGGTGCTAGAGTTCCCACCGAACTAGAAAGCTCTGTCTACTTTTGTCGGCAGGCGGCAGGCAATCACAATCAGCAGCCCACCCCGACATCCCAATAGCCAGCAGCAAACAACACCCCAATTAATCACCGAAGGACACTGACATCATGAACCTCCGCAAGTTTGGCTCCCTGGCCCTGGCCGGCGCCCTTTCTTTCTCCCTCGTCGCCTGCTCTAACGACTCCGGCTCCAGCGACGCTTCCGGCTCCGACCAGAAGCTGTCTTTGAAGGTCGGCACCACCGAGGCCGGCTCCAAGGCATGGGACGTTATCGAAGACGAAGCCAAAAAGAACGGCCTCGACCTCGACGTCGTCGATTTCTCCGACTACACCACCCCCAACAAGGCCCTGGCCGAAGGCACCATCGACGCCAACGCTTTCCAGCACCTGAAGTTCCTCGCCGGCTACAACGTGGGCGAAAACCAGCACCTGGTGCCGGTGGCCTCCACCTACATTGTGCCGCTGTCGCTGTTCTGGAAGGGCCACGACAACATTGATGGCATCGAGGGCGAAACCGTCGCCATCCCGAACGACCCCTCCAACCAGGGTCGCGCCATTAACGTGCTCGTCGGCGCCGGCCTGCTGACCCTGAAGGAAGAAGGCCTGATCACCCCGACCCCCGCCGACATCGACGAGGCGAAGTCCAAGGTGAAGGTCAACCCGCTGGCCGCCGAGCAAACCCCCGTCGCCTACGGCGAAGGCAAGCCCGCCATCATTAACAACAACTTCCTCGGCCGCGCCGGCATCCAGGCCAGCTCCGCCGCCTACAAGGACGACCCGAACTCCGAGGCCGCCGAGCCCTACATCAACGTCATCGCCGCCCGCGAAGACGACGCCAACTCCGAGGCGCTGAAGAAGTTCATCGAGATCTACCAGACCCCCGAGGTCGAAAAGGCACAGGCTGAGGACACCGACGGCACCTCCGTACCGGTCCGCCGCCCCGCCTCCGAGCTGCAGGCCATCCTCGACAAGCTCGAGGCCGCCGAAAAAGACGGCAAGTAACCACCCCACCCCGGCTTAAGGCTGCACGCCCCCAAAAAGTCGGGGTAAGCACAGTCTTTTCGCGAAAGCTTCCGCGCGCCCGCCGCCGGCTGAGCAGCACCCCACCCAACTGGTGAGGAAACGCTCCCGCCGACGGCCGGGCGCGCGCTGCTGCACCCAACCACCACCAGTAAAAACGGAAGAGTTCCCCGTGGCCACACCCACCAACTCCCCCAGCGCGAGCACCACCCACGGTGGCACCCGCGTCGAATTCAAAAACCTCACCAAGGTCTTCGACAACGGCGGCCACCGCACCGAGGCACTCAAAGGCATCAACCTCACCGTTGAACCCGGCGAAGTCATCGGCATCATCGGCTACTCCGGCGCCGGTAAATCCACGCTCGTGCGCATGATCAACGGGCTGGACACCCCCACCAGCGGCGAGCTGTACGTCGGCGAGCACAACGTCGTCGGCATGCCCGAAAAACAGCTACGCACGCTGCGCCGCGGCATCGGCATGATTTTCCAGCAGTTCAACCTGCTGTCCTCCCGCACCGCCGCCGGCAACGTCGCCTACCCGCTGAAACTGGCGGGCATGCCCAAAGCACAGCGCGACAAGCGAGTAGCGGAACTGCTGGAATTCGTGGGCCTGGGCGACAAGGGCAACAACTACCCGGAGCAACTATCCGGCGGCCAAAAACAGCGCGTCGGCATCGCCCGCGCACTGGCCACCAACCCCGCCCTGCTACTCGCCGACGAGGCGACCTCCGCGCTGGACCCGGACACCACCCACGAAGTCCTCAAGCTGCTGCGCAAAGTCAACAAGGAACTCGGCATCACCATCGTGGTCATCACCCACGAAATGGACGTGGTGCGCTCCATCGCCGACAAGGTTGCGGTGATGGAAAACGGCCGCATCGTCGAATACGGCAGCGTCTACGACGTGTTCTCCAACCCGCAGACCGACGTTGCCGCCCGCTTCGTCGCGACCTCCCTGCGCAACACCCCCGACGTCGTCGAAGCCGATGACCTGCTGGCCAAGGACGGCCGCCTGTTCACCGTGAACCTCACCGAGGAATCCGGCTTCTTCGCCGCCGCCGCCAAAGCCCGCGAAGCCGGCGCCCGGATTTCCATCGTGCACGGTGGCATCACCACCCTGCAGAAGCACAGCTTCGGCAAGGTCACCGTCCGTCTGACCGGCGATGAGGATGCCGTCCAGGGCTTCTACGAACAACTCTCAACCACCACCGACTGCGAGGAGATCTTGCGATGACCACCACAATCTTGGCGGCAAACTGGGATCGCCTCACCCCCAAACTGGAAGAAGCAGTCTGGACCACCCTGTACATGGTGGTCGGCACCCTCATCATCGCCGGCTTCATCGGCCTGGCACTCGGCATGCTGCTCTACACCACCCGCGAGCAAGGCATCCTGCGCAACAAGGCGCTCTACACGGTTTTGAACGTGGTGGTCAACTTCGTCCGACCCATCCCCTTCATCATCTTGCTGGCAGCCCTGGGCCCCGTCACCCGCGGGGTGGTCGGCACCACCATCGGCACCAACGCCGCCCTGTTCGTCATGATCGTCGCCGCCTCCTTCGGCATCGCCCGCATCGTGGAGCAAAACCTGGTGTCCCTGGACCCCGGCGTGGTGGAAGCCGCCCGCGCCATGGGCGCTAGCCCCTGGCAGATCATCCGCACCGTGATCATTCCGGAAACCCTAGGCCCGCTGATCCTCGGCTACACCTTCGCATTTATCGCGGTTGTCGACATGTCCGCCATGGCCGGCTACGTCGGCGGCGGTGGCCTGGGCAACTTCGCCATCGTCTACGGCTACCAGGCCTTCGACTGGAACGTCACCTGGGTGGCCACCGCGGTGATCATCATCATCGTGCAAATCGCCCAGCTGTTCGGCAACTGGCTGTCGAAGAAGATCATGCGCCGCTAGCGTCCCGCATAACCCGCGCACACCACCCCGGCTCCTCCCCTTCCCCAGGGGGCAAGCCCGGGTGGTTTTTTAGGCCCTGCCCCACCACCTGCCACCGATACCTGCACCGACTACAGTTGCACCTGCGGGCCACAACGTGGCAGCGCATCACCCCGTTTTTTCCGATCGAAAGCAGCACACCATGGGTCGTCGCACAAAAAAACGCGCACAGAACTCACCTGCCACGAACACCCCGCTCGGCGCGGCCGACAATCACCGCGCCGATTCTTCCGAGGGCCAAGCACCACAACCCGCGGTCGAAAAGCAAAGCGCCATCGACATCGCCCTGTGGTTGGCGTCCGCGGTGTGTGTGGTGATTTTCTTCCAGGGCTGGTACTTCCTGTTCGCCGTGCCGCTGATCGTGGTGGTGGCGTCTTTTGTGCAGCTGCGCCACAGCACCCGCAAGCAGCGGCCCGCCCGGGTCGCCCGGGTCGTGCTGTGTGGAGTTATCACCGTGATGATGGGCATTGGTTTCTACCTGGTGCACACCGGATCCCAGGCGCCGGTTCCGGAAGAGTTCAAAAATCCCCCGCAGCCAACCCAGTCCCGCTAGGACGCCAACCTGCCTGGAAGTTAAAAACTCGCTGAGACTTCCCTTGTCCCGAGGTTGATAGCTTCAAATTGCCCCCACCCCTGTCCTATAGTGCATACAGCATAGATCGTTTTGATGCACATACTTTTCACTATTGTCGGGCGAAGGAGCACCACCCATGCTGAGTGACGTCATCGGCTTTGCCCTGTGCCTGATTGCTGTGATGATCGCGGTGGCTGCCGTGGTGCTTATCCCCCTGGAGGTTCACCTGCGCCGCAAAGCCGCAGCCACCCCCACCGCCGCCGCGGCCACGGCGCAGTCCGCCTGGAACAGCTCCTTCTAGCCTGCATGACAAGCCCGCGGCGCACCACCCCAGGGTGCGCGCCGCGGGCTTTTTGTCGGTGATGCCGGCTGTTTTTCTTTTGTGTGTTCGCTGTTTGTTACCAGGCGGGTGCGCCCCACAGGTAGCCGCGAAACGGGGTGAGGGTGACCCTTTGGCCGCGCGGGCCGACGGTGGAGATGTCTTCGCCCACGTTGATGGCGGCATAGCCTTGCGCGAGTCGCCGGGTGAACACCCCGCGGCCGTTGTGCCGGATGGGCCCGCGGGCTGGCCCCAGGTCGATTCCGGCCGCCGGGTGCAGTGGCACCCCGCTGTAGCCGTCGTGGGTGGTAGCGGTGACGGCCACGTCTTTACTGGGGGCGAAAACCCAGGCGGCTGCCAGCGCTAATTGCAGGTAGGGATCTTTTTCTTCCCCGGTGCCGGGGGTGCGCAGGATGGAAAGGCCGGGCGCGCGCAGCTGTCGGGATTGCGCTTTGATTTCGGCAATGCCGAGCCGGTGGTGGGGTTCGAGCCCCCACGCCATCCAGCATTCCTCAACCCCGCCGCCGTAGAAGCTGTGTTCCTCCCACCGGCCGCGGCTGCGGCGGGCTTCCGCAATGTTGGGCACCAGCAGGTGTTGGGTGCGGGCGAGCTCCGGGCCGAGGGCGTGGATCAGCGTGCCCAGCGCTTGCCGAAGCTGGCTGGCATCCCGAATCTGGTCGATGGGCAGCCGCAGCTGGTAGTAGTCGTCGAAAACGTCGTTGTCGGCGAAGATGCCATCGAAGGCGGTTCCGGCGAGCACATCCTTTGCGCCTTTGATGCAGGCGTTGCGGTAGGCCTGATTGCCGACGTCTTGCTGCCAGTGCCCCGGGTAGCCGTCCCACTCGATGCGGTTGCCGCGGCGGGTGGCGAAGGTGCCGAGTTCTTCGGCCAGCGCCGGGCTGAGCAAACTGGTGTAGCGGGGTCCCGGCTCATAGGAGCGGACACTGGATAAGCATTGGTAGGCCAGCACCGTAATAGTGGGGTCGGCCTCTTTTAATACTTGGGCGGCCTGCGTTTCCCAAGGCTGCAGGATTGCCGCCCGGAAGCGCCCGGCCGCCCGGCGAAGCTGTTCCGGGTCGATGGGGTCGCCGTAGCGCATCCACGCCAGTTGTGGGAATCGCCTAGACGCCACGGGCGGCTCCCGGGAAATAGCCCCCGCCGAACAGCTTTTTCACCACCGAATGCGGATTCGGGGCGCCGACCAGCGCCGCGAAGGGGCCCCGCCTGCTGCTGGCCACTTTCCGGGCATCATCCCCGACGCGATCCTTACCCGCCGCGGCAGCCGCCGCTTGGGGTGCTTTATCGGTGATGTCGCTTGCGCCCCGGCCCAAATCAGCGGTACCCGGGGGTGTGGGCGCGCCACCGGAAAGCTGGGTGCCGGCGCCTAGACGACGGTAAATCCCGTCGTAGCGGCGCATGATGGTGGGCATCAAAAATGTCGATTTCAGGCGGGTTAGCGCGTTGGCGTGCCATTGCATGTAGGTCTCGGGGCTGTCCATTAGGCGGGCCATTCCATCGGCCAGCCCGGTGATGTCGCCGGGTTCGACGAGCACGCCACAAGAATCCACCACGGTGCCGTCCGTGTCTTCCAAAGGATCGCGCACCACCTGATCCATGCCGCCCACATCGGTGCCGACCACCGGCAAACCGCATGCCATCGATTCCAACACCACCACCGGCTGCCCCTCGTTGAAGGAGGCCAACACCAGCGCGTCGTATTCGTGCAGCACTTCCCGCACCTTCACCGTGCCGCGCAAAAAGACCACTTCTTCCAGCCCTAGCTCGCGCACATGCGCCACGCACTTGTCGTAGTAGTCGGGCACGTGCTCCGTCGGGCCGAGCACATCAATGGTGAAGTTGTTATAGCCCCGCTTGACTAGCTCTTGGGCGGTGTCGATGAGCTCCATGATGCCTTTAATCGGCACCACCCGGGCGATGCAGGCAAAACGCCAGGTGCTGTGCTTTCCGGCCGCAATATCTTTATTGGCGCTTTCGCGGCGGGCCCGCCCGAACTCGAAGTCCTCCCACACCATGCCATTGGGCAACACCTCAGACTTGGTGGGGTCCCCGCCCAAAGCTTTCGCCTCCTCAATGGCCGCCGGGTACAGGTAGGTGATGTGGTCGGCCGAGGGGTACAGGAAGGCACCCATGTCGGTCCACCACCTGATCCATAGTTTCTCGATCGCCGTGCGCGACAGCTCTTCCGGCGAGTTTAGGGTCACCGGCAGGTCCATTCGCCGGTCGATCAAGGTGTTTACCGTGTCGCGCACATACAGATTGTGTTCGGTCAAGAGGAAGGAACCCTGGTTTTGTTCGGCCGCGGCTGCCGCCACGAAGCTGGCGTAGCCGGTGGTGTGGGCGTGGTAGACACTCGCCGTCGGGTACACCCGGGAGCACAAACTAAACGCCAAGGAAAACAGATCGCGCACCGCCCAGAACAGCTCCCCCACAGTCACCTCGCGATCGTCACCGACGATCTGCAATGCCAGCTGCATGAACTCCTCGGTGCCCAGCACCGGCCACACGGTGCGGGTCGCCGTCAACGGGTTGGCGGCGGTGCGGTAGATCTCCCACAGCGGCTCCACCCGCTCCTCGCCACAGGCAGCCAACGCCTCCGCTAATTCTGCGGCGCTGACCACATCCATTCCCGCCGGCGGCTCCAGCACCGCCGCCGAAAACGCCTGACGGTTTTCCTCCAGGGACAGGTAGGTCACGTCCACCCAGCGCACATTCGCCGGCATGTCGTACAGGTCCTCGCTGGGGGCGGATGAATCCCAGGCGATGTGAATGATGCCGAAGGACAGCTCCGGGTTGTGGGTGACGATGTCGTGAACCACCGCGGAGACCCCGCCTTTCAAAAACGGGTAGGTCGACTCCATCACAATGGCAACATCCACCGCGACGAGAGGCGTGTTGTCGCCCGGCAGGCGGGTATAGGCCCGGGCGCCCGGGGCCGGCACGCACTTAGCGGATAGGGTTTCAGTGGCTACCATGCGACAGCCTCCTTCCAGAACAGCTCAAAAGCAGCGGAGCACACCCGGCGACGCACCCGCGCAATCGCGATGGTCGCCAGCACCCCATCAATAACGATCAGCGCCACATAGGCCCCCGCCAGCGGCAAGAAGACCAGCGCCAACACGGTCGCCGCCCCGTGGGCCGCGCACAACAGTCGCGTGTCATCGCCGCCGCCGAGCTGGTTGAGCTGGAAGCAAGCCAACGACAGGCACAAGAATGCCAGCGGGGCTGCCACCACAAACCCCAACGCGCCAGCCATTTTCAGCCCCAACACCGGGGCCAGGCCCACAATGCCCACCGCCCCCAGCACGCCCAGGGCCACCGGCACCAGCACCACATACTCGATGCGGCGGCAGGTAGCCCGCACCTTCGTGTTCAGCTCTGCCGCGGGGCAGGTCGCCACCAGCCGGGACAAACGCTGCGTGTAGGTGTGGAAGCTGTCGTAGAGGCGGCCGAAGTACAAAGACTGTGCAACCACCATCGGGATCAGCGCCACATACACCGTGTACACATCCACCCGATCCCACAGCAGCGCAATCAACAAAAACTTATCCAGCCACAACACCGAGGACGCCAAAGCCCCATCGCGCATGTGCGGCAACACCTGCTTGGAGTTCAGCACCACCACGGAACGCACCGCGCCAAGGCTGGCGCGAACCCGCCACAAGCAGACCACCACACCGGCCAGCGGTGCCAGCCACCACAGCTGCGGCGCCGCGTACAACGCCGCCGCATAGGCCGCCCAGGCCGCCACCTGGGTACCCACCATCCGCAATTCCTGAATCACAATCAGCGCCTGCGCCAGCAGCACGTTGGTGGCCAAGCCCGCCGCAAAAAACGCGGCCGCGCGACCATCCCAGCCGATCAGCACGGTGCACACGGTCGTGAAAAACACCACCGGCACAGCCGACCACAGCACCAGCGGCGGCCACACCCGCATAAACGCCGCAGCAAATGCGGTCGGCTCCGCGCGAGATACCTCGCTAAGCGCCGGATAAAACGGGGCAGCCACAATGCCGCACACCCACGGCACCGACACCGACACCGCCAGCACCACCACCAGCGCGGGCGTCGCACCCAGCATGCTGGCGGAAAACTCCCCGGCGATCAGCGGGAACACCGACATCAACAGGGCCGTAGGCGCCAGGTTGGCCGCCACCCGCGCCAGCGCAGCACCCGGCGATGCTGCCCGGCCAATCACCCACAACAAGGCAAAAACCAGCGAGGCGGCAGCCATGCCACCGACGATGCGCGGCCAGGTGGCGGCGGGGCCACCGCCCTCCTCGCCGAGCGCCACGCGCCACAAACCGCACGCAGCCAACACCCCCAGCCACACAGCCGCCCATCCCATCGCGGGATGATCGAAACGGGATTGGTGCTCGGGCTGCGCAACGCCGTTTGTTGTCCGGGTGGGCAGCATCGTCGAAAGAGTCATACGACTGGGCCTTCCTGCGAAGAATGAAGAAAGAGTGAAACGCCACAACACTGCGCAACGCTGCGCCCCCGCACGCGCGCCGGGCCACCTGACTTACTCACCCGAACACATGACTAACTACTGTGAGCCTGCACGAAGTGAATGTAGGAGAAGTGATACAAGATGTAGCTTTCGGCATGGTATGACCTATAGGAAAAAATTTCTAGCTGCTCATCACATTCGTTTGCGATAATCGCAGGTCAAATAGTGTGACGGACATTTCATTTTCAGCACAAAACCCCAGGAAATCACCCGCAGCTAATAGTTTCCTGAGAGAAATATAGAAGCGAAAAATCACCCCCAAGTGGGGCTGAACATGTGCAGCCCCACCGCGCACACGCCACCCACCCCGACCCCAATCACGCCCCGCCACGACCTCCGCACATCAGCCCCCAACACCGCGCTCCCACACACTGCCCAGCCCCAGCCCGATCGCCCCCCGAAACTTACACAGAGCACACCCGGGACTCGCACCCAAAACAGCCGGGGCGCCCCCAAGCCCCAGCCTCAAGCCCCCAACACCGTTTGCCGCTAGGCGTCCACCGCAACAATGCGCTGTGCGGAGTACATCACCTGCGGCTTTGGTTGCGCCCCACACGATGCGGCCACCGGCTCGGTATCCGCGGCGGAAATCACCACATCCCAGGACCTACCATCCGGGTGGATCACCCGCCGAAGCTGCTCGTTGTCCCCCAGCTGTCCGACGGCGGGCGCGGGATCGACATCCGCACGCACCGCCAACACCCCAATGCCCGGACACTCCCCCGCCAAGAAAAGCTCGTTAGCGACCGCGATCTCCGCCACCTGCCCGGGACGATCAAAACAGCCCCTTCCCCGGTTGCCGGGCACGAACATCTCCCCGCGCGAGGCAGCTTTGAGCATGTCCAAGGCCGCGGAGCTATTCATGCGGCCAAAGGAGTAGCCCCACGGCAGCAAAATCAACGAAGGCGCAAAGCGGTGGCCCTTGGTGTGGGAAGACTCCCACACCTCATCGCCATAGAAACAGGCCTGCAGGCTAGCAGCCAGGGGACGACCCCGCAGCGCACAGCACATGTCACGCTTGCCGTGCGTGCATACCAACAACAACGGGTGCGTTACATCTTCACCGCCGACCGTATCGGGGCTCGACAAGTCGACCGACAGCACATCCTCCGGGCCGGACACCTTCAGGCGTCGCATCGCCGGCGGGGTTTCCCCATCACCCGTAAAAGCCACATAGAGGTAGCGCTCTTGACGGTGCTGCCCCGCACGCCCCGGCTTGCGCACCAATTGCAGGCCAGCGCCATGCGCCTTGAGATGGGCTCGCATCTTTGCCGCCAACTCCGGGCCAAAAACATCATCGTCTAAGACATCGCGCCCCCACCCGTGCAGATACTCCAGCACCACATACTTTGACCCCGCCTTGGCCGTGCCGGGCAGGGTCTCAAGTTGCTGCGTCGAACACTTCACGGGCCGCGCGGGCTGCGAGGGCTCGGTTGTAGCGGATGCGGGTGCGGGAGTTTCGCTAGACATGGTTGCAGATTACCGCGTCCGCCTCCCCCACGAGCAGTAACGGCGGAGAATTCGGGCACTTTTCCCGCCCTCACTAGCCACTAAACCCATTCGAACATGAGGGTCAAACTATCGAACATTGCGTAACAATGTCGCAACCAAACGCGAAACTTCGCGCACCAATAGTCCCACCAGTCACGTTGTTCGCTAGGGTCAACACCATGACTACCCACGCCAGCACAGCCCGACAAGCCACCTTGAGCATCCTCGCGCTTGCCGCAGCCGGCAGCCTCGTCGCATGCAGCGCCACCGACACCGCCTCCACCAGCACGACCGCGGCGGAACCGAAGTCGATTGCCGCCACCAGCGACACCTCCACCATGGCCAGCACCGCCACCACCCGCCCCAGCGCCGACGCCGGCCTCACCCCCTTGGGAAACGCCAATAAGGAAATGAAAACGCTGCGGCCGGAAGCTCCCAGCAACCTCGTGGTCACTGGGGTTCGCCTCGGCACCCACCAGGGCTTCGACCGGGTTGTTTTCGATCTTTCCGGCCAAGGCCAGCCCGGCTGGTTCATCGACTACGTTGACGCTCCTACCCAACAGGCCTCGGGCCTGCCGCTCAAAACTGCCGGCGACACCTTCCTCGACGTCGGCATCGATGGCACCGCCTACCCCTTCGAGGCGGGCATCAAAGAACCCAACCTGGCTCCTGTTGACGGCCCCGGCCCCATCGTCGCGCAAGTCACCAGCGGCGGCACCTTCGAAGGGCGCAGCCAATTCATCATCGGGCTCAACGGCGGCCAGCACCCCTATTCCGTGCAGGTCCTCACCAACCCCACCCGCCTGGTGATCGACATCTCCCAAGAGGGCTAACCCCCCCACCTTTTTTAAACTGGCCGGCCAGCAAGGCTGGTCGGTAGCCGGCTAGTCGTAGGTCGCCTCCACCCGCCACCGCTGTCGCCACCACACCAACAGCCACGCCCGCGGCGCGCCCTGCTCATCGCGCCCCACCACCTGCAGGCGAGCACACCGCGCGCCACGCACCTCCCGGGCAAGCGCGCCCCCCAGGTCGGGTGCACAGCCGGCGCTGGCAGTCGCCCGCGCCGCGTCATGCACCACCACCCGGCTCGCCCCGGCAGGCACCTCGGCCGGCACCGCGGCCGCACCATCGCAACGCTCAGGCTCCCACCAAGCCTCCTCCACCGGCCACGGCCCCGCCCAGCCAGTCACCTCGCAGCGGCTCTGCCCCCAGGCCACCGCCACCGGCGGCGCCGACAACACCACATCACGCTCCACCCGCACCGGGTTACCTTGCGCATCAAGCACCGCAATCCGCGCCGCCGGATGACTGGGGCCACCACCCCGGCGCGCCGGATGTGGCCCCGGCAGCACCCCGGACCATCCCCCAACGGTGAGGGAGTCCGGCTGGTCCCCGTAGGGAATCAAATCGATACGTTCTAGGGGGCTGCGCCCGCCGGTAGCTACGGGCTGAAGCACCTTATCCACCCCAAGCTGCGCCTGCAGGCGAATAGCCACATCCCGGGCGGCTTCAGCTTTGGCGGAGCCTTCATCCCACAGCACCCCGTCGTCGGCAACGACGCACTCAACGGGGTCAACCTCCACTGCGGTGACCAATCCCCGGCCGCCGCCGCTGAGCCAAGCGTCCAGTTGCCAGCGCACCCGCTCCGCGATCATGCGTTCGTCTACGGCCGCGCGGGTATGCCACGAGCGGGTCAGCCACTGGCGCACCCCGCTGTTGGGATCGAAAAATTCCACCGCAATGCTCAGTCTTTGGCACACCAGCCCCCTGCTGCGCAGCGCGCGGGCTAACCGGTCGCCAACGGTGCGGGCACAAAAGGCAGCCTCGTCGACGCGGGAGAAAGGCTCGGGTGGTTCGACCCGCACCACCCGCTCTGGTTCGGGCAGCGCCGGTGCCACTTTGCGCCCATCGCGGGCGCACGCGATCCGAACAATGTGCATGCCGGCCGCCCCGAAACGGGTGGCCACGGCTTTCGCGGGCAGCTCCGCCACGTCCCCCAAGGTGCGCACTCCGACAGCGATGAGCGCGTCCACTACCTCCGGGTCGCACTGCAATGCCTGCTCCGCGCACACCAAGCCCAGGGGAATGGGGGCCAAAAACTCGCGACTATCCTCATCTGGCGCAATGATGTGCTGGTAGCGGGCTGCCAGCATCGCGGTGGGAATCTCGGGGGCCACCCCCACGCACGTGTCCACCCCCGGCACGCTGGCCGCGTCCGTCAGCCGCATCATCGCCCGTTTTTCGCCGCCATAAAACTTCACCAGCGGATCCCACGCCACCACCGCCAACCCGGGGCGCACGATTTCCACACTGGCGGCGACCTCATCCAGTCCCTGCACAATGGGATCAAACAGGCGCGCATCGCGCTGCTCATCGTGGTCAAAAAGCACCAACTCGGGGCACACGCTCAATGCATGACGTCCCCGCATGTCGCGTCGCACTCCCTGCCGTCGCGCAGCAGCATTGGCCACCAACACCCGGTTGTTGTGCACAATCGCCACCGGCGAAAAATGCCCCACCCGCGGTGCCGCGCCGTGTTTTTCTGCCTGGGCTGCCGCCTCCAGGCGCGCGGCATGGGCCGGCCAATCCGGGTACCACAACGCAACCACCCGCATCACTCACACACCTCCTGCACAACAACCACGCAAGCCCATACAAGCCCGTACAAGCCTGTACAAGCCCGCGTGTCCTCCACCGTGTTTTCCTAACCGGCAATAACCCGCAACCCAGCGGCAGCCGCTGCCGGCTGCTGCGCACAATGACCAATATCGACAGTGGCCACCCGCGGTGGCTGCCCTTTGGCCCGCACCTGCACGCTCACACTGACTCCACGAATCCGCCCCACCCCACGGCCCGCACCATGAAAACCACTGACCCGCGCATCCAACGACACCGCCGGGGAGGGAACCGTGGCGCCACTAAACAACACCGCCGCCACCCCCGACCGCACCCGCGACAACAATGGGCGCACCCGCGTCGGACTGATCTGCCAGGAACGCGCCGAACGAAACAGCACCACATCCACCCCCTCAGCCAACACCCCCACCGTGTGCAAAGGATCCTTACCCGCATCCGGCACAACAATCACCCGCGACAAATCCCCCTCGTCGGCGACCTGGGCGTACACAAAATCAGGCCACCCCACCACCGCCACAAACAATCCCGCGGCCGTGCACTGCGCCAACACATCCGCCAACCACACCGAAGACGCCGACACGTGGCTGACCGCGCGACGCGGCAAACCCCCACCCGGCAACAATCCCCCCACTGCGCCACCCAACGGCACCACGTCCTGCCGCACCCCCGCAGCACCCACCCCACTACCGGATCGCACAGACTTTTCATCCCCGCCCAGAAAGCCGCCGTCGGAAACCGCGGCGAGCGCATTTTCCCGCGCACCATCAGCCACCACAGCTTCCGGCCGCACAGAACCCGGCACCACGCGCAAAGGCTCCCGCCCCACCCCGGCAGAAACCCCCATCGCTGCAGCAGAAGGCAAACTGCTCGCGCTCACCAAATCCGCGCCGGAATCCGCAGCCTTTCGCCGCAGCTCCGCCAACACAGCCAACTTTTCTTGCGCAACCATGTTCGACAACTTAGCGCCATCACCACAATCAATGGCCGCCAATTTTCGAACACCTGTTCCCGTCATGCGTTCATGCTAACCCCTGCCCCCACACCACAGCAACGCCCCAGCACACCCCCACCCCCAGCGCGCCGACACCCCACCCCGATGCCAGCGCGCACCCCGCACTAATCCAAATCGTGGGCGCTCGCCCACCGCGACAACGCATACCTATTCGACGTCTGCGTCTTACGCAAAATATTCGACGCGTGCGTCTCCACCGTCTTGATCGAAATAAACAACTCCGACGCAATCTCCTTATAGGTGTAGCCCCGCGCCAACAACCGCAACACCTCCCGCTCACGCCGCGTCAACACATCCGGATTCACCCCACCCTCAGGCTCCTCAGCCTCAGTCCCAGCCTCAGCCTCAGCCTCCTGCACCTGACCCGGCGCAGGCGCTGCCACCGACGCATCAGGACGCGAAAACGCATCCAACACAAACCCCGCCAAACGCGGCGAAAACACCGCATCCCCCTCAGCCACCCGACGCACCGCATCCACCAACTCATCACTGGCGATCGTCTTCGTCACATACCCCCGCGCACCAGCACGAATAATCGCAATCACATCCTGCGCCGCATCAGAGACACTCAACGCCAAAAACCGCGTCCGCGCAGCAACCTCCGGGCGCGCCAAGGACTCCCGCAACACCTGCAATCCACCCCCGTCAGGCATGTGCACATCCAGCAGCACCACATCAGGAGCCGCATCCACAATGCCAGCCACCGCCTCAGCTACCGTGCCGGCCTCCCCCACCACCTCCACAGCATCAGAAAACTTAGCCAGCTCAGAGCGAACCCCAGCCCGAAACATGGAGTGATCATCAACAATCATTACGCGCGTCATAACCACCGATCATGCCACCTCCCCACCACCACAGACACCCCACCACGACCCAAACCTCGAAAAACACCCCTCACACAGAACAGGTCAACTCCACCTCACAGCCCCGCCCCGGCGCGGAAGTAATCCGCACCCCACCACCAACAGACTCCACCCGCTGCCGAATCGACTGCGCCACCCCATGCCGATCCTCCGGCACCGCATCCACATCAAAACCCGCGCCCCGATCCCGAATAAAGATCTCCACCTGGCCGCCAAAATTCTCCACAAACAAATCCGCCTTATCCACCCCCGCGTGCTTGGCCACATTCACCAGACTCTCCCGCGCCGCCCCGGTGAGCGCCTCCACCTTCGCCTGCGGTGGCACATCGTCACCCACCGTGACCACATTGACGCGAATCCCATACAAATCCTCCACATCACCGGCAGCATCCGCCAAGGACACAAACAAAGAATCCGCCTGCGCCGGCTCATCAAACAACCAGGCACGCAACTGCCGCTCCTGCCCGCGCGCCAGCCGGGCCACCGCCGCCGAATCATCACTGCGCTGCTGAATCAGCGCCAGGGTCTGCAGCACCGAATCATGCAACCGCGCCGCGATTTCGGCCCGCTGTGCTTCCTGGGCGCGCGCCAAACGCTCCCCCAGCAAGCTGTCCCACAGCCGCAACCACAGCGGCAACCCCAAGCCCACCACACCCATCAAGGTGACAAACACCGCCAAAATCGACGACACCAACGCCTTCTGGTTTTCCCAGTTCAGCACCACAATGACGATGCCGATCAGCACCAGGGCGGCACCGCCGCCCATAAACATCACCGAGGTCCGAGAATTGATCCCTTCCGCACCCCGGTCATAGGCCTGCCACGCCAGCACCGCGCCGGCCCCCACAATCACAAACGGCAACAGCACAGATGCCGCCAGGCTCGTTGCAGAGGACAACCCCACCACGCTCACCGCGCCCGCCCCCAAAGCAACCACCGTCCACCACCGGGACCGTTCCGGCGGCACGCCCCCAGCAGCATCCTCCACAGCAGCGCCGGTGTGAGAGGAATCCACCGGCGGCAGCTCCCGCCGCCCCACAAACGGCGCCGTCATCGGATACGGGCGCACACTGCCCACCACCGATGGGCTCGACACCCACAACAGGGCGTACACGCCCACCCCCATGCCGCCTAAAGCAACCAGCACCAAAAACGCCACCCGCACAATGGCCACGTTGATGGAAAACTGGGCACTCAACCCAGCCGCCACACCAGCCACCGCCCGCCCGGAACGGGGACGCACAAACCGCGGATACGGCCGCGAAAGCACATTCGCCGCCCCCGGCGCGCCACCGCCCGGTGGGTACGCCGCCACCAGGGCGGAAGCGCTACGCGCAGCATCATCCCCACGCACCACGGGGTCGGCTGAGGGGAATCCCGTGGTGTCGCGCGGGTGATCTTCCGGAAGGCGGGGTGCTGTCATGCCCCCATCTTGCCCGCAAGCCGGAACAACAATCCAGCCCATAGCGTCTTTAAGCACCCTGATTTTTCAAAAATCGGGGCAAACCCCGATGTGTTTCACCCCGCCCGCACAGCACACTAGAAACATGAACACTCCCGCCACACCCACGCCCGGCGACAGCACCCCCAGCACGGGGGTTGTGCCCCCACCGCCGCGCCGCGAAAGCCACGCCAGCGAACACCCGGCGGTGCCGTCGACGGCGCACATGTGGCAAACCCTGCCGCGCCGTATTCCCCGCACCCCGCACACCGGCACCAAACTCGCCGGCGTGTGCGAAGGCATCGGGGTGCGCTACTTCATCGACCCCACCATCGTGCGTGTCCTGTTTGTTGTCTCCGCGTTCTTCGGCACCGGCATCCTCGGCTACATTCTCGCCTGGTTCCTCATGCCCCGCTGGGGCAGCGACACAAGCCCCGCCGGCATGCTGACCCGCACCCCGCGCACCCCGGAAGAAACCAACGACAAATCCACCGGCGTTCTCCTCGGCCTCATCATCGGCATCTGGGTGGTGTTCGGCAGCATTGTCTCCATCGGCACCACCTCGCCTGCCATTGGGGGCGGATTCCTCGGCGGCATGCTGCTCCTGCTGCTGTCGTGGGCGGTGTTCTATTTACTTCACCCCGCCATCCCGGAAGCTATGCGGCCCCTTTTTGCCGCAAACCTCTGGGACGCCACCCACAGCAATTCAGCCGCCTCCGCAGCACTCACCGCCTCCGCTAGCGGCCTGGCAACCCCTGGGTCCTCAACTGCGCAGGCGGACGACAACAGCAACTCCCTCCTCAACCACGACGGAACCCCCATGACTGACAGCAACAAGCCTGGCCCGGACAACACCCCCAACCCCCACGAGGACAACACCGCCACACACACCCAGGAAACCCTCGAACTGTCCGCGGTCTCCGACGACAGCACGGACACTTCCTCGCCGCCCACGGAACCATCCCCCACGGACAGCCCCGTCAGCTACCCCGCCATCACCGCCGACGCCAACCCCTACCCCGCGGGGGTTCCCACCACGTCCACCGCGGCCACGACCCTGCTGAAAGTGTTCGGCTGGTTCATCCTCGTTGCCTCCCTCGCGGCGGCCGCACTCTCCGTGGCAATCGTCTACGGCCTCATGTCGAATACCACCGGATACGAAGCCCCCAGCTGGGCAATCGCCGGCCTCGTCGGCCTAGGCGTAGCGCTGACCGGACTCGCCCTCACCCTGGTCTGTTACGCCCGATTCCGGGAAGCCCTATTCGCCGCCATCGCAGTCATCGGGCTGACCTTCACGGTTTTCGCCCTCGGATTGTGGATGGGCAACAACCCCGCTTTCGACGAGCGAGTGACCTGGGACAGTGCCCCCAGCGACGCATATTGGGCAGACTACGAAACCAACGGCGATGACCACATGAGCATCGATGAGCTCACCGCCACCGAAGCCGCAGAACACCCCATCACCTTCGTCAACGGCACCCTCGAAGTCGATGCAACAGAACTCAGCCCGCTGACCGAACCGGTCACCCTGCCAATCACCATGAAAGCCGGGGTGCTCACCATCGATGTGCCCGCCGCGGTGCCGACCATCGTCACCTGCACCATCGTCAAAAGCAGCGAGCCCTGCGAAACCCGCTACTACAACGCCGGTGCCCCCGGAGAGGTGCTCACCATGAAAACCACCCTCACCAAAGGCGTCATCGACATCACCGACGCGCACGCACAAATCTCCAACGAGATGGAATTCAGCTACCACCACGCAGTGACTGCCCCCAACACAAGCGAGGCGAAAGAAACCGTGACAGTCACCGTCACCAAGGACAACACCGCACCCAGCTCTCCAACAGCTAGTGAAGCAGCCCCCGCCGCCGAACCAGCCGCTGCCCGCTAGCCCCCACAAACCCACCCGCAACAGCGAAAACCCGCCCCGTAGAACAACGGGGCGGGTTTTGGCTATCACCGGCCTACCGACACCACAGTCGGTGTCACGGCAGCCGAATCACCTACACGGCGGGGAGTCTTTACTCCCACTCGATGGTTCCCGGCGGCTTGGAGGTGCAGTCCAACACGACACGGTTAACATCCGCGACCTCATTGGTAATGCGGGTGGAGATCTTCTCCAACACGTCATATGGAATACGAGTCCAGTCAGCAGTCATCGCATCCTCACTGGACACCGGGCGCAACACAATCGGGTGGCCGTAAGTACGGCCATCGCCCTGCACGCCCACGGAACGCACATCCGCCAACAGCACAACCGGGCACTGCCAAATCTCAGCATCCAGGCCAGCATTGGTCAGCTCCGTGCGAGCAATCAAGTCAGCGGCGCGCAGAGTCTCCAGGCGATCCTCGGTGACCTCACCAATGATGCGGATACCCAAACCGGGGCCCGGGAAAGGCTGACGGTTCACGATCTCTTCCGGCAAACCAAGCTCGCGACCAACCGCACGCACCTCGTCCTTAAACAGCAAACGCAGCGGCTCAACAAGCTCGAATTCCACATCGTCCGGCAAACCACCGACGTTGTGGTGGGACTTAATGTTGGCGGTGCCGGTGCCACCACCGGACTCCACCACATCCGGGTACAGGGTGCCCTGCACCAAGAAATCAACGCTCGAGCCCTCAGGGGCGTCCTCCAGGACACCAGCAACCGCACGCTCGAAGGAACGGATAAACTCCGCGCCGATAGCCTTACGCTTCGCCTCCGGCTCGGTCACACCAGCCAGCTTCGACAGGAAAGCCTCACGCTCATCCACGGTGACCAGCTTCGCGCCAGTTGCAGCAACAAAGTCGTTTTGGACCTGCTCACGCTCGCCGGCACGCAGCAGACCATGATCGACGAACACACAGGTCAAACGATCGCCAATGGCGCGCTGCACCAGGGCGGCCGCAACCGCGGAATCAACACCACCGGACAGGCCACAAATCGCGCGACCATTCTCGCCGACCTGGGCGCGCACAGCCTCGATAAGCTCCTCGGCAATATTGGCCGCAGTCCAGTTCTGCTCCAGGCCAGCAATCTCCGTCAGGAAGCGCACCAGCACCTCCTGGCCGTGCGGGGAGTGCAACACCTCAGGGTGATACTGCACGCCAGCCATGCGCTTCGCCTGGCACTCGAACGCGGCCACCGGGGCACCAGCCGAGTGGGCGGTCACCGTAAAGCCTTCAGGAGCAGCGTGCACCGCATCGCCGTGGCTCATCCACACCTGGTGGGTCTCCTCGAGACCGTTGTGCAGCACACCCCCATCGACATGCATGTCCGTGCGGCCGTACTCGCGGTTACCGGTGTTGGCAACCTCGCCACCCAGCGCGTGGGTCATGGCCTGGAAGCCATAACAAATACCGAAGACAGGAACCCCCAACTCCAGCAGTGCCGGATCCAACTTCGGGGCGCCATCAGCATAAACACTGGACGGGCCGCCGGACAGCACCAGCGCTGCCGGGTTTTTGGCCTTGATCTCCTCCACCGTGGCGGTGTGGGGAACGACCTCGGAGTACATTTTCGCCTCACGCACACGGCGGGCGATCAGCTGCGCATACTGCGCGCCGAAATCGACCACCAGGACGGGCTTGTGGTTTGCGGTTGCGTTTTCAGTCACGCCCCATAGACTACCGCACACAAAACATGGGGCATACCCGCAACAACAACGCCCTACGCCCTACCCCCGCGCACAAGCAAGCAGCAAACGACCCGCAACCCAAACAAGGCCACCTGCAAAAGAAGGCGGCCTTGCCGACAGCAGGAATAACACCTACCGCCAACGCGTCGCAATAGCCCGAAACACTACAGCGAGCGCAAACTTCAACGGTTTCTACTCGTAGGTCTCATAAAACTTCGCATACTCTTCAGAGCCCACGCGCACCATGTGCGACCCCGTCGCAACCCCCAAGAAACGGCCATGAGGGCCAGGCGTGATGAAATGCTGCTCCCCATCAGCACCGGAGAAAAACACCGAGCCCTGCGGGAAGTTACGCAACAATTCCTGCTCAGACGAGGTGATGTCGGCGGAAGTGCCCATGAGGCTGATCTTGCGAAGAAACAGTGGCTGAATAGTCAACGCCACCAGCCGGCCATTGCGGAAAGAGCCATAAACGCCATCTTTCTCATAGATATCGACCGGGTTGCTGCCGCTAAAGCTAAAGGCACCACGATATTTCGCGCCCAAAGCCTTCCACTTGTCCGGCCCTTCGCCGAAGCGGAACGGCCCGAACCCATCCCAGGTCAAAGCCCACCCATAAGCATCGGAAATTGCCTGAGACTGGGCCTCATCACCCACAGAATTCACGATGTACTGATGTTTCCAGCTGCCACCGGAAAACACCACCAGCAGCACAACACCCGGCGTGCTGGTGGGCCACCAATAGCGATCACCCCGGCGCAAAGCAGGCTGGCCATACAAATCCAAAGCTTTGCGCAGCCCATCGTTTTCCCACGGGCTAGTATTCGGCATCGGAATCCACAGCTTCTGCTTGGTGAACACATTGCGAGCCTCTAGATAACCTGAGCCATCGCCCTTAGGCATGGAGTGGAAGAAAGCGTAATCACCATAGGTGCTAGCGCCGTTGGTTTCCCAAGCCCACCAGCCACTGGAAGGCACCGGATCGGAGGTCACCACCCGCAGCCCGGACGTGCTCCCATGATTGGGGGCAGATGGCGTAGCCGCGCCAGCTGGCGGGGCCGCCAAAGACACAGTTCGCAACTGCCCATTGCCATCAAAAGTGACCTGCAACCAAGGCTGCTCGGCATCATCCAGGTGATAGAACTGGGTGGAACCACCATCGGCAACCCGGGCCGGTTCACCGTAGATTTCCTTCAACGCTGCGCTAGTAATCGGAGTGACCGCGGGCCAGCGCATCGTTTTGCAACCCAGGTTGTCGGAATCCAAAAAACGCGCATAACCATTGGCATACACCGAGAAGCGGTTCTCGCGATCCTCCCACACCTCCGCCGGCCCAAAACCAGCAGAACCATTACCAATACAGGCGCCACCATCTTCGGTGTAATCCATATCGGGATGATTATCACCCAACGCAATAGTGCGAGTGGCGGCCTGATTGTTCCCACCAGGCGCAGTGGTGGCCGGGCGAACTGCTTCCGCAACCCCGGGAGCTACCGCAGAAAGGGAGCTCAAAAGATCGCAACCACTAAGTGCTGTCGTGCACACCAGCACCCCAGAGAGCAGCACAGTTTTGCGAGTACGCATATATGAAGACACCGTCCTTGATGTTGCAGTTCGACCGCACCCCAGGTGTGTGAACTTGAATCGACAAAAATGCTTTCTAGGGACTTATTTTTCTCCCCGCGGGCAGAGAAAGGAAGATGTGGCGCTGCCCCAATTTCTGGGGGTTGAGTGATGGTGGGTGCTGCACGAGGGTGAGTTTTCGCCAATGCATGCACGGGTTTTCTTTAGGATGGCGACTATGCGCACAGTGGTTTTCATCCAGCACGAATCTGACATTCCCCCGGGCACGTTAATGATGCACGCAAGGGATATTGGTGCCCACGCCACGGTGATCGAAGCGTGGTCTGATGGTGGTGCGGAAGCAATCACCCAGTTGGAGCGCACGCTGCGGGAAGATCCCACCGCCCGCGCACATACTGCCGTGGTGGTGCTAGGCGGTCGGGCAAACGCCTACGCCGACCAGCGGTGGCCGTGGTTACCGGCAACTAAAGAGCTCATTCGCACCTGCGTCGCCACAGATGTGCCCTACCTGGGCGTCTGCCTAGGAATGCAGCTAATGTGCGTAGCCTTAGGCGGCCAAGTCACTAGCCCCGCAACAGACGGCGCAGAATACGGACCTACCCGCCTAGCAAGCGGCATGGTGGTTTACGAAGACCACGAAGACGCAGTCACCAAGATCCCACCGCAAGCGCAGGTACTAGACAGCAGTGAGAAGTACCCGCAGGTCGTGCGCGCCGGGCGGGCTGTGGGGGTGCAGTACCATCCCGAGGTTACTGAGGAGATTGTGCGGGATTTCCTGGCGGATAACGATGAGATTGCCGATAAGGAGGCGGTGGTGACTGCCTACCTGGAGCATGCAGATGACATGAGTGGGCATGCCCGGAAGTTGGTTGAAGGGTTGGCTGGGGCTTAGCGCTTCGAGGGCGCTGCTTGGTGGAATCGGAGTTTTCGCAGGCAAACACTACACTGTTTGGCATGCGTAAACGTCTTTCTTGGCTCGCGGTTGGCGTGCTAACCACTCTGGTTGTTTTAGCTTTGGTGCTTGGTTTGGTGGGGCTTGCAGGCTACAAAATGTGGGATAAGCCCGGGGCGACGATCACGTCGACCACGATTGAGAATTCTTTCCAAGACATCGCTGAGTTGTCGACGGAGGAGTACACCTTCACGCGCGTCGGTAAGCACAACAAGGATGGTTATCACTTGATGGGCCAGAAGGTTCCGTTCACCGGCAACTCTTTCATCATCGTCTATAGCGGCAGCGTGAAGGCCGGCCTGCCGAACATGGAGGACGTTCACGTCACGATTGATGATTCGAGTCGCACTATTACCATTGCGGCGCCGAAAGTCGCGGTGACCAACTCGGAAATCGATCCGAATTCGATCGAACAGTATGACCAGTCGATGAACCCGTTGAACCAAATTAAGGTCTCTGATGTGTCGCAGTTTTTGGCCTCTGCGAAGCGTAATGCTGAGGTGGAGGCCATCGACGGTGGTTTGTTGAAGCGCGCGCAGAAGCGCACCGAAGAACTGCTGAGTGCGCAGGTTGAGGCGCTCATCCTGAAGACAGATAAAAAGGGCTACACGATTTCCTTCGACTGGAAGTAACCAGCCACAGCACATAGGTCAAATCCCCTTCGAGTCACCGCACGTGCGGTGATTCGAAGGGGATTTGGTATCAGGTGGATGTTAGAAGGTGACGGTCAGGTCGACTTTCTGGAAGCGCTTGAGCTCGGTGAAGCCGCATTTGGCCATGGCGCGTTTGAGTGCGCCCACGAAGTTCAGGGTGCCCAACGGATCAGAGGAGGGGCCGAACAGGACGACCTCCAGGCTGGGGGCCTCGGTGGTGTCTTCGGGGAGCAGCACCGGTTCGACCATGCCACGCGGGAAGCGCGGGTGGGCGGCAACGGAGGGCCAGAAGTAGCCCTTGCCGGCGGCTTCCTTGGCGCGAGCCAGGCAGGAACCCAGGATGACGCCGTCAGCACCGCAGGCAATGGCTTTCACGGCGTCGCCGGAGTTGAAGATCTCGCCGTCGGCGATGACGTGCACGTAGCGGCCGCCGGTTTCGTCGAGGTAGTCGCGGCGGGCTGCAGCGACATCGGCGATGGCAGTTGCCATCGGGGAATCAATGCCGAGTGCGACATTGTTGGTGGCTTCGCCGTCACCGACGATGACGCCGGCCACGCCGGAACGCATCAGGTGCATGGCGGTGGAGTAATCGCCAACGCCGCCGGCGATGACCGGGACGTCGAGGGAACCGACGAATTCTTTGAGGTTCAGCGGCTGGCCGTCGTTTTCGACGTGCTCAGCAGAGACGATGGTGCCCTGGATGAACAGCAGCTCAGCGCCGGCTTTGATGACGATGGGGGCGAGTTCGCGGGCACGTTGCGGGGACACGCGAACGGCGACGGTGGCGCCGCTGGCGCGTACTTGGGCGATGCGCTCGGAGAGGAGTTCGGTGTCCAGCGGTGCGGCGTGGAGTTCTTGCAGGACTTTGTTGGCTGCGACGCTGTTGTAGTCGAATTCGCCGGCCTCGTTGGTGGCGGCGGCGCGGACGCTGTCGATGGCGGCGTTGAGGTCGGCGTGGCGACCCCAGAGGCCTTCGGCGTTGATGACGCCCATGCCACCGAGGCGGTCCATTTCGATGATGAACTCGGGGTCAGCTAGGGCATCGGTCGGGTGGGACACGAAGGGAACCTTGAAGGTGTAGGCGTCGATGTGCCAGGTGGTGTCGACGTCCTTGCTGCTTCGGGTGCGGCGGGAGGCAACGATGGAGATATCGCTGAGGTTCCATCCGCGGCGAGCGGTGCGGCCGGTGCCGAGTTCTACATATTCACGCATAGTCCCCAACTCTAGTCGGGCGTGGTTGGTGCCCGCTATGTGCACCCACTTTTTCACCCCTTGGGTCTTTTCAGCCGCCGGGTGCTTGGGGGTGAGTGGTTGGGCTACCGGTAACTGGGGTGGGCATGAGAACACCCGGCCACCGCGGGGTGCGGGTGGCCGGGTGTGGTTTAGGCTGTGTGCTGCTACTGCGGGTTAACGCTGGTAGTAGTTGGGGGCCTCGACGGTCATTTGGATGTCGTGGGGGTGGGATTCACGCAGACCAGCTGCGGTGATTTGGACGAACTGTGCATTGTGCAGTTCTTCGACGGTGGCGGAGCCGGTGTAGCCCATGGCCGCACGCAGGCCACCGACCAGCTGGTGGGTGATGGCGTCGATGGGGCCGCGGAAAGGAACGCGACCTTCGATGCCTTCCGGCACGAGCTTTTCTTCGCTTTTCACGTCGGCCTGGAAGTAGCGGTCTTTGGAGAAGCTGCGCTTCTCGCCGGACAGGCCGCGGCCTTGCATGGCACCGAGGGAGCCCATGCCGCGGTACATCTTGTACTGCTTGCCGTTGACGACGACGGTGTCGCCGGGGGCTTCGGCGGTGCCGGCGAGCAGGGAGCCGAGCATGACGGTGGAGGCACCGGCGGCGAGAGCCTTGGCGATATCGCCGGAGAACTGCATGCCGCCGTCGGCGATGATGGGCACGCCGGCAGCTTTAGCGGGCACGGCGGCTTCCATGATGGCGGTGATCTGGGGGGCGCCGACGCCGGCGACGACGCGGGTGGTGCAGATGGAACCCGGGCCGATACCGACCTTGATGGCGTCCGCGCCGGCCTCGATCATGGCTTTGGCTGCGGTGCGGGTGGCCAGGTTGCCGCCGATGACGTCGACGCGGTCGCCGAATTCTTTTTTGACCTTGGAGACCATTTCGAGCACACCCTTGTTGTGGGCGTGGGCGGTGTCCACGATCAGCACGTCGGCGCCTGCGTCGACGAGGGCTGCGGCGCGGTTCCAGGAGTCTTGGCCGGTGCCGATGCCGGCGCCGACGAGCAGGCGACCGGAGGAGTCTTTGGAGGCGTTGGGGTACTGCTCAGTTTTGACGAAGTCTTTGACGGTGATCAGGCCCACCAGTTTGCCGGCCTTGTCGACGATGGGCAGCTTTTCGACCTTGTTGGTGGACAGCAGCGACAGGGCTTTTTCCTTGGAGACGCCTTCTTCGGCGACGACCAGCGGCATGGGGGTCATGATTTCGGAGACTTTGCGGCTGAAGTCTTGCTCGAAACGCATGTCGCGGTTGGTGCAGATGCCGACGAGGCGACCTTCTTCGTCGACGACGGGCAGCCCGGAGATGCGGTAGCGGGCGCACAGGGCGTCGACTTCCCCGATGGTCATGTCGGGGGTGCAGGTGGCGGGGTTGGTGACCATGCCGGATTCGGAGCGCTTGACCATTTCGACCTGTTGGGCTTGGTCTTCGATGCTCAAGTTGCGGTGCAGCACGCCCATGCCGCCTTGGCGGGCCATGGCGATCGCCATGCGGGCTTCGGTGACGGTGTCCATCGCCGCGGAGATCAGCGGGATGTTCAGTCGGATGTTGCGGGTCAGCATGCTGGACGTGTCCACGTCCGAGGGGATCACGCTGGACTCGTCGGGCAGGAGCAGGACGTCATCGAAGGTCAGACCGACGAGGGCTACCTTGTTCGGATTGTCGCCGCCAGTGGAAACGTGAGGAGCAGTCATGAGGGAAAGTGAATCCTTTGCGCAAAACCGAATGAGGACCGATGAAAATTGGCCGGTGGGAAATGTTTGGCTACTACCCTAGCCTGAATGTCTCGAGGGCAGCGCAACTGACCTACACCAGCGTTACCCCCACCAGCAAGGAGCCGGTTGGGGGTGTTGAAGACCACGCCGGGCGGGGCCCCGTATGGGTTCCTTTGTCCTTATTGCTGTCGCTTTCCACTAGCTAAAGGGGGTCTCCCCCGGTTACACTCATGGGCGTGTTCCACCCTGATTTGCCTCTCGACCCCTTCGCGAACGACCCGAACGACCCGGCGAAGCTGCTCGACGACGATGATCCGCAGGATTATCCGCCGATTACTGATGAGGAGATCGCTGCTGCCCGCGAGGATTTGCAGGTGGTCAATCAGGTGCGTGGCGTGTTGAGTCGTCGTGGCGTGCTGGGGGCTTTCTTCATGTGTGATGATTGCTCCGATTTCCACTTTTATTCTTGGGATCTGTTGGTCGACTGCATGAAGGCCACCATTGCGGGCGATACTGCCCCGATCCATGAGCACGCCCCCAATCAGGACACCTCCCGGTATGTGTCGTGGGAGTATTTGTTGGGCTACGCCGACGGTATGCGTTTGGCCTGAGCCTGCTCACTGTTTTTTAACCCGCCTTCTCGTTTGCGTGTCAACGAGGGCGGGTTTTGTGTTGCCTATGTGGATATGCCACCGCGCCCCTTGCAGGTGTGGTGTCCTTGCAGGGGCGCGGTGGTGGGGTTTTGGGGTGGCTGCCTAGTTTTCGACGCGGGCGTCGATGTTGGCGGCCGGGTCGGGGTTGGTGGTGGGTGTGGTGGTGGCGGCGATGGGGTTGGCTTCTGGTTCGCGGGTGGGCGGGTCCAGGAAGTCGGGGACGCGCACCGCCGAGGTGGGCAGCGACGTGGTGGGGGTGGTGGTGGTCGGCAGCGCGGGGTCGATTTCTTGCGGTGTCGGGGCCACGGTGGTGGTGACGGTGGTGGTCACGGTGCTCGGGGCGGGGGTTTCTTTGTTTTCCGGCTCCGGCGGCGGGGCGGTCACGGTCACGGTGTCGGTGGCGGTTTCGGTGCGGGTGACGGTGGCGCGGGGTTGTTCGGGGGCGGGCGCTGCGGGGGCTTTGGGCTGGTTGTTCATTTCGTTGGCCAGCGCTTTGGCTTTGTTGAGCAGCTCGAGGGCGCCTTCGATGTCGCCTTGGTTGTTGCGGGTGTCGGCTTCATCCAGGGTGGTGGCCAATTCGACGACGGCGGCGTGGTCGCCGAAGATGGCGGTGTTGGCGCCCCACAGTGCGCTGCCGGGGGTGGCGTTGTAAACGGCGACGCCACTGCCGGCGATGAAGAGGGTGGCGGCGGCTGCGCCGATGAGCCCGGACATGAAGTGTCCGCCGCGGCGGCGCCGGCGGCTGGACAGGTCGATGACGTTGTCAGTACCGGGGGTGCGTGCGGGCTCTGTGGGCTGTTCGCTGGTGGCCTTGGGGGTTGCCGTGGGCGTGTTGATGGCCGGCATCACGGTGGTGTTGGTGATGTCGGCGGTGTCAGCACCGGGGATGGTGGGTGCTGCGGGCATGGGAGCGTGGTCGATGTCGTGCTTGAGTGCAAGCAGTAGACCGGCTAGCGGGTCGGTGCCGCCGCTGGGGTCGGTACCGGCAGCCAGTGCGTCCAGAAAGGCGTCGTCTGCGGCGATTTCTTTCAGGCGCTCGTCGACGAGGCCGCGGCCGTCGTCGCTTGTGTGCTTCATGCCTGCTCCTGGTTTTCCAAGTTTTTTCTCAAGGTGGCTAGTGCGCGGTGCTGTGCTACGCGCACTGCGCCTGGGGTGCTGCCGACGATGGCAGCGGTTTCTTCGGCACTGCGCCCTTCGAAAACCCTCAGGATGATGATGTCGCGTGCCTTATCACTTAGTGAATCGAGCAAAGCCCTCACTCTGTTACTTCCATCGCTGACCAGCGCGAATTCTTCGGGCGTGTGGTGTTCTTCTGAGGTTTCTGGAACCTCATCAGTGGGCGAGGCTTTGTCGCGGCCTTGGAAGCGGTGGGCGTCGGCGACTTTGTTGGAGGCGATGCCGTAGACGAAGGCCATGAAGGGGCGGCCTTGGTCGCGGTAGTTTCCTATCGCTTGGGCGACGGCGAGGCAGACTTCTTGGGCGACGTCTTCTGCGGTGGGGTGTTTGCCGGAGGAAAGGCGGGTGCGCGCGTAGCGCAGCACTTGGGGGTGGATGATCTCCATGATGCGCTGACAGGCCACCTTGTCGCCGGCGGCTGCGGCCGGCACAAGGTGGTTGAGGTCAATGTCATGCTGGGTCATGGTGTCGCTGGTGCGGTTGCCGTGGTTTTCGGCAGGGCCCTTTCATCGTGGGTTTGGATCGTCGTTGCGGCACAGGATTGGAACTGCGCGTCGGGGTCGCGAAAGCGGTTGTGCTGTTTTTCAGTGTAAGCCCGCAGGCCGGGTTAGCCATTATGCAGCCGTGGTTTCCTGGCTTTTTGTGCGCCCCTGGTGCTTGCAGTGGGGCTTAGGCTTCATGCGCCGGTGGGGGCTTGGCCGGTTGTGATGGCGAAACCCCGCGCCCCACACCGGGGTGCGGTGGTTGGGCGCGGGGTTGATCTTTGTGGGCGCTGGGAACACCCGGTGCCCGCCGGGGCGGGCGTGGGTTTTAGTGGTGGTGGTGTCCATGGCCGGCGTCGGCGGCCTGCTCCGGCTCGGCGGGCTTTTCCACCACGGAGGCCTCGGTGGTCAGCACCATGCGGGCCACGGAGGTGGCATTGACGACGGCGGAGTGGGTGACCTTGACCGGGTCGATGATGCCTTGCTCGATGAGGTTGCCGTATTCCAGGGTGGCGGCGTTGAGGCCTTCACCGTTGGCCATGTCGGCCACCTTGGACACGGCGACCGCGCCGTCGAGGCCGGCGTTGGAGGCGATCCAGAAGGCTGGCTTGCGCAGCGCGCGAGCCAGGGCGGTCACGCCGACCTTGGCGTCGCCGTCGAACTGCTCGGCATACTCGTCGAGTTCGCGGGCGATCTGCACCAGCGCGGAACCACCACCGGCGATCACGCCTTCGTCGGCGGCGGCCTTGGCGGCGTTGATGGCGTCTTCGACGCGCAGCTTGCGCTCCGAAACTTCGGTCTCGGTGGCCGCGCCCACCTTGATCACGGCGATGCCGCCGGACAGCTTCGCGAGACGCTCGGTGGCCTTTTCCTTATCCCAGGAGGAGTCGGTGTTGTCGATTTCGCGGCGGATCTGCTCGCGGCGGGCCTGGACTGCCTCGGCGGTGCCGGCTCCATCGACGATGACGGTCTGATCCTTGGTGACGGTGACGCGACGCGCCCCACCGAACTGTGCGAGGGTCACCTCGCTGAGGTTGATGCCGACCTCCGGGTCGACGACGGTGGCGCCGGTGACCACAGCCAGGTCATCCATGAACGCCTTGCGACGATCACCGAAGTACGGGGACTTCACCGCAACCACCTTCAGGGTCTTGCGGATGGAGTTGACCACCAGCATCTGCAGCGGCTCGCCCTCAATGTCCTCGGCGATGATCAGCACCTGCTTGCCGGACTCCACGATCTTTTCCAGGGCGGGCACAAAATCCGGCAGGGAGGAAATCTTGTTGCGGACCAGCAGCACCAGGCAGTCGTCCAGCTCCGCCTTCTGGGCGTCAATATCGGTGATGAAGTACGGGGACAAAAAGCCCTTATCGAAAGACACGCCCTCGGTGACATCCAGGGTGGTCTCCATCGACTGGGACTCCTCGACGGTGACGACACCATCCTTGCCGACCTTATCCATCGCGCCGGCCACCATCTCGCCGACCTCAGGATCGCGGGAGGACACAGTCGCCACGTTCGCGATCTCCGCAGACGACGCCACCTCGGTGGCGCGCGCCAGCAACAGCTCCACGGTCTTCTCAGCGCCGGCAGCGATACCCCGGTTCAACTCGATCGGGTTCGCGCCCGCAGCAACGTTACGCAACCCCTCATGGATCAACGCCTGGGCAAGCAGCGTCGCGGTGGTGGTGCCATCACCGGCAATATCGTTGGTCTTAATCGCCACAGACTTCACCAGCTGGGCGCCAAGGTTCTCAAACGGATCCTCCACGTCAATATCGCGCGCAATGGTCACGCCATCGTTGGTGACGGTGGGGCCGCCGAAAGGCTTATCCAAGACCACGTTGCGGCCACGCGGGCCCAAGGTGACCTTGACGGCGTCAGCCAAGGTATCAACGCCGGCCTGAATACCCTTGCGGGCCTGCTGATCGAATGCAATGAGCTTTGCCATGTCAGTAAAAAATCCCTTGAAAAAGAAAAATGGGTGAAAAAAGGTTTATCGAAAGAAAACTAAACACCGCCCGTCCGGTGGCCACAACCACCAGCGGACGACCATGGCGACAAAGCCGGGCGCACGCCGAAGAAGACGATGACACCCGACCCACAAACTATCGCCGAGAAGTGAAGAAGGAAAGCTTGTAAAAAGAGGCCTTGAAAGCTTCTTACTTCTCAATCACAGCGAGAATGTCGCGCTGCGCAAGAATCAAGTACTCCTGGCCCTGGTACTTGATCTCAGTGCCGCCGTACTTGGAGAAAATGACGACGTCACCCTCGTTGAGGTCCATCGGAATACGGTTGCCGGACTCATCAAAACGACCAGCGCCCACAGCGATAACGGTCGCCTCCTGCGGCTTTTCCTTAGCGGAATCCGGGATCACCAGACCAGAAGCGGTGGTGGTCTCAGCCTCGTTGATCTGAACGAGAATCTTGTCTTCCAAGGGCTTGATGTTGACTGCCACGAAAATTCCTTAAATGTTGCGAGAAACGTATCAACGCACCCCACACAGGGCACGCCACTTTTTCATTGTTGGACAGGTGCAGAAAACCACACCGCGCGCGGCGGGCGCTTTCACCAACCGTCATACCTAACGGCTCCGGCGGGAAAAAAGTGCCACACACCCAAAACCGGCGTGGGACTACCCCAACCTCGTTAGCACTCTACCCCCGCAAGTGCCAGGTTTTCAACGGCAGGCCACCCATGTTCGCTCACAGCAACCACCACCCCACATCCACCGGCACACACAACCCAATAACCCCGACCGCCCCCACCAAAAACCCCTACAGTGGAAGCACCACCCCCACCGACCACACACCCCGGGAGAACACCACCACCATGCGCCGTTTCGCCGTACTGTCCACCCGCCCCAACTGGGAAAAGATCATTGCGGACGAAAACCTCGTATACGACCTCGACGGGCCAGACGACACCGACCACTACTGGAACGAACACGACGTCTACGCCATGAAACCCCTAGAAATCGAAGACGTCCGCGCCCAAGTCGAAGCTATCCACACCATGTGCATGGACGCCATCGACTACATCTCCACCGGCGCCTTCGGCACCCTCGGCCTGCCACCAGAGTTCTTCGAACTGGCCAAAAAATCCTGGGAACTGCACAAAGCCAACGCCGGGCGCCAAATGGACTTCTACGGCCGCTTCGACCTCATCCTCGACGACACCACCGGCAACGTCAAACTGCTCGAATACAACGCCGACACCCCCACCGGCATCATCGAAGCCGCCGTCTGCCAAATGAGCCACTACCTCTTCCACTTCGACGGCGACGGACGATACCTCCAATTCAACCGCATCGGCGACGCCTTCATCGACCGCTGGCACGAAATCCTCAAAAACATGCCAGAAAAACACGGCCGCATCGACAACGTCCTCCACATCACCTGCGTCAACGACGAAGAAACCGGCGAAGACGAAGCCAACACCCGCCTCATCGAACACTGCGCCAACATGGCCGGATGGGACACCCGCTTCGTCTACCTCCAAGACATCGGATACGACGAAGAAAACGGCCACTTCACCGACCACAACGGCGAAAAAATCCGCAACATCTTCAAGCTCTACCCCTGGGAAGACATCGCCCTCGACGACTTCGGCCAAGCCGTCATCGACACCTTCGACACCACCAACTGGTTCGAACCGCCCTGGAAAATGTTCCTCTCCACCAAAGTGCTACTCGCCGCCCTCTGGAAACTCCACCCCGGCCACCCCAACCTCGTCCCCGCCTACTTCGGCTCCCCCGAAAACCTCACCCACTACGTCCAAAAACCCATCTTCGGACGCGAAGGCGACGGCATCGCCATCTACAACAACGGCAAACTCGTCGGCGGCGAACCCGACGAAACCCCCCAAGAACTCCTCGTCTACCAAGAATTCATCCCCACCCCCACCTACCCCACCACCACCGACGACACCTACAAACCCGTCATCGGCGCCTGGGTCATCGGCGGCCAATGCGTAGGATTCGGCATTAGAGAAACCACCGGACCCGTCACCGACTACTACTGCCAATTCACCCCACTGGTCGTCGAACAGTTCTAAACACACCCCCACCCACCCCGACCACGCAAGGAGCAACCACAACCATGAAGCGCTACTCGCGACACAGCGTCATCGCAGCAACCGGGTGTGCCACCCTTCTGACCAGCGGACTCGTAGCCTGCGGCACCGACACCCCACCACCAGAACCACCACCAGCACCCCCCGCAGCCCAAGCACCAGCCGTCCCCGGGCCCGAAAACAACGACACCAGCAGTGACACCAGCGGCGACGAAGAATACGTCCGCGTCTGCACCAACCCCGAAACCAACGAACGCGTCGACGACGAACTGTGCCAACAAGCCGCCGGCGACGAAGACAACCCCGACCAACCCCAAGAAGTCCACTACCACAACAACGGCAGCGGCATCCTCACCCCCCTACTCTGGTACTACATCGGACGCTCCTCCGCCCACGGCGCCGGCCCCATCATCCCCGCCGTCGGATCCTCCATCGCCGGCACCCCCGGCACCACCCAAGCACCCAAACAAGGCGTCATCGCCAAAGACGTCGCCCGCGACTCCCGCCCCTTCAGCGAGTCCTACCGCTCCGCCACCAAGACCAGCCCCGCAGTCGGCAAAACCGGAACCACCACCGGCGGCAAAAAGACAGGCAACAGCCCCGACGCCGACACGAACCGCAACAAACAAAACAGCAACAACACCAACAACCGCACCGGAAACAACAACACCGGAGACAACGGCAACAAATCCGGCACCAAATCCGGCAAAACCGGCGGCTTCGGCGGCGGCAAAGCAACCGGCGGCAGCCACGGGGGCTAACCCCCCACCCCCACAAACACAACGGTGCGCCCTACCAACCAGGTAGGGCGCACCACTGCTATCACAACTACAACTCCCCCTCCGCGGCATGCATATTCAACACCGCATTACGCCACAACGCATACTCCTGCGGAAAATCCTGCCGATAATGCTTCGCCGCCCGAATACCATCATCAATCTTCGCGATATCTTCCTTCGAAATATCCTCCCCCTCGTGGCCCACAAAAATCACCACCCCACAAATAGCCCGCGTCGGATCACTAAAAAACGCCGAATTTCCCGTCTCCGCCTCATTACGACCCATCGACGCCACCGGATTCGGCTCCGCACCAGCAGCAGCCGCAGCCGCCGAATACAACGCAGCAAACGACGAACCATCCTCCTGGAACGCCACAGCCACACGCTCCCCCTTCAACTCGCCGAAATACTTCGACGCATCATCAATCTCAAAATCAATAGCGCGGCTGGTCAAATCAGGATGGACAAGATAACCAAAGGTCATGGGGATCCCTTAAAGAAGAAACGAAACAAAACACACTGCAAAACCCGCAGCCAGGCGCCACAACACCACACCCCAAACACGCCCAAGCACGCCCCAGCGCGCACACGCGCAAACCAAAACCCACCACACACACCTCACACAAACCAGCGGAAAACAGTACTAGCTCACGCAAAATGCCTGCCGGTAAGCCCCAGCACACGCACACACGCCACGCACACAACGCACAGGATGCAGCATCGCAGAAAGGGCCCAAGCACACGCGCCCTACGGACAACCGCACAGCACGCCGGCACCGACTGCACAACACAGCCCGCACCACTCGCAACCCCACCATCCGTTAAACCAGATACCCCCACACAGCACACCCCAACCGGCGGAATGTTCGACAAAAGTTCACCGGCCGTTCACACACCTCGCCCCAAACGGGGGCACCCCACCTACACCAACGGCGTCTCCACCTCCAACGACGGATCACACCCCACACCCAAATCACTGGCCGGGTTCCCCTCCGCAATCAACTGCGCCGCCAACGCCGCAATCATCACCCCATTATCCGTACACAACGCAAACCGCGGCACCCGCAACTCAATCCCAGCACTCCGACAACGATCCGCCGCCAACTCGCGCAACCGAGAATTCGCAGCCACACCCCCACCCAACAACAACACCCCAGCACCAACATCACGCGCCGCCGCCACAGCCTTCTTCGTCAACACATCAACCACAGCCTCCTGAAACGACGCACACACATCAGGAATAGACACCTCCACCCCATCACGCTCCGCAGCCTCCACATACCGAGCCACAGCAGTCTTCAACCCAGAAAACGAAAAGTCATACGCCGGATCAGACTTCTTCGACAACCCCCGCGGAAACGCAATCGCCTTCGGATCCCCCTCCTGCGCCAAACGATCAATCACCGGCCCACCCGGATACCCCAACTTCAACAGCCGCGCCACCTTGTCATACGCCTCCCCCGCAGCATCATCCAAAGTCGAGCCCAACTCCCGCATCGGCGAACCCACACTCTGCACCTCCAACAGCTGAGTGTGCCCACCAGACACCAACAACGCCACCGCATGCGGCAACGGCTCCCCCTCCAAATTCGCCACCGCCACATGGCCACCCAAATGATTCACCCCATAAAACGGCACACCCCACGCCGCCGCATACGCCTTCGCAGCACTCGCCCCCACCAACAACGCACCAGCCAAACCCGGACCAATCGTCGCAGCCACCACATCCGGCTTCTCAATACCAGCCTGACCCAACGCCTGCTCCATCACCTGAGTCATCGACTCCAAATGCGCACGCGAAGCAATCTCCGGAACCACACCCCCAAAACGCGCATGCTCCTCCATCGACGAAGCCACCGCATTCGCCAAAATCTCCAGCTTCGGCTCCTCCCCCTCAACACACGTCAAGCGGACAATACCGACACCCGTCTCATCACAGGAGGACTCAACCCCCATCACAATCAAAGGCTCAGAAACATCCATAGGCTGACCAGCGTTCATGGCTGCCCATTGTATTCCCCCAACAAAGACACAACCTAAACAGCAGCGCTCCGCGCAGCACGCACCATAGTAAAAGCATCAGCACCCGACGGCTGATAATAATTGCGCCGAATCCCCGTCTTTTCAAAACCATAAGACTCATACATGGTGATAGCGGGCAGATTATCCGTCCGCACCTCCAAAAACACCGGCCCCCCATGGTGATCGGCCACCGCCATCAAATTATCCATCAACGCACGCCCAATCCCCATCCGCTGATAAATCGGATCCACCCCAATGGTATGAATCTCAAACTCCGGATCCTCAAGCGGACCCAACAAACTCAAACCCGCATACCCCACCATCGTGCCCTCAATATCGGCAGCCAAATAAAAGTTACGGCCAGAAGCCAACTCCGACAGGAAAGAAGCAGCCGACCATGGATCATCCCCAGAAAACAGGATCTTCTCCAGCTCCTCACACCGCACAGTATCCTCCGGTGCCAAAGGGCGCAGCTGCACAGTAGGGCTTTCATGATCCCGATTCCCCGGCATGGGCATCGGATGGTTCGGAGGAGTATTCATATCGACAACAACCTGCCTTTCGAAAATAACCCCGCCCAACAAGCCGAGGCGATGGTCTCTGTTACGCAGAACCCGGTAGCTTCGCGTCCGGGCGACGCAAATACAAAGGCTGCACCGCGATCTCCGGGGCGCACACCAAAAACGCAGTACTAGGGTTGGCATTCGTGCGCGGACCCGTCGCGGCGAGTTTCTCGCTCAGCGCATCAGGAACACTGATCAAGGTTTCCTCGCCACTCACAGTGTCCGGGGCGCTGACCTCTGGCCCCTCGACACGCTGACCGTCTCGGTAGCGGGCCCAATAAATCTCACGCCGCCGCGCATCGGTAGCAACCAGGGACGCCCCCGTTGCACCTGCGATCGCATCTAACGTGCACACGCCCTTCAAAGGAATTCGCAGCGCATGCGCCAGAGCTTGCGCACTGGCCATTCCGACTCGAAGGCCCGTGAAAGGGCCTGGGCCGCACCCCACCACGATCTGATCAATGTCGGCAAACTCCACACCAGCATTGGCCAAAACCTTGTGCACCTGCGGGATGAGTTCTTCATTGTGCTTGCGGCAGTCCTCCAGCTGGACTTCAGCCAGAACCTCCACCGCCCCGGGGGCGCACTCGACACTATCGTGGCGAGCTACACCGATGACAAGGGTCGGAGTCGCAGTATCAATCGCAAGACTAAGCACGACCCCAACCCTAGACCATCGAGCCCAGCGGTTTTAAAAACCGAAGGGCAGCTCAACCGTTTTTACGCGCCCACGTGATGATGCGCGCCTCATCGGTGTCACTGACCTGGTCACTTCGCACCCCGGTGGTGCTCAAAGTTTCCCGGTCGATGACGATGTGCAGATAACTATCGGCGAGTGTTTCAACTAGTCCCCCGCCCCACTCGGCGACCACCACCGCATCAGTGAGTTCGCTATCCAAATCCAAAGAGTCGAGTTCTGCCGCAAGATCCACGGCTTGCCCTTGTTGAATCCCGTCAAGCAAACGGTAGGCGTCGACGTGCACGAGGTTCGGACCATCGCCCAACGCCCGGTGCTCACGAGCAAGCACAAACGTCGGTGACGTCACCCGACCTTTGACCTGCATTCCCCGGGCGAGTCCCTGGGTGAAAGTGGTTTTCCCGGCACCCAAGGGCCCCTCCAAGAGAACCACGTCCCCAGCTTTGAGGCCCGCCCCAATTTCCTCGGCCAAGGCCTGCGTCTCCGCAGCGGTTTCACAGATGCGCTGGCGGACGACGTGGCGGCGGGTGCGTCCCTTGGGGGAACACACCACTTCATAGTTGATGGTTCCGATTCCTGCAGCCAGGTCCGTGGCCGTCATTTCGCCACTGGTGCCGGGACCGAAGATGATCGCTTCATCTCCCGGCGCAACACCGTGGGGGTTGTCGCCGAGCCAGATGACGATTTGGTCCATGCAGACGCGACCGACTTGGGGGTAGCGGTGGCCATTGATGGTGACTTCGAGGTGGTTTTGGGCCGCACGGGGCAGCCCGTCGGCGTAGCCGATGGGGACAACACAGGTGTATCCGTCGCTGGGGGCGCGCCAGGTCATTCCGTAGGAAGCGCCGTCGCCCTGGTCGATGTGTTTGACGACGGTGACGCGTCCTGCCCAGGTCATGGCGGGTATGAGGTGGTGGTTTTCGCCAGGGATCGGTTCAAGCCCGTAAAGGGCAAGTCCTGGCCGGAGCATGTTGAACGCTGCTTCGGGCAGATTGAGTGAGGCGGGTGAGTTGGCTGCGTGGTTGGTGTGAACGTTTAGCCCGTGGGCGCGGGCTTGGTCGATGGCGCGCTGGAAGGTGGCGAGTTGGTGCTGGACGTGTTGGCGAGAGTTCTCGTCGGTGCCGTCAGCGCAGGCGAGGTGGGTGAATAGGCCGGTGACGTTTTCGTTTTTGAGGAGGTCGAAGATTTCGTCCCACTGGGGTTCGTCGATGCCGGAGCGGTTGAGTCCGGTGTCGATTTTGATGGTGATGCGGGCGTTTTTACCGATGAGCGCTGTGGCTTGTTCGGTGTTGGTGACTGCGAGGTCGATGTTGTTGTTGATGGCGGCTTCGTAGTCCTGGTGGGGTGACCAGATCCAGGTGAGGATGGGTTGGGTGATGCCGGAGTCGCGGAGGGTGTGAGCTTCGGCGAGGGTGGCGACTCCGAATTGGTCAGCTCCGTTGGCTGCCATGACGTGGGCAACGGTGGTGCTGCCGTGGTTGTAGCCGTCGGCTTTGACCACGCACATGAGTTGGGCGTCGCGTGCGGTGGCGATGCCTTTGAGGGTGCGGGTGTTGTGGGCGATTGCCTCGAGGTTGATGGTGGTGTACGCCAGGTCCATGGTTTATGAGGATAGTCCTGTGGGTGGGTGGTGGTGGCTTAGGCGGTGGTTTTGTGGTTGGAGATGATGGTGGTGATGGCGTGCGGGAGTTGGTTGGCGAGTTGGTGCGCGTCGATGGGGTGGGTGGTGGTGGCGGTGGCTTGGGCGTGTGCGTGGGCGGCGAGGGCGACGGATTGAGTGGTGGGGTTAGCGGCGACGAGGGCACCGATAATGCCGCTGAGGACGTCGCCGCTTCCGGGGGTGGCAGCCCAACTGGTGGGGGCGTGAACGAGGTAGGTTTTGGTGCCGTCGGTGATGGTGGTGGTTTTGCCTTTAAGCAGGACGGTGCAGTGGTAGTGGTTGGCGAGTTCGGTGGCAGCCTGGATGCGGTTGGGGTGGGGTTTGTGGTTAGTGAGGCGAGTGTATTCGCCGTCGTGTGGGGTGAGGACGGTGAAGTGTCCGTTGGTGTGGCGTTGGTGGAGGTGGTGTTGGCAGGTGGGGTTGTTGGCGAGGGTGGTGAGGGCGTCGGCGTCGATGATCAGTGGGGTGGGGTCGGTGAGTAGTTTGGTGAGTTGTTGTGGGGTGGTTTGATGGCCGGGGCCGATGACGTTGGAGTTGGTGGGGCCGGTGCCGTGGACGACGCTGGGGTAGGCGCGGATGACTTCTTCGGCGCAGTCGCCGTGGTAGCGGACCATGGGGCTGGTGGCGCGGATGGCACCGGCGACGGCGAGGATCGCTGCTCCTGGGTAGGTGGTGCTGCCTGCGTGGATGGTGGTAACACCGTCGGAGTATTTGTGGCTGTGTTCTGTGGGAGTGGGCCAGTGGCCGCCGGTGACGAGGTGGGCGTAGGGGGTGGGGTTGTGGTGGGTGAGTTGGGTGTCGATTCCGAGGCCGTGGGTTTTTGTGGTGCCGCAGGCGGATGCGGCGAGGATGTGGGCGGGTTTGAGGCCGCCGAAGGTGACGGTGGTGTCGGCGGTGATGTGGGCGTGTTGGGGGTTGGGGTATCCGTTGGTGGGGTCGAGTCCGCTGGGCATGTCGACGGCGACGAGGTGCGCGCCGTGCCTGCGCCAGGTGTTGGCGTGGGTGGCCCAGGTGTCCCAGGGGGATTTCAAGCCGCCGCGGGCACCGATGCCGAGGAGAGCGTCGATGACAAGGTGTGGGGTGTCGATGGTGGTGGGGTCGTCTGTGATGTGTGGGTGGTGGTGGTGTTGGAGGGCTGCGAGGGCCTGGGGGTGTGGGGTGGTGTTGGTGATGATGGTGATGTGCGCGCCGCGGCGTGCGAGTTCGGCGGCGGCATAGAGTCCGTCGCCGCCGTTGTTGCCGGGGCCGGTGAGCACAACGATGCGGGCTCCGCTGGGGCCGGCTGGGCGTTGGTGTTTGAGGATGCGGGCGCATTCGGTGGCCAGGGCGAATGCGGCCTGTTTCATCAGCCCGAGTCCTTGGGTGGCCAGGAGGGGCTGTTCGGCGTGGTAGACCATTTCCGGGGTGTAGATGGGGGTGGTGGTGACGGTGCCGGGAGTGGTGGTCATGGTGTCCTCGCGGGGTGTGTGTTTAAGGGGTGTGTTTTTAGCTCACCATAAAATGCCACTGTCCCGCCGGGAAGTACGTTGTGTGGGTACTTGCCGGCGGGACAGTGGGGGTGTTTTAGCGGTGGAGGCTGGTGAGGATCCAGCCGATGATGGGCCAGTTGTGCAGCTCGGTTCCGAAGATGTGGGTGAGGATGGCGGCGAGTGCTGCGAAGATTCCTGCCCCGGTGATGATGGGGGTCAGGTCGCTGCTGCCGGTGGAGCTGCTGTTCTGTGCGGTGGCTGGAACACGCACCGTGGTGGTGTGGTTGTGGGCGCGTTCCACGGTGGTGGTGACGGTGGTGGTGTGGGGTTCTTTGATGCGCACCGTGGTGGTTTTGGCGGGCGCGGTGACGGTGGTCGTGATGGTTTTTTGGGGCTGTGCGGGTTGCTGTCGGTAGACGGTAGCGGTGGTAGTCGCTGTGGTGGTGACGGGTTTTTCCACGGTTTTTGTTGCGGTGACGGTGGTGGTCACAGGCTTTTCCACGGTGGCTGTCACGGTGCGGGTGACAGTGGTGGGTTGGGGTTTTTCAGTGACGGTCACCGTGGTGGTTTTAGGCGCAGGTGCTGGCAGCGTCACCGTAGTGGTTTTGGGTGCAGGTGCTGGCAGCGTCACCGTGGTGGTTTTGGGCGCCGGGGCGGGTTTGGTGACGGTGGTGGTTAGTGGGGTGGGTTCCTTGGTGACGGTGGTGGTTGTGGTGATGGGTGTGGGGGTGTGGGTTTTGGTGATTGTGATAGGGGTGGGTTCTTTGGTGATGGTGCGGGTGGTGGTTTCGGGTGCCTTCTGCTTGGTGATGGTGGTGGTTTCGGTGCGGGTGATGACGGCGGGTGGGCCGTAGTCGATGACTTTGGTGACGGTTGGTGGCGCCGGTGCGGGTTCGGTGACGGTGACGGTTGCGGGGGCAGGTGCGGGTTGGGTGACAGTGACGGTGGTGGTGACCGTCGCGGGGGCCGGGTCGGCGGGTGCGGGTTCGGTGGGGGTGGTGTCGGGCTGGGTTGGGGTTGCTGCGGGTTCGTCGGAGACGTCGGGGACGTCGTTGACTGCGAGGTAGCTGCCGTCTTCTTGGAGGGGCATGGTGGGCCCGGTGGGAGTGTCGACGGCTAGTCCGATGGTGCCGGCGATCCAGGTGAGGTGTTCGGCGGTTGGGGTGAAAAAGCCGTGTTCGCCGGGGCCTACGGGTGCGTTTTGGTCGCTGGTTGATAGGACGCCGGCGAGTTTGCCGTCGACGATGAAGGGGCCGCCGGAGTCGCCGGGGTGGAGTCGGCCTTGGTTGATTTTGGTTTTGATCAGGGGGGTGTTGGGGTATTTGTAGTAGCCGTCGCGGAGGACGACCCGGCGTTCGACGGTGCCGGTGGAGCTGTGCAGGCGGTAGTTGGTGGAGCCTTGCGCCCCGAGGTTGGTGCTGGCCCAGTTGGCGTTGGTGCCGGTGTCTTGTTTGAACAGGTTGTGGTTGTCGAGTTTGAGTGGGGTGCCGGGTGCTGGCTTGTTGAGGTGGACGAGCAGCATGTCGGAGGTGGCGGAGGGGATGAGTTCGGTGGCGGTGTATTTTTCGCCGCTGTTGTCGATGCCGAAGCGGATGGTGGAGGCGCTGGTGTTGTTGTCCCAGAATCCGGGGACGTAGCAGTGTTTGGCGGTGATGACCCAGCGGGGTGCGATGAGGGTGCCGGTGCATTGTTGCATGACTGCCGGGTCGCCGAGTTCGAGGTATGCGGTGGCTTGTGCGATGGGGCTGCCGGCGGTGACTTCTGGGCTGGGTGGGTTGTCGTAGTGCAGTCCGGATTGGGCGTGGGTGGGGGTGGCGGTGGTGATCAGGGCGGTGGCGGTGATCAGGGCGAGGAGGCGGGCGCGCCGGCTGGTGTTCATTTCGGTGTTTTGGGTTCTTCCGGGTGCTGGTTGTGGGGTTTTTGGTTTTGAGAATATACGACTGGCGTGGGTGTTTTGGGCTGGCCGCCCGGTGGAAGTGGGCATGAAAAACCCGGCCTCAACTGTGGTTTTGTTGGGGCCGGGTGTTTTCGTCGGTGGTGGCCGGTGGCCAATGTCACCGTGTGTTATTCGACGGTGACGGACTTCGCGAGGTTGCGGGGCTTGTCGATGTCCTCGTTGCCGCATTGGCGGGCGATTTCTGCGGCCAGGAACTGCAGGGGCACGGTGGCCAGCAGGGGCTGCATGATGGTGGAGGATTCGGGGATGCGGATGAGCCAGTTCGCGAAGGGCTCGACGTCGGTGTCGCCTTCTTCGGCGATGACGATGGTTTTAGCGCCGCGGGCCCGGATCTCTTGGATGTTGGAGACGATCTTGGAGTGCAGGACTTTCACGCCGCGCGGGGAGGGCACCACCACGACGACGGGTAGATCGTCTTCGATGAGGGCGATGGGGCCGTGCTTGAGTTCGCCGGCGGGGAAGCCTTCGGCGTGGATGTAGGCGAGCTCTTTGAGTTTGAGGGCGCCTTCCAGGGCGACGGGGAAGCCGACGCCGCGGCCGAGGAACAGCATGGTGCGGATGGCACCGAGTTCGCGGGCGATGTCCAGGACGGCGTCCTCGCAGTTGAGCAGGTCGGAGACCTTTGCGGGGATGGCGGAGAGGTCGTCCCAGATTTGGGCGATTTCGTCGGGGTATTTGGTGCCGTGGGCTTGTGCCAGGGCGAGGCCTACGATGTAGTTGGCTGCCACCTGCGCGAGGAAGGCTTTGGTGGAGGCCACGCCGATTTCGGGGCCAGCATGGGTGTAGAGGACGGCGTCGGATTCGCGGGGAATCTGGGCGCCGTTGGTGTTGCACACGGCCAGCACTTTGGCGCCTTGGGCTTTGGCGTGGCGCACTGCTTCGAGGGTGTCGGCGGTTTCACCGGATTGGGAGATCGCCATGACGAGGGTGCGGGAGTCGAGGACGGGGTCGCGGTAGCGGAATTCGCTGGCGACTTCGATTTCGACGGGGATGCGCACCCAGTGTTCGATGGCGTATTTGGCGAGCAGGCCGGAGTGGTAGGCGGAGCCGCAGGCGACGACGAAGACTTTGTCGATGCTCTTCAGGTCTTGCTCGGTGAGGTTTTGTTCGTCGAGGACGACGCGGCCGTCGACGAAGTGACCGGCCAGGGTGTCGCGGACTGCTTCGGGCTGCTCGTGGATTTCTTTGAGCATGAAGGAGTCGTAGCCGCCCTTTTCGGCGGCGGCGAGGTCCCAGTCGATGGTGAAGGGTTTGCCTTCGGCGGTGGTGCCGTCGAAGTTCATGATCTTGTAGTCGTCCTTGGTGATGACGACGACGTTGTCTTGGCCGAGTTCGACGGCGTTCTTGGTGAACTCGATGAATGCTGCGACGTCGGAGCCGAGGAACATCTCCCCTTCACCGACACCGACGATCAGCGGGGTGGAGCGGCGGGCGGCGATGACGGTGTCGGGGTGGTCGGCGTGAACGAACAGGAGGGTGAAGGCGCCCTCGAGTTGGTTGAGGACCTTCAGTGCGCTGGCTTCGAAGTCGCCGGCGGTCTCACCGTCGTTGTATGCCTGGGCCAACAGGTGGGCTGCGACCTCGGAGTCGGTTTCGGAGGCCATTTCCACACCATCGTTGATGAGTTGTTCGCGCAGCGGCGCGAAGTTCTCAATGATGCCGTTGTGGACGATGGCGACCTTCTTATCGAAGGAGAAGTGGGGGTGGGCGTTGGCGTCGGTGGGGCGGCCGTGGGTGGCCCAGCGGGTGTGCCCAATGGCGGTGGTGCCCGCGAGGTTGTCGGGGCCGACTTGTTCGATCAGGGCGTCCAGGTTGGCGAGTTTGCCTTCCTTTTTGACGACATTGATATGGCCTTGTCCGTCGGCGATTGCCACGCCGGACGAGTCATAGCCTCGGTATTCCATCCGTCGCAAAGCTTCAACAGCGACGGTGAGGCCAGGGCGCTGGCCAACGTATCCTACGATTCCACACATATCGGCAAGCCTAGTTTATGTTCCGTGGTTTTTCCCACCGGCTCCCCTTTCGGCTGCGCGCGACTGGGGTGGTCCAGATACGTGGTGGGGGTTTGGGGGCGGGGTAAAAGACCCCGGCTATGACCCCTATCTACTATTGTGTGTTTTTGTGGCTAGTGATTTGAAAAAGAACCTGACTCGTCTGAGCAAGCGTGGACCGCACCGCGTCCTCGTTGGCGACCTTGACTATGCCGGGCTGCCCGGCAAGGTGTACACCCCGGCTGAGGGTAATGCGTTGCCCGCGGTCGCTTTTGGTCATGATTGGATGACGTCGGTCGATAAGTATCACGCCACGTTGCGCCACCTCGCGAGCTGGGGCATCGTGGTTGCCGCCCCGAACACCGAAACCGGCATCAACCCTAATCACGCGGGCTTTGCCCAGGATCTGACGAGCGCGTTGCAGATCGTCACCGGGGTGAAACTGGGTGAGGGCAAGGCGACTGTGTCGCCCGGCAAGATTGGTGTGGTCGGGCATGGCATGGGTGGTGGCGCTGCGGTGCTGTCCGCAGCCGGACGAAACAAAATCAAGGCCTGTGTCGCCCTGTACCCTGCCGCGACGACCCCGTCGGAGGAGGCCGCTGCTTCGGCGGTGAGCTGCCCCGGGTTGATTCTGGGTGCCGGTGAGGACACGTTGGTTGATTCCGGTAACCCTGCCGCTGTCGCCGAGGCGTGGAAGGGCGAGGTCTGCTACCGGGAGATCGATAAGGCCACCCAGTTCGGTTTCTCTGAGGCTTTGGGCGCCAAGCTGGTACTGGGCTTGGGTTTGCCGCAGTATGGTGCCATTGAAATTGCGCGCGGTCTGATGACCGGCTTCCTGCTGGCCACCCTGGAGGGGGAGCGCAAGTACAAGGCGTTCACCGATCCGGAGGCTGAGGCCAAGAAGGTGACGTCCTTGACTGGCGAGCAGTTGCACGAGCGTGCAACCCGCTACCGCGCTTAAGGTTTTCTCCCCCACCAGCAGGGAAGCTTGTTTCTTCTTCCCTGCTGGTTTTTTCATGCCGAAAGGCGGTTTACCACCTGTCGTTGACGAACTTCTTTGTTCTGTGCGCCCGGTGGGTGGCCGATGGTGGGGTGTTTGGGGTGCGGCCAGCCGGTGGGCTGTGGCTGGCGTTTTTGCCGGCCTGAACTGCTGTGGACTGTGCTTTTTCTACGGCTTTTTCGAAAGCTTCCATGCGTTCGAGGGCGCGGGCGCGGAAGCCTTGGAGGTAATCATCGAAGCTAGGGGTGGTGCTCACCAGGTGCCTGCCTTTCGGGGAATGCCTTTCACCGGTCCGGTCGGTGCCGGTTCAGGCGCAACAGGGGGTGCGGGTGCTGGGGGTGCGGGCGGGCAGTCCTGAGCTGCCGGGACCACCGGTGCAGGCGCCGGTGCAGGCGCGGGCGCAGGTGGCGGGGGCGGGGTGTCCGCTGGCGGTGCTAGCACCCCGTCGAGAACACCACTGGAGACCACCGCGTGGGCCAAGGCGCCAACTCCAGCGATCGCCACGCCAATACCTGCCACCGCGAGCACACCTTGGCCGATGAACTTCCAATCAACCGCGGACACCGTGTCAATGATGTCGTCCAGGATGGAACCGGCTTCCTCGTCTTGCTGCTGTTCATCACTACTGCTCGACTCGGATTCTTCTGCCGAGGCCGTCTCGGTGGTTTCCTCACAATCCTCGGCAGTATCGGTGGATCCTTCCGTCTCGCTGGACGTATCCGGTGTGGTGTCGCATTCCTCGCTTGGGGGCGTTGCGGTGTCCGATTCCGGGGAGGAATCAGGTTGTGCTGGGGGCTTCGGTGCGTCCTCATCACATGCCGGCTCCACCGGTGTTGTCGGAGTGGGAGTAGCCGCTGATGCCGGAACGGTGGGGGTTGGTGGCGGGGCGGGAGTCGGTGTCTTCGGCGCGGGCGCCGGCGAGGAGGACGATCCGGAGGTCGTCTTGGTGTCGTCCTCGCAGTTCTGGGCCGCCACCGGGGTGCCCGGCGAGCTTGGCGCCGGGGCCGAGGCTGCCGGAGGTGCCAGAGTCGCCGGGGTTGGGGGAGCCGGGGTCGGGGTAGCACTAGCAGGCGGGGTTTCCGCCGGGCGCGCCGGCGCAGCAGGCGGTGCTGCTGGCGGTGCTGGTGCCGGTTCAGTTCCGGGGCTGACCGCTGCGGGTGCGGTGGGCTGGGGCTGCACAGCTGCCGGCTGCGACGCAGCAGGCTGGGGTGCCGCCGGGGAAGGCTGAGGTGCCGATGGCGCCGCAGCAGGCTGTTGCGGGGCACAATCCTCCTGCGCGCCCGCCCCAACCGCTGACGGGGCCGCGGGTGTCGCGGCGGCAGACCCCGACCCGCTACCTGCCGAAGAAGAACTATTTGCTGGCGCCAACTCGCACTCGTCCACCTTCTGCGCGATAGCGCCCGGCAGAGGCTTGGTATCGGTGTCTAGGTGTTGCCCACCGCAATCCAAGATTTGTTGGTAACAGGACTTTAACGCCTCGTCGCGCATCGCACACAGGGCACTGATGAGTTCCAAGGCCTGGTTCATCACCGTCGTGCCACAGGTGACTGCCGTGGAAAACTCCGCCGGGTGGGTGGCCGGGTTAATCAGGCGCAGCACCGTCAAGATCGGCGACATGGTTGACGGTAGTGAATACAGCACCGTCGAAATGGCCTTGTCGGCGTCTTCGTTGATCCCATCGATCACGCTGATTGCTTCCTCCAGCAAGGAGGCAAAGGCTGCGCTGTTTTGGCCCTTGGTGTCGGCCCGGCTAAACAGTGACGAGATGGCATCGCTGATCTGGCCACCGGCCACCCCGATCAACAACTGCACCACCAGGCCCTTAAGCCCGCCGATGGGGCGAGTAATTTTGGGCCGTTTGCTTAAATTCGTCGCGGCGTTTTTCCACGGCCCCGTATTCAGGCCGTCGGTGCGGTGATAGTGCTCGTTGAGCTGCTGGTGCGCGGTCATGTTGGGGATATACAGCCCCAGCGATGCCGCGGCGAGTTCGGCGGCGAGATGATCAAGCTCCCCCAACGGGGCCTTATTCATCGTGCTCATCTACTCCCCTTCCATGGTGTATCCGGCAAATGCGGTGCTATTGCTGTCGTCGGTGACATCGATGTCGTCGACTGTGCTCGTTGCGGCTAACAGGGCTGCCTCCACGTGGGACACCATCGTGGTGTGCTGCACATGCAAAGCCTGCAGCAGCTCGTTGATGGCGCCCGCATAGTCGCTAAAGCCTCTGCCCGCTGAATCCGCCGGCAACGCCCCCGGTGGTGACAACAATCCCTTTCCGGCCCGTAACTCGGCAAGCATGGTTGAGAGATGATCGCGGGCGACGCTGGAATCGATATCGATGAAAGAGTCGGCGTCCAAAGCTGTGTCCTTCCCCGGTGATGTTGATCGGCTATGAGGTGGCGTGGTGGGGCAAGATTTCGCGCACCGTTGACAAAAAATTCAGCGGCGTTGCGGGTGCCTCACTGCTGGGTTAGAGACAGCGATAGCCTTTTTTGGTTCCAGCCGAACCCGTCATGGGGGTGTGGGGATAGCAAAAACCACCCATGCACAAACGCACGGGTGGTTTCGTAAACCCACGCCAGCACCCCAGCATCCACAGTGTTGGGGCGGGCGCGGAAAAGTTTTGCGGCTAGTTCTTCGGCTCCACGGAGGCGACAACCTGCGCCAGACGGTGGGTGATGTCGCGGGCCAGCTGATCGGTGGGGGCTTCCACCATCACGCGGAACAGTTCCTCAGTGCCAGAGGGGCGCAGCAGCACACGGCCGTTTTCGCCGAGCTCGCTTTTCACATCATGCATCGCCTTTTGCACTGCCAAGTCGTCGAGGATGATGGACTTGTCCTTGACCGGCACGTTGATCAGGTGCTGCGGGAGACGCTTCATGGCATCAGCCAGGGAACGCAAAGACATCTTGGTCTCCGCCATGCGGGCCATCAGCGACAGGCCGGTGAGCACACCATCACCGGTGGTACCGAAGTCGCTCATCACGATGTGGCCGGACTGCTCACCACCCAGCGCGTAGCCGCCACGGGCAAGCTCCTCAAGCACGTAGCGGTCGCCGACCTGCGTGGCCAAGGTCTTGATGCCCAGCTCCTTGAGCGACAGCTGCAAACCCAGGTTGCTCATCACGGTGGCCACCAAAGTGGACTTGGTGAGCTTGCCGGCATCCTCCATCGCGATCGCCAGGATCGCCATGATCTCATCGCCATCGACCAGGTTGCCTTCAGCATCGACGGCAAGGCAGCGGTCGGCGTCACCGTCGTGGGCCAAACCCAGATCGGCGCCGTGCTCCCGGACGGCATTCATGATGTCGTCCATGTGGGTGGAGCCGCACTCGTCGTTGATGTTGTAGGAATTCGGCTTGTTATGGATGGCGATCACTTCCGCGCCAGCCGCCTCATAAGCCAAAGGCGCGATCTCAGAGGCCGCGCCATTAGCGCAGTCCACCACTACCTTGATACCGGTCAGATCCTGGCGGACCGCCTGGTTGAGGTGCAGCAGGTAGCGTTCGCGGGCGTCGGGGGCTTCCTCCAGAACACGACCCACCCCATGGCCGGTGGGGCCAGTTTCGGGCAGATGGCTCATGGTCGCTTCGATCTCGTCTTCCACCACGTCGGCAAGCTTCTTACCGCCGGCAGCAAAGAACTTGATGCCATTGTCCGGCATGGGGTTGTGGGACGCAGAAATCATCACTCCCATATCCGCGCCATAGTCATCGGTGAGGTAGGCCACCGCCGGGGTGGGCAGCACACCGACACGCAAAACGTCGACTCCTTGGCTAGCCATGCCGGCTGCCAGCGCCGCGGCAAGCATCTCGCCGGACACGCGCGGGTCACGCCCAATGATCGCGGTGGGGCGACGCTTAGAGGTGCGATTTTCGCTGGTGAGCACGTGCGCGGCGGCGGCACCCAGGCGCAAAGCCAAAGGTGCAGTAATTTTTTGGTTCGCGCGACCGCGAACACCATCGGTACCAAAGAGTCGAGTCATGCCCACCATTATGCCCTGTTCCCGTTTCTAAGACTCTTTTTAGGTTCAGCGCACGGCGAGTAGCCGCACAACAACCCCCACCCCAGCAGCATCCCACCAGCGACCACAAAGGCCTCACCCCCGCCGTGACACGACGGGGGTGAAGACAAAGAACACAAAGCACTACAGGCGAAGTGCCAAGGCCTTAGAGGCCACACTCCGGCGGGGTCTGGCGATCATCGTCCACCCACTGCTGCAAGGCCGTGGCGAAATCCTCAGCGTAAACGGTTGCGCCTTCCACGGTGGGGTGAATCATGTCCGGGCGCAACAGCAAATGATCACTCATCGCACTGTGGCACCAGTCGGCGACATACAGGTTGGGGTAGCGCTCTAGCGCGGAGGCGATAGCGGCGCGAGATTCCGGAATCCACCACCGGTCGCCATAAGGGTTGGTGATGATCACCGTGCGGTCGGGGCCGATGATGTCCATGACGGTGTCGATGGTTTCGCCCTGAATGTTGGAGTTGGTACCAAAGCCCAAGAACACCACATCCCGCAGCAGGCCCTGATCCGAGTAGCTTTGCAACACCGGGGGGATACTGACCAGCGCGCGGCTGACCTCACCATCGACGTAGATGCCGGGGAATTTTTCCATCAGCGCCGGGGAGCTGGCCAGCATCACCGAATCACCAATGGCAATGATGTTTTCACCGGTGGGCATCGTGCGACTGGGGCCGGCCGGGGCGGTGGACGTCGGGGCGGGGGCCGGCGGGGGCATTTTCTGCTCGGCCAGTTTCTTAAACTCCGCCAGGTCTCGCTCCAGCGCCGACTGGGTGGGCGCGGTCGCCAACACCACGATGGTGGCGATGATCAAGGCGCCCGAGACACACAGGCGCGCAAACGCCCGCGCCGCCGCCGGGCCGTCGGCGGTGACATGATCCAAAAACCTTTTAGCGGTCACCTTATAACCGCCACGGCGGATCGGCTCCTCGATGGCCACGTAGGACCAGGCGGCCAGCGGGATGCTGATCACCAACGCAATGGTGCCAACTTCTAAGGGGCGGAAGGTAGGCAGCAGGTGGCGCAACAGCACCACCACCGGCCAGTGCCACAGGTACAGGGAGAAAGACCGCTCCCCCAACCACCGCAGCGGGGTGAAGTTGACCAGGGAAGACAAAATGCTGGGGCCGGCGACCACGGAAGAAATCAGCACGGCGGTGCACAGCGATGCGGCCAACAGCCCACCCCGGTAGGTGGCAGGCGCGGTATCCGGCAACGTCACCATCAACGCCAACAAGCCAACAAAAGTAGCCAAACCACCCACGGTGCGCAGCATCTTATCGTTGAAAGGATTAATGCGCGTCGGCCAAGAATCCGTGGCACCGGGCTTAGTTGTGGTCAACAGCATCGCGGTGGCCGCACCAATGAGCAGGCCGAAACTGTGAGTGTCGGTGCCGTAGTACACGCGCGTCGGGTCGACCGCTGGGTTGTACAAAAACGCCATCAACAACGCCGACGCGGAAGCACCAACGATGGTGGCGGTCGGTAAAGTCCAGCCGATCTTTTTCCGCGTCAACGCCACAAAAATCAACGGGAAGAACACATAGAACTGTTCCTCCACCGCCAGAGACCAGTAGTGGGCGAAAACCTGCACCCCACTATCGGCGAAGTAGGACTGTGATCCCGCGATCTGGGTCCAGTTGTTGACGAAGAACAAGGTGCCCAAAAACTGGGTGGGTAGCCCCACCGCGGGATCCCCACCGATGATTCCGGTAATCACCGTCATGATCACCAGCACGCTGACCGCGGCCGGGAGGATGCGCCGGGCGCGTCGCACCCAGAATTTCTTCAAATCGATTTTTCCGGTGGCGGCCCGCTCCCGAATCAACAGGGAGGTGATGAGAAAACCGGATAGGACGAAGAACATATCCACGCCGAGGTATCCGCCGGGCAGGTAGTCGCCGTAGAAGTGGTACAGAACGACGGCCAGCACCGCGATACCGCGAAGGCCATCGAGTGCGCTGACACGCCGGATCCGGCTGGCGCGGGCGGTATCAACATCAACTGCTGATAGGGGGCGATCAACACCGAACGCTTTCGAAGCGAGACTTGGCACTCTCGTGAACACCTTCACTGTGGTTTGCGAAAAAGTACAACAATGTCAACAACATTGCCCAGGCGACGCGGCATGGTGCGCGCCCGGAATTGGGCCCCGTGAATGAGCGTCAAGCGCCAAGCTACACAGGACAAAGAGAAAAACGCCCGCGGTTTTGGTGTGCGTGCCGTTGAGAACAGACACAACACCCCGGGGCGAGAAGAACCTCTTGGCATGGTAGTCGGCTCGGGCCACAACGTCACCTTGAACGGGCACCCGAAGCCCTCGGCTGCACTCCCCCATCCAGCACCGCCACCACCCGCATGCGGGCATCTAGCTGCGGGGACAGTGCACACCCGCCAGCCCCCGGCCCTACAGGGGGAACTTCCTCACACTTTTCTCAGTTTCTGGTGACCGGGTTCCACAAGGCCTACGGGCCCGAAAACACGACCACCCCATCTGCAAAAGCAGATGGGGTGGTTGCACTTCGCCTTCAGCCCGCACAGCGGGACACCAGGCGTGGTGCGCGGTAAGTAAACCGAGCTTAACGCTTGGAGTACTGCGGTGCGCGACGGGCCTTGTGCAGACCGGCCTTCTTGCGCTCCACGGCACGAGCGTCACGGGTGAGGAAGCCAGCCTTCTTCAGGGCGGCACGATCAGCCGGGTTGTACAGGTTCAGTGCACGGGCGATCGCGAGGCGGAAAGCGCCTGCCTGGCCGGTGGGGCCACCACCGGTGAGGTTAGCGTGGATGTCGAACTGGTTCTCGCGGTCGATGAGGACTAGCGGAGCCTTGATCAGCTGCTGGTGCAGCTTGTTCGGGAAGTACTCTTCCAGGGTGCGGCCGTTGCAGGTGAACTGGCCGGAGCCCTCAACCATGCGGACGCGAACGATGGCGCGCTTACGGCGACCAACGGTCTGGATCGGGCCTTCCAGCGGAGCAACCGGAGCAACAGCTTCGGTCTCAGCCTCAACAGCTACGGCGTCACCAATGGTGTTGGTGAACTCTTCAGCAGCGGCGGTAGCGGCAGCGATGTCTGCAGCTTCGGCAACGTTGTTGTCGGTCATGTTCTGATCGGTCACTGGGCCACCTGCTTGATCTCGTAGGTCTCGGGCTTCTGGGCAGCGTACGGGTGCTCGGAGCCGGCGAACACGCGCAGCTTCTTCACGGAAGCGCGGGTCAGCTTGTTGTGCGGCATCATGCCCTCGATAGCTTCGAAGACAACACGCTCGGGGTGCAGCTCCATGGAGCGACCCAGGGTCATGGTCTTCAGACCACCCGGGTAGCCCGAGTGGCGGTAGCGGAACTCACGGTCACGCTTGTTGGAGGAAATTGCAACCTTGTCGGCGTTGATGATGATGACGTAGTCACCGCAGTCAACGTTCGGTGCGAACTGGGGCTTGCCCTTGCCGCGGAGCAGGTTTGCGGCCTGCACGGCGAGGCGACCCAGCACCACGTCGGTGGCGTCGATGACGTACCACTTACGAGTGATGTCACCGCTCTTCGGGTGGTAAGTAGACAAATTGACTCCTTATAAGTCTGTCTAGGACTGCCAGCCAGGAAAGTGCAACAAGCAAGTCATACGGCGGCCGGTGGAGACCCGCACAACCCTGCAATCAAAAACAAGCCCGGCGCGAAAGCGCGCAGCTTGAAGACTGCCGTCATTACACAGCCCGCTAAGGTTACACGCCAGATGGGGGCTTTCACAAGTCACGGGAGGTATCGCCTTCTCCCCCACCGGCAGGGTGTGTGGCATTTGGTTGGACCTGTGGTCGTGGGCCAGGGGGCGGGGTGTGGGAGGGGTGTGGGAAGGGAAAATGCGCCGACACTGTAAATACTGTGTCGGCGCATTTTCTGCAATGACGTTCCGTGGGTGCACCTTTTCGGTTGCGCACTGCCCTGCCTGGGGTGTGCCTGCGCGAAGCTCGGGTTGCGAGCGGCTGCCCCTGTGGTGGGGCTGCCGATGGGCTGCTTGCTGTCGCAAGGGTGTGTGTTTGTGGGTTGCTGGATACGACCGCGGAGATGATGGGTCGCGTGTTGGGGATTCCTTTCTTTTCGTTGTGCGCCCATCGTGGATGATGGAAGGTGCGTTCGTTCCAGCTTCTTGCGCAGCGTGCGCCATCATTGATGGTTCAATGCTCGCGGGGTGCTTTATCTTGTGGGGTGTCTTCGGGCGGGCGCACGCCCTGGTGTGGGGTGCGTGCCGGTGGTGCGGTGGTACGGAGCGCCAAGTCTGTAGTGGCTGGTTTTTATGACCAGCTGGCGGCGGCCTGTCGGTTGACGTCGCTCATGCGGTCGTTGCCTTCCTGGACGGTGCCGGCGATGCTGGCGAGGATGGCGTTGAGTTCGGCCGCGGCGGTGTCCCATTTTTGCTGGGCTGCCTGGTATGCGACGGCGGATTCACCTTCCCAGGTGGAGACCATGGGCTTGATGTGGGCTTTGAGGTTGTCCAGGAGGGCGTTGATACGGCCGGAGGTGGATTGGATGTCGCCTGCCGCAGCCGAGATGGCGCCGAACTGGTACTTGATGGCGTTGGTCATGTTGGGGTCCTTTTCTGTGTGATCCAGGCGGTGGTTGTTGCGGGTTAGAGGTTCAGGCCGCCGCCGACGTTGTTGAAGGCGGTCGCGTTGGAGGCTTCGATGTTTTCGAAGCTGCGGGCGTTGTGGCGGATGTTGTCAGAGATTGCGTGCAGGGCGTCCTGCAGGTCGCGTGCGCTGGTGTTCCATCGCGCCATGAGGTTGTCGAAGCTGACTTGGGCGGAGCCTTGCCAGTTTCCGCGGACTCCGTCGACGACGCCGCGCAGGCGGGTCAGTTCGCCTTGGACTTCGCTGTTGGTGTCGTCGACGCGGCCAGCGGTGGCCACCATGACATCGGCTTCGGTCTTAAAAGTTCCGGACATCTGTGCGTCCCCCTTCGGTGTGGAGTGTGGTTTGTGGATTCCTTCGCACCAGGGGTGGTGCGCAGGTGGTGGGACTTTCTGTGTTTCGGCGGTTTGTGTGTGCCGAGTGGTTGAGAAGGTCCTCATTGGTGTTAGAGACGGATGGGCCAATCGTGGTTCCAGCGGGGGTAGTTTGTTACCCCCGCGGTGGGGGTTTTGGTGCTTATTCTTTGTGGGTGAATGAGGTCATGGCTTGGGCGCAGCGGGTGGTGTCGGCGGTGACTGCTGGGTTTTTTACGTGGCAGCCGAGGCTGATGTGGTGGGTCGGGGTGGTCCAGGTTGCCCAGTACACTTCGGTGCCGTCGGCGGGGTTTTCGATGTAGGTGAGGACGTCGTTTTCTGGCAGGTTTGCTGGCGCGAAGGTGGGTGGTTGTGGTGCCCAGCGCAGGGTGGGGTCGGCGGTGATTGCTTGGTCGAGGCGTGCGTGTACTTCTTCGGGTTGTGCCCCATCGAGGTTTTCGTAGTCGATGAGTAGTCGCAGTCCGGCGTCGGGGTTGGTGATGGTGAAGCTTTGGGGGCTGGTGGCGGTGAGGGCGAATCCGGCGGGTGCGGTGATGGCGAAGTGTGGTCCTTCGATGTGGGTGTTGTTCTGGGGGTGGGGTTGTTGGGTGGCGGGGTGTGGGGTGGTGGTTTTGAGGGTGCTGGTGGTGGGTTTTTGGGTGGTGTTTTGGGTGGGGGTGGTGTGCAGGCGGGTGCCGTAGATCCAGGTGAATCCGACGACGATGGTGATGATGGTGGCGGTGCCGATGATGGGCCAGGTTCGGGCGGCGGCTTGCCGGATGGTGTCGGCGGTTGGGGTGCGGGTGGGGCGCGGTGGGGTGCTGGTGTTGCGTTTGGTATTGCGGCTGGCGTTGCGGCTGGTGGGGCGGGGGCGCCAGCGGTGGCGGGAGGGGGCGCGTTTGGTGCGGGTGGTGCGCCAGGTGGCGATGCGGTCGCGGGCGGCTGGTGGGGTGTCTTGGGGGTCGGCGTCTGGGGTGGTGGGGGCATCTGGTGTTTTGAGGCGGTGGCGGCCTCCACTGGTTGGGGGTGTGGGGGTGTGGGTGGTGGTGACGGTGATTCCGTGGGTGGTGAGGGCGGTGCTTAGGGTCGCTGTGGTGGTGGGGTCGGCGTCGATGGTGACGCAGAGGTCGGGCCAGGTTGTGGGGTTTTGGGCGCGTAGTTCTGCGATGATGGCGTCGGCTGCTTGGTGGTGTTGGTGGGCGTGTTGGGGCAGGTCGTAGCGGTAGCGGGTGTGTTTGCCGCTGATGATGGTGGCGGTGTCGGTGACGGTGATGGTGGTGGGTTGGGTGGTGGTGGTCATGGTTGTGCCACCTGGATGAGTCCGATGGTGGTGCCGCGGGCGGTGAGGGTGCCGCGCCCTGGGGGTTGGGTGCTGGGGCGCACCCCGAAGATGTTTCCTTCTTCTTTGTCGCCGGACAGGATCAGGGCGGCGGGTTGTTGGTCTTTGAGTTCGCTGAGGAATCCGGAGAATAGTGCCCGGGAGATGCCGCCGGTTTTGCGGGCGTAGATGATGTGGAGGCCGATGTCGCGGGCGTGTGGCAGCAGGTGGATCAGTGGGTTGAGGGTGCCTTCGGGTAGGAGGTCTGCGTCGTCGATGATGAGGTAGAGTTCCGGGCCTTGCCACCAGCTGCGGCTTTTGAGTTCTGCGGGGGTGATGTCGGGGCCGGGTAGTCGTTCGGTGCAGGTGGCGACGAGCGCGTTGATGGTGTCGGTGGCGCTGGTGGTGGTGCCGCTGTAGGCGGCGATCATGGTGGGGTCGATGGTGTCGAGGTGGGTGCGGCGTGGGTCGAGGATGATCAGGCGGGCGTTGTCGCGGGGTTGTTCGGCGATGCTGTGCGCCAGGGTGGAGATGAGGGTGCTGCGCCCGCTGCGGGGGGCGCCGATGCAGATGAGGTGCCCGTGGTTGTGGGGGTCGAAGTGTTGGGTGGCAAGGCGGGGTCCGCCGATGCCGATGGGTAGCCCGCCGGTGGGGCTGGGGTGAAGGTCGGCGCGGTTGATGGTGGTGGGGAGGGTTTTTAGTTTCGGCACGGGGGTTTGGGCGGCTGCGGTGGTGATGCTGAGGGCGCCGGTGGTGTCTTGGGTGGTGGTGCGGGCGATGAGCATTTGTTCCCCGGTGGGGGTCAGCCCCCTGCCGGGCGCTTGGCTGGGGACGCGTTTTTGGGCGTGTCGGTCGATGATGGAGTCGGCGGGTTCGGCGAGTTTGAGTTCGATGCGGCTGGTCATCAGGTCGCGGATGGCGGGGCGGACGATGGTCCAGCGCTGGGTGGTGATGATGACGTGGATTCCGGCTTTGGGGCCGTCGGCGCACAGGGTGGCGATCTGTTCGATGGTGTCGTCGAAGTCGCTGGTGATGGTGTGCCAGCCGTCGATGAATAGCAGGGTGTGGCCGGGGCGGGGTTCGTGGATGAAGGAGCTGACTTCGTCGATGATGCGGCGGACTTTTTCGGGCTGGTCTTTGTGGGCGATGCCGGCGACGTGGGGAAGGTCGGCCAGGTCGGCGAGGCTGTGGGAGAAGTCGATGAGGTAGATGGCGGCCAGGTCGGTTGGGTGGGTGACGGCGAGCGCGGTGACCAGGGTGCGCAGGGCGGTGGTTTTACCGGTTTGGGGCCCACCGCAGATCGCTAGGTGGCCGCCGTCGGCGGTGAGGTCGAAGGTGAGGGGGTCTTGGCGTTGTTCGTAGGGCCGGTCGATGATGCCGATCGGGATGGTGAGGCTGCGGGTGGTGCACAGCTGGTGGGGGTTGGTGGTGTCTAGGGCCGCGCTTTGGTCGTTGGCAGCGAATACGGCCGGCAGGTCGATGGCTGCTGGCAGTGGGGGGAGCCATACTTGGTGGGCGGTGAGGTTGCGGTGTTGTCCGGCTTGGCGGGCGAGTTCGACGGCGGCGTCGACGAGGGTGGTGTCGGTGGCGACAAGGGTGGTGTCGTGGGTGGTGGGTGCGGGCCGGTTGTGCAGCCCGGTGAAGGGTTGGATGCGGGCGAGGGGCTTGTTGGTGGTGGGGTCGGTGGTGGCGGGTACGAGGCAGGGGCCGGACACGTAGGCGGCTTGGAAGCGTTGGACGGTGTCGGCGTCGGTTTTGAGGTAGCCGGCGCCGGGGGTGGCGGGTAGGTGGTAGGCGTCGGTGATGCCGAGGACTTGGCGGGATTCGGAGGCGCTGAAGGTTTTGAGCCCAATGCGGTAGGACAGGTGGGAGTCCAGGCCGCGGAGGCGGCCTTCGTCGAGCCTTTGGCTGGCGAGCAGCAGGTGGATTCCGAGGCTGCGCCCGAGGCGGCCGACGGCGGCGAATAGTTCGGCGAATTCGGCGTGCTGGCCGAGCAGTTCGGAAAACTCGTCGACGACGATGAGAAGGGCCGGCAGGCGGGGGTGGCCGTGCTGATGGGCGCGGTTGTTGTAGTCGGTGACGTTGGGGATGTTGCCGGCGGCGCGGAGTACTTCTTGGCGCCGGTTCATTTCCCCGCTGATGGCGTCGTGCATGCGTTCCACGAGCGTGCGTTCCGCGGAAAGGTTGGTGATGACCGCGCTGGTGTGGGGGAGCTTGTCCAGCCCGAGGAATGTGGCCCCGCCTTTGAAGTCCACCAGCACCATTTGGACGTCTTCGGGGCTGTGGGTGAGGGCGAGGGCGGTGACGAGGGTGCGTAGGAGTTCGGATTTTCCGGATCCGGTTGCCCCGATGCACAGCCCGTGGGGGCCTACTCCCCCGTGGGCGGATTCTTTCAGGTCGAGATGCAGGGCGCGCCCATCGTTGGTGGTGCCGAAGGGCACGTTGAGTTGTTCGGGCAGGTGGCGGTGTCGCCATAGTTGTTCGTGGGTGAGGGTGTGAATGGGCGCCAAGCCCAGCTGGCTGAGGAAGTCCCGGCTGCCGGCGGCGTCATTTCCGCTGAGTCGGCGGTAGCCGCTGAGCCGGCGGGCCAATAGTTCGGCTTGTGCCTGGCTGAGGTAGTCGGGAGTGCCGACGGTTTCCTGGTGCCCAAAAGCATCCACGGTGAGCCGGTCGGTGACCTCCATGACGACGGCGCCGGCAACTGGGGCGGTTGTGCCGTCCTCGTCGATGGTGATGGTGCGCGGGGCGGAGTGCATTGCTTGGGAGGCGGGACCGGTGCTGGTGTCGTGGAGGTGGATGTGCAGGTGGGCGTCTTCCGGGGTGATGGTGTGTGGCAGCCAACCCAGCCACTGCCAGGGATCATTGGCAGTGGCGGTCCAGGTGATGCCGACCAGGTCGGGGCCGTGATGGAACACCAGGTGGGCGATGAGGCTGCGTGCCAGATCGCGGGCATGCGGCCCGGTTAAGTGAAGATGTTCGACATCGAGAAAGCTGCCGTCGACGGGGGTGTTGCGCACGTAGCCGGCTGCGCGCACCACGTGGCGTAGCGTGACCGCGCACACGGGATCTGCGTCTTCTGGGGCGGGCGGGTTGGTGATTTTGATGGGGGTGCACAGTTGGGTGGTGCCCAGCCCGAAGCGCACGCAAAAGGTTTCCGGGTCCTCGAGGGTGCGCGCCCACATGCGCGGGGTGCCCACCAGCGACCACAGCGTGTCCGGGTCGGGGTGGAGGTGGAAGGAATGCTCCCGCTGCATGTGGGCGTTGCGGGCGGCAACAGCCCGCAGCGTGCCGAGTTGGCGCAAGTACACGCGGCGCTGCTCGTTCGCGTCCCCGGGTGATTGTGGGGCAAACATGGCGAGCATGCTCACCCCCATCATCAGCGGGAAGATCAGCATCATGGGGTTCAGGGCGCCGCCACCAAGCATCATCAGTCCCACCATGGCAGCAATTGCCGCCACCATCACAATGGGGATCAACAGCCGAACCAGGGGGATCGGTTGGGGGCGTTCCGCGTGCGGCACCGGATCCGGTGCGAGAGTGCCTACGGGCAGCTCCGGCGCATCCAACGGCCCACTGCGTGGCGCAACAATACGGTCACGGACTTGGTAACGCATCCGGTCAAACCCCCTTGAAAAAACTTGTGTGGCATGCCGGGTGGCACGCAGGGTGCGATGCGCATCAGGCTAAAGCCACATCGCAACCATGCGGGCCATCTGGTGCACAACCCGTTGGGCGGCCGGGGGTGTAGCGCAGCTGGCAGCCCGTGATGTGATCGGTGCACACGCGGGCGCCCCAACAAAGTGGCGCCTGCGCCCAACCTTTTGTCACGCACTGCTGTTGCGCCACGATCTTTTTGGAAAAAACCCGTGTCGAGCTTGTCTGATTCTTCTGTCCTGTCACAGCCACCAGCGGTGGCGCATTCCACCGCACTTACCGCCACCGGGGTGGGCCCAAGTGCCTCCCCAGGCGCCGTCGACACCGTCGACGTGGTCTTCCGCGTGCTGTGGGGAGTCGAAGAGCAAGCAGTGTCGGTAGCGGCAACCGTGCCGCTGGCGGTGTCGGTGGCGGAAGTTTTCGATGAAGTGGTGCACCTGTGCGGGGTGGCACTGCCGGACTGTGGCTGGTGCGTTCAAACCGCAGCCGGAAGCCCCATCGACCCGGCAATCCCCCTGGCAGACTCACCGGTATCAAACGGGGATACCCTCGTTATCGCCCCGGTGGGATTGCGCCCGGCACCGGTCGTGCTTGATGCCGCCGAGGCCGCCAGCAGCATCGGCGAGCCCGCCCGCCCAGCTGGAATCGCCGCTGTAGCTAGCGCTGCCGGATTCTTGGCCACGGCCGCAGCGATTGGGCAGGTGGTGCCAGCGCAACAACAGCCATGGGCGTGGTGGGCTGTGATGATGGTGTGCGCAATCGTGCTGATGCGGCTGCAAAACACCCGTCCAACAGACCAGCCCAGCGCGATTGTGCTCGCCACTTTGGTGTGGGTCTTCGCGCAGGTCGGCGCCTGGCGGTGGATGCAGCCCGGATCCACCCACCCCCACCCCGCATCGCCTTTGGCCATCACGACAGTCGGGATCTGTGGGCTCGTCGCAGCGGCCCTTATGGCGCTGGTGTGGCGCAGCGATCCACCCGCGGGCGGCGGGCGGGCGTTGTCTGCCGGTGGCGCCGGGTGGTTGACGTTGTTGGGGGTGCTCAGCGTGGCGGTGGTGTGCGCGGGTGCGGGGCTGCGGTTGGGGGGCTTGTCGGCGGCGGCTGGCGCGGTGGTGTTGGGCTGTGTGGTGGTGTTGACGGTGGCGGCGCGGGTCGCGCAGTCGGTGGCGGGGTTGCAGGTTCCGGTGTTGCCGGCGGTGGTGTCTGTAGGCGATGGGGATGCGCCCGCTGATGGTGATGGGGCAACCGCGACCGTGGGGCAGGCAATGATAGCCCGCGACATTGTGATCGGCGCGTACATTGCGGCCAGTGTGGGGGCGATGGTGGGGCTGGGCTTGCTGGCTTTTGCCCCGTCGACGACTACTGCCCTGGTGGCGCTGGCGGTGGCTGCCGGTTTTGCGCCCCATGGGCTGCGGCATCGGGATGCGGCGTGTTTGTGGTCGCTGTGGTCACTGTCGTCGGTGGCGTTGCTGGTGGCGGTGTGGGCTGCGGTCAGTGCGCCGGCGCACCCAGCGGTGGTGGCGGTGGCGGTCGTTGGGGTCGCCGCGGCAGCTACAGCACCACTATGGGCGGGGTCGCTAAAACTCAACCCCGCCCAGGGCGCGTGGCTGGAGCGGCTGGAAATTTTTGCGTTGGCCGCCGCGGTTCCACTGGTGCTGCACGCGATGGGGGTTTTCGCGCTGGTGCGGGGGTTGGGCGCGTGAGCGGTGGATGGCGGCATTTCAGCTGGCGGGGGTCGGTAGCACTTGCGGCGGTGTGCCTGCCACTGTGGGCAGCGCCGGCGGTAGCGCAGGAGGAACCTGCCCCGGAGGTGGTGTGCCCGGAGGCAGTACCGGCGAGTGCCGCGGATCTTCAACGGGTGGCACAAACCAGGCGGGTACTCAGTGGGGTGCATGCCCTGGCGACGGGGCATGGGGTGACGGTGGCGGTGATCGATACGGGAGTAAGCCCGCATCCGCGCCTGGCGCGATTGGTTGCCGGCGCGGATTTCACCCATTCCGCCGGCGCCCTGTCGGATTGTGATGGGCACGGCACGATTGCGGCCGGGATTATTGCAGCCCAGCCCAGTGACGACGATGGGTTGGTGGGGGTGGCACCGGGGGCGCAGGTGGTCAGCATTAAACAGTCCACCGCCTTTGGTGCCCGGGAGGATGCCGGCAATCTTGCGACCCTGTCCGAGGCAATCGCGCACGCCCTAGAACACCACCCACAGGTGATCACGATGTCCTTGGCGTCGTGTGTGTCCCCGCAGGAAGCTGAGGCTGTCTCCCACAGCGCGCTGGCACAGGTGCTGCGCGACGCGGAGCATCAAGGGGTGACGGTGGTGGCGGCCGGCGGCAATGTGGGCGGGCCATGTCAGCAGGGCCAGGCGGTCATCCCGGCGCACCTGCCGACAGTCATTGGGGTGTCGGCCCGCAAAGACAGCGTTGCAATGGAGGACTACAGCATGGCCACGGCCGGGCCGGTGGTCAGCGCGCCCGGCATGGTGCCGGTGGGGTTGAGCCCGCGGACCGGGCAGCTGGCGCGCGGGATGCGCGAGCCACAGGGCGAACGCGGCTTTATCGGAACCAGTTTCGCCGCCCCCTTCGTGGCGGGAACAGTCGCGCTTTTATACCAGCAGCGCCCCGAGATCACTCCGCAGCAAGTACGCCAGCTGCTGGCGGAAAGCTCCGACCCGATTACCGGGGCGGTGGATCCGCTGCGGGTGCTTAGCCAACCCACCCCGGTTGCTGCAAGAAATCAGCTCCCCCACGACGGTGGTTTGCGCCCCGACCCGCGCAGCCCGCTGGTACCAGCGGGCGCGTCTAAGCCGCTTGCCGCGCCCAGCACCACCACCTCACAACAGACTACAGCTGCAAGGCGACTGGCCGTGCTGGGAGGCGCAGCACTACTAGTTTTCTCCACCGGGTGGGCGGCCCGCCCCCACCTCAGGCGCCTCTTTGCCCGCCGCACACCCCGATTCCGCAACCGCGGCCACCAGCGGGATAAATAACTCAATGGTGATCCTTGGCGGGGGCGGGTTTAATAGCGCGGTTGCAGTGCCGCCTGGCGGCTTAAGGCAGGACCTTCCGGCAACAGTCGGATGATCGCATAGGCCGCCGGCACCGGGGACTGATCAGCAGCCCCCAAGCCCAAGGCTTGGGCATCGTCCACGCTGGTGATGGCGTGCGCCCGGCCCACATCGGAAACCAGCCACCAGCCGCCCCCGGTGTCGGCCAACACGCTATGGCCGGGCCCCACATAAAACCCCGCCTGGGAAGTGCCCGACAGGGGCGTGCCCGGCGGCAGGGGTTGCTCACGGGTCGCCACAACCGTGTCCGCCCCCTGAATACACACCGTGCGGGCACCAGGATCCACAAACGCCTTCAGCTGCGCCGGAAGCTGCAGCGGCAGCAGCGGACTATCCGCAAACTCCTGTAACTCCTCCGCGGTGACCTCCCGGGTGGGGGTGCCCATGTGCTGCACAATAGCCAGTTGGGTGGCCGTCAATGCCACCACATCCCCATCGGCGCGCTGGCCAAAAGCGGCCGGCTGTCCCTCGGTCGGAGCATTACCCTGAAGCTGGGCCTGGTGTGGCAACTGCAATACCCGCACCACATCCGGCACCGCAATCGGTGGCAACAGTGCGGTGGCCGCTAGCACCGCATCCGGGGGCGAAAACACCGGGGTCAATGGGGTAATACCCAGGCCGCGCCGCACCGCCACACCTTCCCGGGAGTTCGCAGGCGGTAACTCGGCACGCCCCTGCGCCGTCAACAGCCACTCGGATCCCAGCCCACGCGCCACGATTACCTCCCCCTCCGGGAGGGGCTTCGCGCCGCCGTCCACCACAACTATGCTGCGCTGATCCTGCTGGCACACCCCCACCACGGTGTCTTCAGCCACCGTCGCAGCCCCCACCGCCGGGGCATCAGGAATGCCCACCACCACCCCTTTTTCAGCCTCCGCCAGCACCTGGGTGCCGATTTTTGCGGGCTGCTGCGGGGCACCAGCGATCAGCTGGGCGCTGGTCAGGTTCAGCACCGGGTGATATTTGCCGTCCACGTGCGCATATAACGCCCCGGCATCGCTGCGCACAATGGGTGCTTCCCCGGGGCGGGGCTGCGGGGCAAAAAACGCCACCCCGGCGGCCGCCACACAGCCCAACACGCTTGCCAATGCGCCAAAGACAAGCCCCCGGCGTCGCGCGCGAAGTGGCTCGTGGATCATGCGGATATCGCCCAACAACAACCCATGGGTGACCCGGCGCACCAAAAAATTGTGCCCCATCACCTGGGCTTTCGTCGTCGACGGCAGCAATCCAGCCAAGACAACCTCCCCTATTGCGACTTCTTTCACGCCGGCCCGAAAATAGCAGCGGCAAACACGCACACAAGGCCCGCACCAGCAAAAACAGCGAAACTTCCCCTCGACGCTAACCCACCGACTAAGTAGCCCCACCAAAGAAGCGCACAACAGGTTGCACACCACCAACCAGGTACCGGGCGCAGGAAATCGGGGTCCTGCGCGGGTCACGGCTAAAAGGAGCACAAACACAGCCTGTGACAGCTTCTCCCGCAGGTTTCTCACAGGTTGCCACCAAGCACTCAGGGTGCACACAGCGCGGGGACGGCAAAAGTCCGACTTTTCACAGCGCTTGCCCCAAGGCCCCTGCTGGGCAAACTTGCTCATTCGCTCACAAAAGTGCACGCATGATCATTTCCTACAGCAAGGATCACACCAATGATGCGACCTTTTAGAAATTCTCAGGCTAAGAAAAAGCATGTGAGAAAAATCAGAAAGCAATATCTTCGCCTTTAGAAAAGGCACACACAAAGACTAAAAACATTTCATTAAAAATAGCTACCCCTTCATTCCTGGCGGAATTAGCCTTTTTTCCGGAACAAAAAAGGACATTCCAGCACCCATGGAAATGGAGGACGTCGTGAAAAAGATTCACGTTGCATTCATCGCTAGCACCATCGCCACCGTGATGGCCGCCACTCCCGCACACGCCATCGGATCCAGCGCCGCCCCGATCCTCACCCACGCCACGGCACAGGCAGCGACCGCGCCCTACGCCACCCAGATCCGCACCGTCGACGGAGTGGGCCTAAACAAAGACGAAGCCGACTTCATTTGGATCCTCAACGAATACCGCGCCGCCCACGGACTCAGCCGCCTCCGCGTCGACCAGGAGCTCACCAACAGCTCCCGATACTGGTCAGAGGTACTAGCTTCCCAGCACCACCTCCACCACTCCGACTTCAATGTCTACGAAAACGTGCTGGAAAGTCCCCACTACGACATGGCCCGCTACCTCTACCTGTGGCAGCAATCCCCCGGCCACAACGCCAACCTCCTCGAGCCAAAAGTCAGCCGTGTCGGATTCGGCGTTCGCACCGCACGCGACGGACAAAACTACGCCACGCTGCAACTGCTTTAGGCACGCCATCAAAGTTGGCGCGATAGGAAAACACTGAAAGAATTCGGGGCAAAATTCTATCCATTAATCCCTGAGAATTACCCCAGAAATACAGCTTTTCAACAATAGATCATTTGCAGCTCGCCCAACGCGCACAAAAATAGGCACCCCGGACTTGGGGTGCCTATTTTCCTTTTTACATACACCCGGAAGAAGAATTTCAGATACTTCTTTGAGCACTTTTTTTCGTGCGAAAAACTAAAGGATGTAATTCTTTTGCTGCAGAATTTCTATCCCTTTTTTACGCGCCCGCCCAATGGCTTGCGATACCTCACACACCCCAAAGATTTTCTACATCACTTCAGTTTTCGCCAGATCGCAAGGCGCACCACCTGCAATACCCACCCCGCCGGCATTTCGACATGCGCAAACGCGCACACCCTCATGCCGGTTGCACCCCCAAGAGGTGCTTAAGCCTGATCCGCTCGTCCGCAGCAGCAACTACCTGTTGACCCCACTGGATATAAGCGAAAACCCCCTCGGTCACGACCACTTAACCCACACATTGCCATAGGCGAAGGGCCGGCGCCACAGGCCCCTCACCCATCGCACCGGCCGCCTCACCCCTTTGGGGAAACCCTTTTCACACATCCCAAAAGCCGTGCCAGCCGCCTCGCCTACGTAGGAGGCGGCCACACGGTTGCCGCCTACACCCCAAAGGAAGCTGAGACTTTAAGCGTTATGCGCATCAATCCACGCGATCACCTTGTCCATGGCCTCCACCTTGGCGGGCTCGTTAAACACTTCGTGATATTGGCCAGCCCAGTAGACCAACTCCTTATCCGCCGAGGAGATGCCGCTGTACCAATCCTGCGCGAAGTAGCACGGGACCAGACCATCCTGCGTGCCGTGCATGATCAGCGTCGGCGCGGTGAAGTGGCGGGCATTTAGGCCGTCGTACACCGCGGCGAACTGCATCTGCTTGAGCATTCCCTCCGACAGGTTTGGGTTAACCAGGGGATCGTTTTGATACTCCGCAGACACCGCCGGATCGGTGGCTACGCCAGAAGTAAACACATTCGGGATGAGCACCTTTTCGGATCCCGGCAACGAGGGCAGGCGCATCTCGACATTGTTGGGGCGCTGCGCAAGCTTGAGTCGATCCTGGAAGATGGTCCAGTCGCTGACGGGGCGGCGCTCCCACAGCTTCGGGGCGAGCTGGCCTTGCATATCGCTCATATCGCGCGGGGTGACGTAGTCTCCGGGCTGGTTTTCGCCCGTGAAGTTCAACGGCGCGCCACCCCCATTGGTAACGAATCCGTCAATCTGGCCCGGATACTTGATGCCATAGAACTGGGACGCCAACGAACCCATCGAGTGCCCAAGCATGAAGGTCTTCAAACCTGGGTTTTCAGCCTTAGCCTTCTGCACAACCAAGTTCATGTCATCGACCAGGAAGTGGAAGTCGTCGATGTGTGCCCGAGTGGAAGGATTGGCATCGGCGGTTTTCCCATGTCCTCGATGGTCGAGCCGATAAACGTTGTACCCGGACTGCAGTAGTCGGTTGGCAACGTAGTCGTAGCGGCCCGAGTGCTCGGCCGCGCCGTGGACGACAACGACTGTGCCACGCGCATTCGGAACCTGCTGCGAGTGCCAGTAGACCTGTGTGCCCTTGCCGTCTTGACTGGTGAGAAAACCTTCGCGATCGTCAACACCGGCGGGCTTTTCAGCGGTGATTTCGCTGGGCGGAACAGCTTTAGCCACGGGCAGATTGATGACCGGGGCGAAGACGAGCGCGCTCGCAGCCGTGATGGACAGGAACGTTCGGGAAAGTGACATAGTGCCTTACACCTCTTTCATAGTTGACTATGTTCGGCATCACATGCATGCACTTCACCCTATGGACCTTTCCGGTAGTTACTCCATCAGTAAATCTACTACCCAGACCTTTAGTCCCCTTTTCACCCTATTTTGGGTGGTAGTGGGGGTATCATTTCAATTTTTAAAACCAAATGGTTCGCGCCATAAAACCCTACATTTGCCACAATTGCCAGACATGCCCCCGCACTGGCTGCCCATGCCCGCCGACCTCGCCCAAAAGCACCCCACATACCCCTCACCCCTTCGGGTGGACACATTAGCAAGCCTGCAAATCGAGTGCGTGCAAGGGAGCCATTACCCTTCTAGCCTCCACAACGGTTCAGATAAGCGAGATTGAATATGTCTCTGCTTTCGCTAGGCCGCCCGTCACCACCACCCGTTTAGCTCACCTCGCTCGGGGTCTAGATCCCCGTCCACCCCCACATGGTGCAGCACCCCTGCTATCCTGCACTCACATTCATCAACACTATCGACTGTTAGGAGCCCCATGCGCACCACCCACCGACTCATCGCCGCCGGCGCGACCCTCGCCACCGCAGCAGCCATTGCCACCGCAGCAGCAGCCCCCGCCTCTGCAGACTGTGTCCCCTACCACACTGACCACTTGGGCCCCATCAACGTCCACCGCGCCAACAACGATGGCGCTGCCGATCACTGCTCCCTGATCGACTGGGGCACCTACTGGGAAGGCGTCGGCAACAGCACCAGCCAATTCGGTGTCATCAACCTGAAAACCGGTAACAATGACTACGTCGTCATCACCGTCAACGATGACCTCGGCCTGCTGCTTGGTTCCAGCGCCAAAAACAGGGAAGGAACCGTCGGAGAGGAATAAACCTCTGCGGCACAACAAACGGCTCGCGAATCCCACCAATTAGCTATGGGATTCACGAGCCGTTGTCGTTGTGATCGTTAGAAAGCCAGGAAGTTCTGGCGCTGCAACGCAGTATCCTTCTCACCCGGATCAGGCACCTCAAAAGGATTTTGCAACACCGTCGGGGCCTGACCACGCGGCCGGTGGTAGTGCGGCAAATTCGCATCCTGCGGCCCCGTCGAGACCCCAGCTTCTGCGCGCGTCGGCACCGGCGGCAAAGGATCCGGACTATTGCCCGGCGCACGCATCTGCTCCAGCTCCTCATCGGTAAACGCCTCATTGACCGCGAAGATCCGCACATGCTTGTCGATATACACCGGGGTCACCCCGGGAGAATCCCACAGGTAATTCTCCATCGACAGCAACGGCAGCTGGAACGCCCAGAAACTCGGCGGCGAGACATAAATAAAGTTCACCTTCAACCGGCGCGCCGCAACATCCACCCGGTTCGGGGCATCCGGGTCGCCATAGTTCCCCTCCCCCAACAGCTGCGTCTTCCAGAACAACACATTGGTATCGCTGTTGTAATCAGACGTCGGCCACAAATAGTGACGGAAAAACGCCGGCAAGTTGTTGTAGGCATACATCCAACCCGAGCCTTCCGCCGGGTTAGAGAAAATGTGCCCATCGAAAGCATGCGGCTGCTTCGCCAACCACTGGAACGCCTTCAAATCCCGATCATCCACCATGCGGTCATCAGCGCGGGCAGCATTCAGCCCGAAGGTGTAGGCATCTTCCGAATGCTGATAAGACTGCACCGCGATGATGGTGCCGCCAAACAATGCCGCGGAAATCGCCAAGATCGCCGACGCCACACGCAGCTTCTTCACCGGCCCCAACAGGATCAAGCGACCCACCGCGGCACAAGCAATACCTGCCCCGGCGACCACCATCATGGCCTCCGGCATCACCAAACGGTGTCCGGTGTTGTAGTGCAGAGACGACAGCCCCTCCAGGGCGTCGCCGAAAAACCCATCGAAGGGCAACAAAGAATAGGCGGTGACAGACAGCGAAATGCCGTAGAACAGCGGAGCCCACAGGTTGCCGCGCCACAGCAGCACGATCACCCCACCGGCGGCGGCAGCCCACAAAAGCCACCAGTTCGCGCCGAATTCCTCAGAGTGGCGGGTCAAAAGCTCCGCCGCCCGCGTCCAGGCTTCCTGGTGCGTCTCGGCCTCCACGGCGGTGAACCCGGACACCACCTCAATTTGAGAAGAACCGGTCAAAATCTGCGGCAACAGCAGCAGCGTGCCGACGATGCCGGTGGCCGCCAGCAACAGCACGTCCCGCAGGCGCACCTTCACACCACCCCACACGCCAGGGGCCTTGCGCGCAGGGCGCCACAGCGCATAGGTCAGCCACCACAGCGCCAACGCAATCACCACGATCGTCGCCGACGCCGGGTGAGTTTCCACCATGCCCGTAAAACCAAGTGCCGCAGCAAAAGCCCGACGAGGGGTAGACGGAACCGACATGAAGATCGCAAGAACCGTGCCGGCCATAAAGACGCCAGCCAAATACGGCCACATGCCCACGTAAATGCCGATGGGGTACAGCGCCGGCACCACCGGCGCAATGACAGCCGCCAAACCGGCAGCAATCTGGGCGGTCAAGCCCCGATTACCGACCGCTCGCCAGGCGATGGCAGCCACACACATCGGCAGCAGCATGCCCGGCAGCACCAGGCCGGTAATGTTTGTCGCCGCAATGGGATCCAGGTGTCCCACCCGCATCAGCACCCAGCCGCCGGCATGCCAGGCGGTGGGATAGTACATCTCCGCCATCGACTCGGTGTTTTGCAATTCGCCCATGCGGGTCGACGATGCGATGCCAGTGTTGTCGATGAAGCGGATAACGCTGGCGTGCCAGTGCACATCCCAGCCCTGATAAATGTTGTTAATGCCGTACTTCACCTCATCGAGCAAGCTCAATGCTCGATGGATGATCATGTAGCTGCCGGCCACAACACCTACGGCCGGTAGCACCCACACGGGATCAAAAAGACTGCCCACCCGCCACTGCTGGACGGGATCATCGCTGCCCGGTTCGCGGGCTTTGACCTTTGGTCGCCCGTAATACGCGGTGATACCGATACGCCACGCTATGGCCAGCAGCAGGAAGAACCCCCACACGATGGCCACAGACGGCAAGGTATAACGCCACGGGGACAAGCCGAAAAACCAGCCGGCCAAACCGTAGATACCGAAGGAAACCGGAATTGAGATTGCGGCGGCGGAAGGGACTTTGCAGCCAGAGACGAACGCGAGGATAAAACCGGGTCCCATGAACACTGCCATCGCCACAAGGACGATGCTCAGAGAAGACATTGAACCCTTCCTTTCCTCTTCTTCGGACGCGTCAGCGCGGCAAAAACCGAAGATGTTGTTCTTTAAGACTGTGCGCCTCGTGCGATGTTGCGACGTTGACCCACAGCAAACCGCAGACAGTGTAACCCGCAGAAACCTGCTTGCTCCCCTCGCCCCGCCGTGAGGCAATGAGAATGCGGTCACCACGACGCATATTTTTGTGAAAATGTTGCGCCGGTTGGCGATTGCCTAGCTGGATAGTTCGTCTTCGGAGCGTTTCGCTCTCGTCAGCTCCGCACGGGCCGCGAGTTGATCGTCCTCGGGATAGTCGACAGCGACAAGACTCAACCCTTTTGCCGGCGCTAGGGGAACCAGCGGGGAACGCTGCTTCTCCCCTAGCAATTGGGTGGGGAAATCTTCATCCCGCCTGCCTTCTGCGACGGCTAGGCAGGCCCCAACGAGGCAGCGCACCATGTTCCAGCAAAACGCATCGGCTTTAACTGTCGCGCGATACAGTTGCGGTTCAAGGTCGGTGGAAATGTCTTCAAAGTAGAACGCCTGCAGATCGCGAATCGTGGTGGCGCCTTCTTTGTGTTTGCACACGGCGGCGAAGTCATTCAGGCCTACGAATTGTGCGGCGGCCTTGTTGAGCAGATCGAAATCGACAGGTTTGCCCCATTGCGCAGTGTCGCGGGCGCGGGTCGGAAGCGCCCCCCACGGGGCGGTGGTCACCCGATAGTGATAGGTGCGTGCCAGCGCTGAGAATCGCGCGTCGAAACCTTCCGGGGCGGGTTCGACGGCCGTAATCCGCACGTCTGGCTCCAACAAGCGGCCCATGCGGCGCACCAGGTTGTTGACCTGTCCTGCCATTGACCTGGTTTCCAGGAAGCTTTTGGGGATGTCGACGTGGGCGACTTGTCCGGCGGCATGTACCCCAGCATCGGTCCTGCCCGCCACGGTCAATGGGCAGCGCTCCCGGGTGACCAGGGCGAAAGCATCCTCGATGCATTTTTGTACGGTGCGTAAATCGCTGTCGCCTTGGGCTGCCCACCCGTGAAAATCTGTGCCGTCGTAGGCGATGGACAGCTTTAGCCGGATCGTATCCGAAGCCGTTGTGTCGGAAGCCGGCGCCACAACATCGGCGTGATTTTCTGGGTGAGACATGGGGGTCATTGTATCCTGCGCGGTGTGAGACCGGTGTTGGGGGATCGTGGGTAGCAAAACACCCCGGCACCAGCCACCTGAGGTGGTCAGTGTCGGGGTGTGTTTGCGGTAAAGCTAAAAGAAGAAGTGTTTACTTCTCTTCGCCCTCGGCGAGGGTTTCGACAGCTTCAGCTTCCTGCTCTGCCTCAACTTCCTCAACGATGGCCTCAGCCTTCTCCTTGTTTGCCTTGTCCTCGGCGGCCTTCTTGGAGGCAGCGGCGCGGGCAGTGCGGGTGGCCTCGGTGGAGACGAGCTCCTCGGTCACCAGGGAGATCTGAGACATGGGGGCGTTGTCGCCCTTGCGGTTCTCAAGCTTGATGATGCGGGTGTAGCCACCCTCGCGACCCTCAAACTTCGGAGCCAGCTCGTTGAACAGGTACTTAACGACGTCCTTGTTCGGCATGGCAGCGAGAACGTTGCGGCGGTCGGCAACAGTGCCGGACTTTGCCTTGGAGATGAGCTTTTCTGCGTAGGGACGCAGCAGCTTCGCCTTGGCATCGGTGGTCTTGATAGCACCGTGCTCGAACAGCTGGGCAGCCAGATTAGCCAGAATCTTCTTCTGGTGGGAGGCCGAGCCGCCGAGACGGGCGCCCTTCTTGGGCTTAGGCATGGTGTACTCCTCAGGTACTTAAAAGTGTGAGTGCGGCAGCCGGGTTTCGCCGGGCAGCCTGCGACGGCAAGAACTACTCGTTGTCGGCTTCGTCGGGGTCAATGAAGCCACCGGTTTCGGCGTCGTACCCCTCCAACTGGGTGGGGTCGAAGTCTTCCGGTGCATCCTTCAGGGTCAGACCCAGGGAAGCCAGCTTGATCTTCACTTCGTTGATCGACTTCTGGCCGAAGTTGCGGATGTCCAGCAGGTCGGATTCGCCGCAGTTGGCGAGTTCACCGACGGTGTGGATTTCCTGGCGCTTCAGGCAGTTGTAGGAACGGACGGAGAAGTCCAGATCCTCGATCGGCATGCTGTAAATCGCCTCGTGCTCGGTGTCGGTGCTACCAGCACCGATTTCCAGGCCTTCGGCGGCGGTGTTGAGCTCGCGTGCGAGACCGAACAGCTCCACCAGGGTTTTGCCTGCGGATGCCATGGCATCGCGGGCGGTGATGGAGTTTTTGGTTTCGACGTCGATGATCAGCTTGTCAAAGTCGGTGCGCTGACCCACACGGGTGGCCTCGACCTTGTAGCTGACCTTGAGCACCGGGGAGTAAATCTGGTCGACCGGGATGCGGCCGATCTCTCCGGTACCGCCGTACATGGTGGCCGGCACGTAACCACGGCCGGGCTCCACGACGAGTTCCATCTCCAGCGAGCCCTGCTCGTTGAGGGTGGCGATGTGCAGATCCGGGTTGTGCACCTGCACGTCGGCCGGAACCTCAATGTCGGCGGCGGTGACCACGCCTGCACCAGACTTACGCAGGTACATGACGACGGGGTCGGGCGACTCGGAGGACAGCACCAAGCCCTTGATGTTGAGGATGATGTCGGAGACATCTTCCTTGACACCGTTGATGGTGGTGAACTCGTGGAGAACGCCGTCGATCTTGACGCTGGTCACTGCTGCACCGGGGATGGAGGACAGCAGGGTACGACGCAGCGAGTTGCCAAGGGTGTAGCCGAAGCCGGGCTCGAGCGGTTCGATAACGAAACGGGAACGAGCGGCGCTGATCGGCTCCTCGGTCAGCCGGGGACGCTGGGAAATGAGCATGTATGTAACTCTCCTGTATTGACGCCCGCTATATGACGTCTAGGGAAAAGAAGGGGAAAAACGTTGAAGAGAAGATCTGCTCTACCGGCAAAAGTGCCTGCGCATCCGCAGATGCGGGGTGCGCGGGTCTTCGCCGGGGTTAAGCGGCTTACTTCGAGTAGAACTCGACGATGAGCTGCTCCTGCAGCGGAACGTCGATCTGAGCGCGCTCGGGCAGCTGGTGCACGAGGATGCGCAGGGTGGCGGGAACGACCTGCAGCCAGGCCGGGACGACTGCGTCGACGAGGTTCTCCTGAGCCTCTTCGAACCACAGCATCTTCCGGGACTTCTCGCGAACATCGATGATGTCGTACTGAGAAACCTGGTAGGAGGGAACGTTGACCTTCTTGCCGTTCACGGTGAAGTGACCGTGGGAGACCAGCTGGCGAGCCTGGCGGCGGGTGCGTGCCAGACCTGCGCGGTACACCACGTTGTCGAGGCGGGACTCGAGCAGGATGACCAGGTTTTCACCGGTCTTGCCCGGGCGACGGTTTGCCTCGGCGTAGTAGCGACGGAACTGCTTCTCCATGACACCGTAGGTGAAGCGAGCCTTCTGCTTCTCCTGCAGCTGGAGGAGGTACTCAGACTCCTTGATGCGAGCGCGGCCAGCCTGTCCCGGGGGGTACGGGCGGCGCTCAAATGCCATATCTCCGCCGACGAGGTCGACGCGGAGGCGGCGGGACTTACGGGTTGCGGGGCCGGTGTAACGAGCCATATCTAGTGACTTTTCCTTTCCCTACTAGACGCGACGACGCTTCGGCGGACGGCAGCCGTTGTGCGGCTGGGGAGTCACATCCGAGATCGAGTTGACCTCGAGGCCGGCGGCCTGGAGGGAACGGATGGCGGTTTCGCGGCCCGAACCCGGGCCCTTAACGAACACGTCAACCTTCTTCATACCGTGATCCATTGCCTTGCGGGCAGCGTTCTCGGCGGCCATCTGAGCGGCGAACGGGGTGGACTTACGAGAACCCTTGAAGCCGACGTGACCGGAGGAAGCCCAGGAGATCACAGCACCGTTCGGGTCCGTGATGGACACGATGGTGTTGTTGAAGGTGGACTTAATGTATGCGTGGCCCTGGGCCACATTCTTCTTTACGACGCGACGGCCAGTGCGGCGTGCGCCAGAGCGTGCTTTAGGAGGCATTGATTACTTCTTCTTTCCGGCGATCGTCTTCTTAGGACCCTTACGCGTACGAGCGTTGGTCTTGGTGCGCTGACCACGAACGGGCAGGCCACGACGGTGGCGCAGACCCTGGTAGCAGCCGATTTCGATCTTGCGACGGATGTCAGCCTGAACCTGGCGGCGGAGGTCACCCTCGACCTTCCAGGTTGCTTCGATGACGTCACGGAGAGCAGCAACCTGCTCGTCGGTGAGGTTATCGGTGCGCAGGTCGGGAGAGATGCCGGTCTCTTCCAGCAGCTTGGCGGCACGGGCGGGGCCGATGCCGTAGATGTAGGTGAGTGCAACCTCCATGCGCTTGTTGCGCGGGAGGTCAACTCCAGCAAGACGTGCCATGTGGCAGTTACCTTTCCGGTTTTACGGTGGTTTTCTCCTCATTCGTCCCCGCCGATGGTTCCTTGAATCCTCTCGGTCGGTGCCGAGGGGCAAGGATGCTTATACGAGGCTCCGGCCACCGCAGCCAGAGGTGATGCAAGCCCACTAGTCAGCACATCCCGCACGCCATACGTGACGGGTGCGGGTGATAACGCTGATTCCAGAAAAGGCTATGGAATGAGGAGGCGTGAAAATGCTCTACTTGTAGCGGTAGACGATGCGACCGCGGGTCAGGTCGTACGGCGACAATGCGACGACGACACGATCCTCGGGCAGGATACGGATGTAGTGCTGGCGCATCTTGCCACTGATGTGAGCAAGAACCTTGTGACCATTGTCGAGCTCGACACGGAACATTGCATTCGGCAAGGGTTCGACAACGCGACCCTCAACCTCGATGGCGCCTTCTTTTTTAGCCATATCCTCCACTTTTCCTTAAGCCACTTGAGCGTGGCTCTTGGTATTTGCAGCCGCATAATCGGCCCTGAAACAAGTGGCGCGCGCACGTGTGGCGCACACCAACTTGCAACAATACACATACGCTGGGATTTTTTGCAACACGGTTCCATAGCAAAGACCAGCAAAAGTGGCGAACACGACACGCCAACCCCTGTCGGGGATCGCAGCCTTGGCGCCGAGTGGGTTATTTTGCGGGCCGCACGAAGCAGGTGGTGTCTTTGCCGACCAACGCGGTGGCGGTGACATGGATGGTGTCGATGTCGGCGTAGTTCACGCCGAGAAACACCGAGCGACGCGATTCGGTATCTGCGTTGTGGATGGTTTCCGCGATGGTTTGGCCGTCATTCATGGCGATGTCGAGTTTGATGACATCTCCGGGTTGCCCTTTGTATTCGGCCTCGAGGTGGCCTTCGACATCCCCGAAGACGATGGCTGGCCCGCAGGAGCCGTCGTCATGGATGGTGATGACTGGTTCTTGGGGCGCGCGTTCGGAGGCCGCGATGGCGTGGCTCATTTGGGTTTCGGCATCGGGGTGTACTCCCACATGGCAGGCCGACAGCGCGGCCAGCATGAAAAGAGCGCAAAGCCCTGCTACTCCGCGAGTCTTCATATTCTCTATCCTTCCCGATCCTTAACCCAATCGGTTTCGGGCTACTTGAGGCGATTGGAGCCACCGTGCCCCTGAGATATTTCTACGCTAACGCATCCAGGGGTTTGCCTTGCCGATTTTTAACACTGTCCTAACATGACAAAACATCCCAGCCTGGATGGCTGGGATGTTGTTGCTGCGGGCGCGGTCTTAGTAGACGAAGACGACGTCGCCGGGCTTGAGATCGTTGAAGTAACGGACTGCGTCACCGTGGTTGAGGTGGATGCAACCGTGGGACAGCAATGCCACAGAGCCGGCGTGGAAAGCGATGCCGTTGTTGGTGAAGTAGGTGGAGTACGGCATCGGCGCGTTGTTGAACTCGCGGGAGATTTCGTCCTTGACCTGACGGTTCACGCGGTGAACGCCGGTGGGGGTCTCGTAGCCGGGAGCGCCGGAGGAGATCGGGACTGCTCCGTAGGTCACGTTGCCGTGGCCATCCTGCAGCCAGGAGCGCTCGCCCTTGAGGTCGACGCAGGCGCGGGCCCAATCGGGGCAGGGGCCACGATCGAAGGCTGCGCGCTCTGCGGCGGCGCGCTGAGCGGCGGCTGCTTCTTCGGCGGCGCGGCGTTCAGCTTCGGCGCGCTCTGCGGCGGCGCGGATTTCTGCTTCCTTTTCAGCGATAACGCCGGGGAACAGACCATTGACGGCACCGTCCACGGCATTCTTGGCGCCCTGCGCCATCTCCGGGGGCAGACCATTGGCTGCGTCGTGGAGTGCGTTACGGGTATCCCAGGCACCCTGACGGAGATCGATGCCTGCAGAAGCGCTAGAGCCAGCAACGGGCTGGGCGCTAGCGACGGCAGGCTGTGCAGCTACGGTGGCGGCGCAAGCAATTGCTACGGCGGCCACGCGGCGAGAAGTCGAGGTGAGCATGCCTAGCAGTATAGGGGGCTTATCCAGGCTTTACACAAACTTCTACAAGCCAATGTGTGTATCGCTGCCCTACCGCGCTCGCTTTCGACTTTGTCCACACGTGGCGGATTGTTGTTTTGACGCGGAAGAAAACTTATGGTCAGCAGCACTTTCCGGCACCTCAAATGGAATCAAGTGCATCCTGCGCCGTGCGTGACACCCCGCGAAGAAGTGTGACCTAGACTTTTTCTATTTATTGCTGTGATTGCGTTCGCAGGCACAGTCTCAGCCCTGCCCGCGGGATATTTCGGCACGCTTTGTCTGGTGTTGACACAGCACAAGTGGGGATCCATCAACCGCGAATCCCCACTTGTCTCTAACGCTGTGGAAGCTTAAAACCCTGCCGGGCGGGGAGTTAGAATTCGTGGCCCACCTGCGGTCGCTGCGACGGTGTGCTCCCAGTGGGAAGCCCAGGAACCATCCAGGGTGACTACAGTCCAATCATCCTCCAGCACGGCACTGTCTTCGGTGCCGAGGGTCAGCATGGGCTCAATAGCCAGCACACTGCCTTCCTGGATGACCGGCCCACGACCGGGCTTACCCTCGTTGGCCAGGTACGGCTCTTCATGCATCGTGCGGCCGATACCGTGTCCGCCATAGCCATCGACGATGCCCAGGTGCACACCGAATTTCTGCTCTGCCTTGCGGGTGGCCACCTCCAGGGCGTGGGAGACATCAGTCAATCGGTTTCCGGGAACCATGGCCTTTAAGCCCTCCATGAGCACCCACGCGGTGGCATCGTTGAGTGCCTGTGCGTCTTCTTCCAATTGCCCAATGCCGAAAGTCCATGCGCTGTCGCCGACCCACCCTTCGAAGGTGGCGCCACAGTCGATGGAGACCAAGTCTCCCTCTTCGAGCTTGTGCTCTGCGGTGGGAATGCCGTGCACGATGACCTCGTTGACACTGGCGCACACGGAGGCGGGAAATCCTTGGTATCCCAGGAACGTCGGAATTGCACCCGCATCGCGAATGGTTGCCTCAGCGATCTCATCGAGGTCTTTGAGGCTCATGCCTGGCTTTGCGGCCTCACGAACATTGACCAGGGCCTGGCCGACGATGCGGCCGGCAGCCTCCATGGCGTCGAGTTCGCCTGGGGTTTTTGCGGGGATCTGCTTGTGCTTTTTACGGAAACCCATGGGGGAAGGACTCCTTCAAGAGTGGTTAAAAAACCGCCGGGGCGGGTTGAGGAATAAAAAATAGCAATAAGGGAAATGCATGCCCCATCAGCTGGGCATGCAAACGGCCCGCACCTTGCATAAAGATTTTCACCGTTTGGTGGCAAAGGCGGGCCGTATGTTGCAGGAGTTTGTGAAAGTATCCGTAGTTTTCGCCCCGCCGCTGTCTCAATAGAGGTCGGCTGGGCGGAGTCGGCTACTTAGCGAGTGCCTCGAGGGCTGCCATGGTGCGGGCGTTGATGTCTTCAACGCTGCCCTCAGCCTCGATGGTGATGATGGCGTCACCGTAGTGATCAATCAACGGTGCGGTCTCATCGCGGTAGACGTGCAGGCGGGTGCGGATGGTGTCCTCGTTGTCGTCCGCACGGCCACGGGCCAGCATGCGCTCAACGACGACGTCTTCGGCGACGCGGAACTCAACCACGCCGTCGAGGGTAGCGTTCTGCTTGGCCAGGATCCCCTCGAGCAGGTCGGCTTGCTCGACGGTGCGGGGGAAACCATCTAGGAGGAAACCGTTTTTCGCGTCGTCCTCATTAAGGCGGGACTCGACCATGCGGGCGGTGACGTCGGTGGGGACGAGTTTGCCGGCATCGATGTACTGCTTAGCCTCCACACCGAGCGGGGTTCCTTCGCCAATGTTGGCGCGGAACAGGTCGCCGGTGGAAATGTGCGGAACACCGAGCTTCTCGGAGAGGATAGCGGCCTGGGTGCCCTTGCCGGCACCGGGAGGACCAAGGAGGACGAGTCTCATTTGAGGAACCCTTCGTAGTTGCTTTGCAGAAGCTGGCTTTCAATCTGCTTGACCGTAGTCAAAGCCACGGACACCAGAATCAGGATGGCGGTACCACCGAAGGCTCGCAGCGTGCCGCCGCCCGCGCCAGAGATACCGAAGTCCATCATGATGTTCGGCAAAACAGCGATGATGCCGAGGTAAAGGGCACCAACAAACAGCAGTCGATTCATGACGTAGCCCAGGTACTGGGCGGTGGGGCGACCCGGGCGAATGCCGGGGATGAAGCCACCGTACTTCTTCATGTTATCGGCTTGCTCGGCCGGATCGTACTGAACCGAGACATAAAAGTAGGAGAAGAAGATAATTAGCGCGAAGTACAGCACGATGTACTGCCAGCTGGACGGAGCCTGCAGGTACTGGATGACGTTGCGCTGCCACCAGTTGTCGCCCATCTGGTGAGAACCGGAGTTGATGATCTGGGTGATCAGCACCGGAACGTAGATGAGGGAGGACGCGAAGATCACGGGGATCACGCCACCCTGGTTGACCTTCAGCGGCAGGTAGGTGGAAGTGCCACCGTACTGGCGACGGCCGACCATGCGCTTGGCGTACTGGACGGGGATGCGGCGCTGGCCCTGCTCAATGAAGACCACACCGATGACCAGCAGCAGCACTGCAGCGACAACTGCGGCAAAGACCACCGGGCCGGAGGACTGGTAGACCTGTGCGCCCTGTGCGGGCATACGGGTGGCAATACCAGCGAAGATCAGCAACGACATACCGTTACCGATGCCACGTTCGGTGATGAGCTCACCGATCCACATCACCAGCACAGCACCTGCGGTCATCGTCAGCACGATGATGATCAGGTCAAAGATGGTGCGATCCTGCTTGAGGACAGACACCCCGTTGCCCAGCAGCTGACCACGGTCAGCAAGCGCCACGATGCCGGAGGACTGCAACAGCGCCAGGGCAATCGTGAGGTAACGGGTGTACTGCATCATCTTGGCCTGGCCGGATTGTCCCTCCTTCTTCAATTCCTCGAAGCGAGGAATGACGACGGTGAGCAGCTGCACAATAATCGACGCGGTAATGTACGGCATGATGCCGATCGCGAAGATACTCAGCTGCAGCAAAGCACCGCCGGAGAAGAGGTTGACCATCGAGTAGATGTTGGAGCCGTCGGCGGTTGCGTTCTTCAGCGCATCCATGACGGTCTTGTAATCAACACCGGGGGTCGGGATCTGGGTACCGATGCGGTACAACACGATCATGGCGATCGTGAAAAGGATCTTTTTTCGAAGATCCGCGTCTTTTAAGACGGAGACTAGGGCGGACACATATCCTCCTGCGTCCCCAAGTTCGCCGCCTGAAGGAAAACTTGGGGTGGAAATGGTGGGCAGCCAACCCTATAGAGACATGGGTGGCCTGTCATTACAACGTTTCAAACTTACCAGGGCGTCGACAGATTAGCTACACGAGACCACATTGCAGTGGTATACAACCGAGCGCTCTCGGCAGCAACAACATCGAAAGCTCCAAACTGAGCGCTTCGACAGCGGGGCTAAGGGCAGCGACCTGGCGTACCGATCGGCCAGACATTCGGTGGATGCAAAGATCCAGTTCGCTTGGCACTTCCGAAGGGTTGGCGAGCCGATCAACAGCAGTACTCGCGCTCACCAACGCCGATGTCCAACACGGATCCTTTCCTCTTTAGCGCGCCCATACCCTTGCCAAACGCCCGTCACCCCCTCGCTCACTGATTACCGTCGCGTCGAGACGGACATATAAGCGGAGCCTTCAGCATGGTTCAGTACGCGAAAAAAACGGCGACCCGATCCCCCATCGGGAAATCGAATCACCGCGTGGGTTCCTACAGTAAATATAGGAAACCTAGAAATTTTTAGACGGTGCCCAGGCTGCGCACGCCCTGCACGCCGCCATCCTGCGGGCTGGTGAGGAATACCCACGGATTCCATCCTGCATTCTGGATGGCGGGACGAACGACGTCGCGAAGGGTTTCATCGCTGACATCGGCAGTGCGGGAAAGCACGAAACCGCTGAGACCATTCGGAGAACCGACGATCATGAGGTTGCCATCATCGCTGCGGTAGCGGATCTGATAGTTGGTGGGGCCATCAATGTTCTGGAAGGGGATGTCATTGAAGGCGACACGCAGTTCGTTGTTCTTCTCTGCGCCAGTGAGCTTTGCACGTCCATTAATGACGGAGTCGTTGCCGAACCAATCGGTGCAGGCGTTGCGGACGCTAATCATATCCTCGGCCAGCACCTCGTAGGTGGCGGTGGTGTTCTTAGCGCACTGGAGGTTGAACGGAGTGGGGATCGTCGCCACCTGGTACCAGGTGCCCTTGAGCTCCTCGAGGGATGCAACGGTGGGCTGCTCGAGGGATTCCGGCGCGCTGGAACCGAAGTTCATAGTGGAAGACAGGTCGGTTGCGGGGGTCGGAATTCCAGTGAAGCCCCGATCAGCCGCGAGGGCGGGGGCTGCGGAGCCGACGAGGACAGAGGTGGCCACTGCAAGGGTGGCGGCGATGCGTGAAATTTTCATAGGCTCGACCGTAGCAGGAAAACTACAGCAAGCTAAACCTAATTTAGATAGTTAGTAAAGGCGAAATGTGCAGGTCACCTAACCACGCTATAGCTATGATATTACCTTTAGATCTGCCTAAGCCACTCGACACATAGCCTTAGCACCAGGACTTTTCATCCCCCACGGAAGAATTTTTCACTGCCAGCCACACAGCGAGATACCACGCAAGAAGCCGAAAGGATGTAATAGACGGCGTTCAAGTTTGGTCAAAAATTGTTTGACCACAACGGTCCAAACGCGCGGGCGCAGCCAACTGCCCGCCCCTTTGAGCGTCATCAAAGCGACGCCAAATACCTTAAAAAACCGGTGGCGGGCCCACACGCTTTGGGTGCGTGGGGCCCGCCACCGGCGGACACATGTCATCGAAAACAGGAGGTGCGCGAAAGGGCCTTAGGAGGAGAAGCCCTTGAAGATGCCCAGGACACCTTCGATGGAGCCGGTGACCCCGTTGCCAGCCTTAGCCTTGGCGGCATCGTATTCTTCCTGGGAGATCGGGGAGGTCGGGCACGGGAAGTCGTAGCCGCGGTCGATGGCGGGCAGAACCTTGTCGGCCCACTCAGCCTTGCACTTGTCGATTTGCTCCTGGGTGGTCACACCGTACTTGAGGACGGTCTTCTCACGGCGGTTGAGGTCACTGTTGTCAGTGGTGCTGCTCGTGCCCTCGCTGGATTGGAAGTTCTTGAGGTTGGAGCTGAAGTCATCGCCAGCGTGAGCGACAGGAGCAGTTGCGAGTGCTGCCACTACCATTCCGCCGGCGGCGAAGGTAGCAGCAAACTTACGGGAGATCTTCGAAGGAGTCATTGGATCGGCCCTTTCTGAATCTGGGGGTTAACGTTGTTCGGGTTCGGACTTGGAACAACGTGTGCCAGCCACGGTAGGGGTGTTTGAAAGGGATTTCAAGAGAAAAAACCGGATTATTTCCAAGTGATGGAAATAATCCGGTTTACTCATGTGTTAATCGTTACTCCACCCGAGCGGGTGAAAAACGATTACTTGGTGGCGTTAATGGAGCCACCTGCTGCCTCAATCTTCTCCTTCGCAGAGTTGGAGAATTTTTCGGCAGTTACGTTGACCTTGACGCTGATTTCGCCGGTGCCGAGCACCTTGACGGGCTGGTTCTTGCGAACCAGGCCGGCAGCAACGAGGTCGGCAACGGTGACGTCGCCACCGTTGGGGAAGGCCTTGTTCAGGTCGGCAACGTTGACGACCTGGTAGTAGACCTTGGCGGGGTTCTTGAAGCCCTTGAGCTTCGGAAGACGCATGTGCAGCGGCATCTGGCCACCCTCGAAAGCAGCGGAAACCTGCTTGCGAGCCTTGGTGCCCTTGGTACCGCGACCGGCGGTCTTACCCTTGGATGCCTCACCGCGGCCTACGCGGGTCTTGGCCTTGTTTGCGCCCGGTGCCGGGCGCAGATCATGAAGCTTGATGGGTTCGCTCATGTTTTACCTACTCCCCCGCTACTTCTTCGACGACGACCATGTGGCGCACCACGTTGATCATGCCACGAACCTCAGGGGTATCGGGGCGGACCACGGAGTGGCGAATGCGCTTGAGGCCGAGGCTGCGCAGCGAGTCCTTCTGGTTCTGCTTAGCACCAACGGTGCCCTTGAGCTGAGTGATCTTCAGGGCCATGGTGATTAAGCCTCCTGACCTGCGCGTGCGCGCAGCATACGTGCCGGAGCGACCTCTTCGAGGGTCTTGCCGCGGCGAGCGGCAACCTCTTCGGGGCGCTGCAGCTGCTTCAGGCCGTCCACGGTGGCGTGGACGACGTTGATAGCGTTGTCGGAGCCCAGCGACTTGCACAGAATGTCCTGGATACCAGCACACTCGAGCACGGGGCGAGCTGCACCACCGGCGATAACACCGGTACCGGGGGCTGCCGGGCGCATCATCACGATGCCAGCGGCTGCCTCACCCTGAACAGGGTGGGTGATGGTGCCGGCAACCATCGGGACGCGGAAGAAGTTCTTGCGAGCCTCTTCTGCACCCTTCTGGATGGCCGCGGGAACTTCCTTGGCCTTGCCGTAGCCGATGCCGACCATGCCTTCGCCGTCACCGACGATGACCAGGGCGGTGAAGCTGAAGCGACGGCCACCCTTGACCACCTTGGAAACGCGGTTGATGGTCACGACGCGCTCGATGTACTGCGAGCGCTCGTCCTGCTGCTGGTTGCGACGATCGTCGCGGCCACGGCCGCGGCGCTCGTTGCGGTTGTCCTTGTTGTTGTCGGCGGTGCGTCCGCCGTCACGCCGTTCACGTCCCGGCATTACGCGATCCTTCCGTTGTTTTTCTTGGCTGCGGTGATCATTAGAACTTCAGACCACCTTCGCGGGCAGCGTCAGCCATAGCGGCGACGCGGCCGTGGTACTTGTAGCCAGCGCGGTCGAAGACGATCGTTTCGATGCCGGCTGCCTTGGCGCGCTCAGCAATCAGCTGACCGACCTTGGCTGCCTTGGCCTTCTTGTCGCCCTCAAGTGCGCGCACGTCGGCCTCGATGGTGGAGGCTGCGGCCAGAGTGTGGCCCTTCAGGTCGTCGATGACCTGGACGTGCATGTGGCGGGAGGTGCGGTGCACGACGAGACGCGGGGTCTCGGCGGTGCCGCGCATGCTCTTGCGGATGCGGAAGTGGCGGCGGGCACGTGCCACACGACGGCGGGTGGAAATATCCTTGCCGATGGGGAGGCGCTTGTTTGCTTCGTTGCTCATTACTTACCCGTCTTTCCGACCTTGCGGCGGATCTGCTCACCCTCGTAGCGGATGCCCTTACCCTTGTAAGGATCATCCTTGCGCAAACGACGGATGATAGCTGCGATCTGGCCGACCTTCTGCTTGTCGATACCCGTGATGGACAGTTTGGTGGTGCCATCCACAGCGAAGGTGATGCCTTCCGGCGCCTCGATGAGGATGGGGTGGCTGTAGCCCAGGGAGAACTCCAGGTTGGAGCCCTTCTGCTGGACACGGTAACCAACACCGAAGATTTCCATCTTGATGGTGTAGCCCTCGGTGACACCAACAACCATGTTGTTGATCAGAGAGCGGGACAGACCGTGCAGGGCACGGTTCTTGCGAGCATCGTCGGGGCGGGAAACGATGATCTCGTTACCCTCAACAGCGACGGTGATCGGGGCGGGGATATCAACGTTCAGGGTGCCCTTCGGGCCCTTGACGTCGACGTGCTGGCCGTCAAGCTTGACCTCCACACCGGAGGGGATGACGACGGGGTTCTTACCGATACGCGACATATCTTTTCAAACCTCCCTTACCAGACGTAGGCGAGGACTTCTCCGCCTACACCCTTCTCGTGAGCCTGGCGGTCGGTCAGCAGACCCTGGGACGTGGAGATGATAGCCACGCCCAGGCCACCGAGGACCTGCGGCAGGTTGGTGGACTTGGCGTACACGCGCAGACCCGGCTTGGACACGCGACGAACACCTGCGATGGAGCGGGTGCGGTCAGCAGCGTACTTGAGGGTGATGGTCAGGGTCTTGCCGACCTTGGCATCCTCAACGGTGTAATCAGCGATGTAACCCTCGGACTTCAAGATTTCGGCAATGTTTGCCTTCAGCTTGGAGGAGGGCATGGACACGGAGTCGTGGTACGCATTGTTAGCGTTGCGCACGCGCGACAGCATGTCGGCAATAGGATCAGTCATGGTCATAAGACGACCTTGATGCCTTTCTCGTTGCGGTTCCTACTCACCCTGCGTTATCGCATTTCATTGGCCACTTGGCGCTCTAACCACTCAGTAGTGGCAGAGCTCGCTGCCTCCAAAAAAATTTCGGCGGACGCTCGTGGGCGAGGGGCCTACAACAAAGTAGGTGCTTATATGAACAGTGGGAGCTGCTTTGTGCAGGTTGTGGCGGTTTTAGCCGCGTGAACCCGGCGCGGTGTCCGTGTATGGTCACCGTGCGACAGTCCGACGGGCAACATTATCAGCAGAACTATGTGCTGCGCAAGCAGGCGTTTCGCAGGTCACACCCAGGTTAGGCCGTGGTACCAGTCTTCGCATGCCCCACAGGCGTAGCCGACGGGGTGCCAGCCGCACACTCGGGCTTGTTCGCACGCGGGGCAGGTGCACTCGGCGGGGTGCCGTCCGGGGGCGGGGGCACAGGTGGTGCAGCCGCAGTCACTGTAGTGGAGGTGCTGCTCCTCCCCTGCGGGGTGGGGCGTGGTAGGGAGAGTGATGGGCCAGGTGTGGGTGGGCGGCTGCGCGTTCGTGGTGTCTGGGTCGCGGATCACGAACGTGGCGAAGGTGTCCGCATCGAGTAGGGCCTGGTTGCCGACGACGGGTTCGAGACGGCCGTGGGGGCCGTAGTGGTAGAGGGCCAGTCCCGCTTCGCGGAGGGCGGGGTCGGCTGCGACATCTGCCGCGTCCCCACGGCCCGCGCTCAGTTGTGTGAGTGCGGCTCGGGTGGGGCCGGGCAGTTGGTCTTCACCCCAGGTACCGATCCCGCCTGGGACGAAGGGCACAACCCACAAGGTGGGGTTAATGGACGGTGACATTGCCATCCATGCCGATGGTGATGTTGGCGGTCATTGCCTTGGCGAGGTTGAGCCGCTGCCAGGAGCCCTTGGGGCCTTGATCATCCAGGGGCAGCCCGGCGGGCAGGGCGGTTTGGGCCAGGATTTGGCGCCGCTGCTCGTAGGAGAGGTGGGGGAAGGCACCCAGCAGCAGGTCGGGGGCTGCTTGGGGCACGATCATCGGGGCGTCGGTCGCACCGATGGGGGCGAAGCCGTAAGTGGCGCGGGTGGTGTACTCCCCTACCGAATCTTTGGAGTAGGCCTTGCCGGCGGCATTCTGCTTGGCGACACAGTTAGCGAGGGTATCGCCACAGCGCCATTCGAGTTCGGCGCGGATTTCTTCGGCCGCGGCCTGGAGGTTGGCCCGCATCTTGGGGTCGTTCCAGCGGTCGGCGGCAGCGGCGGTGCCGGTCATGCGGCCACCAATAACGTCGAGTGGGTAGTGCACACCCATGACTACGCGGTTGTAGCCGGCTTCGCTGCCGCGCGCCAGGAATTGCGGTGCCAATTCTGGCAGCATCGCGGCTAGCAGGGTGGTGGTCCAGGTTGCTTGGTTGGTGTGACCGGATGGGAAGGACTTGGAGTTGAGGTATAGCTGGCGGCCATCGATCTCGTAGCGCTTGATGCGCTCGGGGGCGACGAAGAAGGGCCGGTCGTTTTTATAGATTTCTTTCTCGATGAACATCGAGGAGGCTAGGCCACCGGCGCGGGCGAACCAGCCACCACCGAGCAGCATTTCGGTCTTCGGCAGGCGGTGCTCGGCGAGGGCGGCGTGGACGTGGGGTGCGAGATCCTGGCCGAAAGCATCAGCAAAGGCGTCCAACAACCCGTCCTGATCGGCTTTGGCGTCAGCCTGGGCGCGGGCGATGACGGCGGGATTGTTTGCAGCCGCGTTGTTGATGGCGACGACGGTGTCGAGGTTTTGCTGCATGACAGCATCGTTGGAGCGCAGCGCACCGAAGCTGGAGATGACGTCGTTGTAGATTCCGAAGTCGTGGGAGGAAATGTCGGAGATGTATCCGACGTATGCGTCCGGGCCGAATCGTACCGGCACGGGTGCACCTTCGTGATAAACCGGCTCGTGCTGGCCTGGGGCGACCGCGGGAAGCTTGGGCAGGCTATCGGCCTGGGCGATGCCTGTGGCACCGCTTAGGCTGGCCGAGGCGGTGGCTGTGGCGATGAACAGGGCGCCGATGGCGCGGGCAACGCGAGTGGTTTGTGGGGTGCTGGTCATGGCGTTCATAGTAACCAGAAACACCCGTTTTACGGGGCACTTGGGTTGATGCGGGGACACCCAACTCGACGCAGCTGAATTGCCGGGGAGATATTTACGCAGGTTTGCCCGCGGATACGGGCTTGTTGTTTTTGCGGCGCAAAAGTTGGTCGGCCACCATGGGGAACAGCAACACCGTGACGGCACCTGCTGCCACGAGCAAGGAGGCGTCGTCGTCGGTGATCAGTTCGCTGGCGGTTGCGACCTCGGTGACGGCGACGATGATGGGCAGGCCCACTGCGGCATACAGGGCGAGTGCGACTTGTTCGACGGGGGATAGCTGCTGGGCGGTGGTTGTTGGCACGCGTCGGCGCTCGCGCCACCACACGGGCAGTCCGCGCACGAGAAGAATCAGCAGGACGACGAGCACAACCTTGGCCCATCCCTTCGCGACGACGGAGGCGTCGATGCCCATCCCGGAGGTGACGAAGAAGACCGGGATGAGGAAGGAGAATCCCATGATCTCCAGTTTCTTATCGAAGATTTCCTTGGTTTCGGGTTTTTGGGCAACGAGCCGGCCGATGAGCAGGCCTGCCACGAAGGCGCCCAGGACGACGTCCAGGTTGAGCATGCTGGTCAGCGCCATCAGGGAGATCAGCACCAGCATCGAAAAACGCAAGCCCGTCTGTTGGGTGGTGTTCACACCACTAATGAGGGCTTTGCTGATCCAGGGCACGTTGCGAAACACGTGTGCGGGCAGGTAGACGACGAAGGCTGCTGCAACAACAAAGCCAATGAGCACCAGGGCGGATTGCCAGGCAGCACGGGCCGACAACAGCAAAGTCATGGCGATGATGGGCCCGAGTTCGCCAATTGCACCGTGCCGCATGGCCATGGAACCTAAGGGGGTAGCCAGCTTGCCGCTGTCTTTCAGGATTGGCAGTAGCGTGCCTAGCGCCGTTGAGGTGCTCGCAATGCCGAGCACGATGGCGGTGCGCACGTCGCCGTGGGAGATGGCAAGCCCGGCCGCAATGCCAAGGGCGAGGCATAGAAGGTAGCTGCCGCGGGCGTGTTTGCCGGCTTTATCCACCAGTTGCTCCATGTTAATTTCCATGCCGGCGATAAAAAACAGCAGGCCCAGCCCGAGTTCGCGCACGAAGGCGATGCCGGGGCCGATGTCCGCGAAGTTCAGCACGCTGGGGCCAATGATGACGCCAAGCAGCAACAGCCACACAACATCTGGCACCTTCTTACGCGTCAGGCTCGACAGCAGTGGCGAGAGCATGGCCGCCAAAGCGATCCACCACGCGGAGGTCAGGTCGGTGTGGTGGGCGAGGTCGAAGATATTGCTCATGGTGCTTTCGATGCTGGGGCGAAGGGGACTTTGCCGGAAAAGACGCGACCATCACTGGTGTCAGAGCCGATGGTCAAAACCGTTTTGACCTTATCAACGACCAGCCAGCTGCGACGTATCAGGTGCGCAGCATAAAAAGCTGCTGACGAGCCAAACCAGTACCTGGCGGCCCGACAGCTGCTTTTGACGAGAGCACTTAGGCGACGTGCTCTGCTGCGCGCAGGCGCTTGTTTTCTTGCGCAAGGGCCAGTCCAATCAGTGCCAGGCCGATGGCAGCCCAGGCACCCAGGGTGACCCAGGGGGTGGCCAGGTCAGCGTGGGGGAAGTAGCTCAGGTCGCGCAGGAGTGTGGAGGATGCTCCCGGCGGGAGGTACTGGCCGATGGTGCCGAAGGGCGCGCGGATGAATTCCTTGGGCATAGTGGCCGATGAGATGGGGTTGGCCATGAAAAGGAACAGGATGGCGCCAACACCGATACCCGCCGGCCCGATCAGTCCGCGCAGGCCAACGATGACCGCGGTGATGGCACCGATGGACAGGGTAATGGCCAGCATGTTGGTCAGGGCATTGCCCTGCAGTACCCCGAAACCGGCCTGGAGGATCAGGTCGAGAACAATGCCTGCGCCCAGGGTGTACAAGATGACTGCGAGCCCACGACGGTGGGAGCCGTGGATGAGGAAGCTGATGAGCACAGCGCCGATCATGCCGCCCAAGACCAGCGGGAAGGATGCAGCAACCAGGCCGGTGCCGCGGGAATCCTCCGCACTCAGGGGCACCACGTCTTCCACCGCAACGGTGACTTTCGGCAGGGCTTGGGGCATGGTTCCCGCAGCAGCCATGGCGGGCACTTGCTGCAGGAAGCCGGCTTGAGCTTTGTCGGTCAGGGTGTCACTCATCTGCTGTGCCATTCCGGTGAGCATCTGCGCGACCTGGGGGTTGGCTGCCGATGAGACCAGCATGGTGGGCGCGGCGTTGTCATTAAAGACCAATGCTCCGTAGACGTCGCGGCGTTCAATAGCGGCGACGGCCGCTCCCCTATCGGCCTCTTCGTGCAGCACCATGGTGTGCCCACGGTCGTCGACCTGCTGTTGCATCGCGGCGATTTGTTGCTGGTTTCCCACCACCCCTACGGGAAGGTCTTCGACCTTTGCGGTCAGCGTGGGCCAGCTGAAGGCCAGCATGATGATGCCCACGATGAACGATGCGGCGATGGCGATGGTGATAGCGCGCTTGAGCGAGCTTGGTGGCTGGTGGGTCATGCGAAACCTCCAAAAGAAAACGAACGAACGTTCTTTATAAAACACCTGCGGTACACTAAGGTCAAATTAGAACAATCATTCTCTTTCGCAGATACCCCTCAACAGCCCGCCCCAAACACACCCCTAGCTGCACAAAACCTTAAACACACCATGCCCAAAGTCAGTGAAGAACACCGCAACGCACGCCGCGAAACCATCACCCAAGCCGCACTGTCCTGCTTCCAGCAATACGGCTACGACGGAACCTCCATGTCGCAGATCATCAAAGCCTCCGGCCTGTCCGCCGGCGCGATCTACTCTTACTTCCCCTCCAAAGCAGACATCTTCCAAGCCGTCACAGAATCCATCATCGCCTCCCGCCAACAAGGCCTCGCCCCCCTAACAAGCGGCGACATCAAAACCCCAGCAGACATCATGCGCTCACTTCTCGAAGCACTCGACACTGGAGCCGCAGCCCCCTCCCTCGTACAGCTATGGAGCCAAGCCGTCGTCGACGACAACATCCGCCCCATCGTCGACCGCTTCATCGACGACCTCGCCGACATCGTCTCCGAAGCCCTCGAACGCTGGGCCCAGCACACCAACCAGACCACACCAACATCCCCCACATGGGCCACCGACAGCGCCGCACTATTCACCGGCGCCGCCCAAGGCTTCATCCTGCGCAAAGCCATCCAAGAAAACTTCGATACTGTCAGCTACATCAACACCGCCAGCACATGGGCCGAAAAAGCCAACGCCCTACCCCAGCACTAAAAAAGGACCCAGGAAAACCTGGGTCCACGGCACGAAGGCCTACGACTGGTTGCGTTTGAGCTCGTGCTCCAAAGTCTCCAGCTCGCCACCGCCAGCCATCTGCTGAGTCAACTCCTCAAGAGTCACCTCAGAACGCGGCGCGTTAAGCACCTGGCGACCAAGCTTCAAAATGCTGAACTGGTCACCCACCAAGTGCGCGTGGTGCGGATTGTGCGTAATGAGCACCACAGCGATACCACGCTCGCGGGCCTCGTTGACGAACTTCAGCACCATGCCAGACTGCTTCACGCCCAGCGCCGCCGTCGGCTCATCCAAAATGACCACGCGGGCACCGAAGTAAATCGCGCGCGAAATCGCAACCACCTGGCGCTGGCCACCAGATAGGTGCCGGATCTGAACATCAATATCCGGAATATCAATACCTAAGCCACCGAGCTGCTTGCGGCAAATCTCGCGCATCTCATTGATCTTCAACCGGCCAAACGGCTGGCTAACCATCTCCTGCCCCAGGAAGAAGTTACGCCACACCGGCATCGTCGGAACGACAGCCAAATCCTGATACACGGTGGCGATACCCGCCTTCAGCGCATCGGCCGGATCCTTAAACACCTGTGCCTTGCCATCCACCAGCACCTCGCCGCGGGTCGCCCGGTGCAGGCCAGACAGGATCTTGATCAACGTGGACTTACCCGCACCATTGTCACCCAAGATGCAGGTGACAGTTCCGGGATAGATCTCCAAGTTGATATCACTCAGCGCATCAAAATGGCCATAGGACTTATCCACGCCCCGCAAAGAAACAATCGGAGCAGCGTTCGTCGAAGTATTCTCACTCATGGTTATCGCTTCTCCGTCACTGCGGCGACCGCATTATTAGTGAGCACCGCGAACAGCAACATCGCGCCCAGGAAGAACTTGAACCAGTCCGGGTTCCAGCCCGCATAGACGATGCCCTGGTTGGTCATGCCGAAAATCAAAGCACCGATAGCGGTACCCACGGCCGTGCCCTTACCGCCGGTCAGCGCACAACCACCAATGACGGCGGCAATGATGTACAAGAACTCGTTACCCACGCCCTGGCCCGCCTGAATGGAATCGAAGGCGAACAGGTTGTGCATACCAACGAACCAGGCGGCGAAACCGACGAACATGAACAGGTAAATCTTGACCCGTCGCACCGGGACACCCACCGCATGTGCGGCGTCCTTATCGCCACCGACGGCGAACACCCAGTTACCGAAACGAGTCTTGTACAACACGAAGCTGGCGATCGCCACGAACAGCAGCCACCACAAAATAGTGACCTTGATGTTGACCCCGCCCACGCTGAAAGACGACGCAAACACTTTCCGGGCAGGCTCAAAACCAGCCATATCCGCAATGGTGGGAGTCGCCACCGTGCCGGCGACCATCTTGGTAATCGCCAGGTTCAAACCCTGCAGCGACAAAAACGCCGACAAAGTGATCAGGAAGCTCGGAATACCTGTGCGGGTAACCAGGAAACCATTGAAGGCACCGATGCCCAAGGCCAGTACCAACGACAGGAATACGCCAACCCAGGAATTGAAGTGGCCGTTGTAGTTGATCATGGACGCCGCCAGCGCCGTGGTGGTCACAGCGACACCGCTGGACAGGTCGAACTCGTCGCCAATCATCAGCATGCCCACGGCCAGAGCCATGATGCCCATGGTGGACGATGCGTACAGGACTGTCGCCATGGCGTCCATGGTCCTAAACGGCGGTGCGACGATCATGAACAGGATGAAGATGAGCACGGCACCGAGGAAAGAAGCCAACTCCGGGCGGCGCACAATGCGCCCCCACATGGTGCGTTCCTTCGCGCGGCCATCTTTCGTTACGGGAGCAACCGGGGCGGAATCCGGTGCTGTTGCGCGAGATGCGCTCATCGCAAACCTTCCTTGGCGGCATCAGCAATCTTGTCAACGTTGCCGGCGTCCACAAAAGCAGGACCGGTGTACACCGGGCGGCCACCACCGATGGTGGAGCCGTTGCGCATCGCCAGCCACAGCGCATCAACCGCCATATAACCCTGCACATAAGGCTGCTGGTCAACCGCGAACTGGATGCGACCATCCTTAATAGCGGTCACCAGCTCAGCATTGGTATCAAAGGTCGCAACCTTCGCTTGAGAACCTGCCTCACCAACGGACTTGGTCGCAGCCAAACCAACGGGCGCCACCAACGTCATCACGTAATCAATGGCGGGGTCCTGCGCCAGCTTCGCCTCAATCGTGGCGGTCACGCTGGTCAGCTCCTGACCATTGACGTACAAAATTTCAGTGTCGGCCTTCGCGCCGTCCTTCACACCTGCGCAACGCGCCTCCTGGGAGGAGTTGCCCTGCTCGTGGATGACACAAAGAACCTTCTTCGCGCCTTCTTCATGCAGGCGCTCACCGGCGAGCGTGCCAGCGACCTTTTCATCCTGACCGAAAAAGCCGGTCAAACCATAGGTCTCGTAATCATTCATGCCGGCGTTCAGACCCACCACGGGGATACCCGCATCCACCGCATTTTTCGCCGCCGGGCCAATCGCCTGAGCATTCGGCAGGGTCACGGCAATACCGTCAACGTGCGCGTCAATGGCGGACTGCACCAGGTTTGCCTGATTCGGGGCCTGCGGGTCGGAGGAATAACGCAGCTCAATATTGTCTTTCTTGGCTGCATCTTCCGCTCCCTTGCGGACCAAATCCCAGAAAGTATCGCCCGGGGCACCATGGCTGACCATCGCCACAACGGCGCGATCGGTATCAACCCCACCGCCGGCACTGCTACCGGAGGTACCGGCGACCGGTGCGCCACCAGTGGGGGAACACACAGAGCAACCAGCGAGGGTTGCCGCGGCGACAAGGGCAAAAGCTGCGCCAAGACCGCGCCTGATGCGGGCGATGGGAGTGGGATGAGTCGTATCAGTCACGCTCATTGATTCAACGCACCGGCAACCAAAAGGTCAAGGCCATTGGATGCCGCCAACAATCGCTTTATGCGATTATCCTGCTATTTCCCATGCAGAAATCGATCTTGTACGGAAAGGGAAACTACCCCCATTTAGGTGAAACCTGCAGGCAGAAGGAAAAACAAGGCTTCGCAACAAAGTGTGACCCCGACTGCCCAAGGCTACCCCGAGTCACGTCGCACACCCCCTCACACAAACCGACAGCCCGCAACCAATTGGCTACGGGCTGTGGGGGCTGCTTGTAGGGCACGGGGTGCACCAACGTTATTCGTGACGCAGCGCCTCGATGGGGTCCATCTTTGCGGCCTTGTTTGCCGGGTAGAACCCGAAGAACAAACCAATCGCAAGAGAAAAGCCCAGAGAGAACAGCACGCCCGTTATAGGCGGCCACACCATATGCCCCATGAGTTTGGCGCCGACCATTCCGACCCCGCCGCCCAGCAGCACACCGATGATGCCGCCCAACAAGCAAACCATCATCGCCTCAATCACGAACTGCAGACGAATGGCACCACGGGTAGCACCCAGTGCCTTGCGGATACCGATCTCGCGGGTGCGCTCAGTCACTGTCACCAGCATGATGTTCATGATGCCGATGCCACCGACCAACAGGGAGATACCTGCGATCGAGGAGATCACCATGGAGATCGCGCCCAGCACCTTGGTGAAGCTCTCCAACTGCTTGGAGAAGTCAGTGATCTTCACCCGGGCTGCTTCATCGTCCGCCCAGTGCTTGTCGAGCCAGCCCTGAATCTGCTTGATCAGAACTTCCTTGTCCTCACCCGACTTCGGGCGGATAGACACGGTGCCAAACACCAGCGGCTGATCATTCATCTCAGCGGCCGTGGTGTAGGGAATCACCAGGTTCAGGTTCGCGAAACCATCCAACACGATCGATTCAGGCTTCTTCTGTACACCGATGATCTGGAAGTCGAAATCGCCCGATTCAGTTTCCACCTGCACCGACTTACCCAACGCGGATGCAGGATCCCCGTTGAACATCTTGTCGACCAAGGCGTAGTTGGCGACCGCCACCATGGCGTTGCTTTCCACTTCTTGTTCGGTGTAGCCACGACCGTAGGCGATGTCGTCGCCGTTCATCCGCAGGCCGTCGGTGTTATAGCTTTCCAGGTAGACCGTGGAGGCTTTGCCTTCCGGAACATCGTTGTCGTCCAGTCGGGTCACCTGCGAGGGGACGTAACCATCGCCGCTAATGGAGATACCGGCCAGACGATCGCCGTAGGCTTCGCGTAACTGCTCCACATCGTCCGGGGTGAACTTGGAATCGTCGTCGATGACGGCGCTGGCACCAAAGGCCTCAGCGGCGTCACCCACGCCTTCTTCTTCCTCACCACTGTTGTCGCGCGCCACGACCTGCAGCTGGAGATCTGTCGCACCGGCGCCCTCGAAGGCGCCCATGGTCTGCTTCTGCAAAGCAGAACCCAGGGTCAAAATCGCAATCACGGCCGCGATCCCAATGATGACGCCCAGCAGGGTCAGCAAAGATCGCATCTTGTTGTTGCGCAGGCTACCTCCGGCGAGGCTGAGCGCTTCCATGAAATTCATGGTGGTTCTACCTCACTTTCCTTGGGCTGCGAGCATCGCGTCGACTGCGGGGATAGTTGCACCGTCCACTTGGCCGTCACTCATGGTCACGACGCGGGAGGTTTCTTCCGCGAGTTCTGCGTTGTGGGTAATAAACAAGATGGTGCGCCCGTGTTCGGTGTTGAGATTGTGGAACAGGTCCATCACCATGCGTCCTGTGGCCGAGTCCAGCGCACCGGTGGGCTCATCGGCGAGGATGAGTTTCGGTTCGTTGGCCAGTGCGCGAGCAATCGCCACGCGCTGCTTCTGGCCGCCGGAAAGTTCGCTTGGTTTGTGGTTTCGACGTTCCGCCATCCCGACCATGTCGAGGAGTTCCTCGGCGCGCTGTTTGCGCTCTCGGGCGCTGATGCCGGCGTACATCATGGGCATCTCCACGTTTTTCATGGCGTCGATGCGACCAATCAGGTTGAAGTTCTGGAAGACGAATCCGATCTGCTGGCTGCGGTAGTGCGCCAGCGCATCATCATCGGCACGCAGGATATTGCGGCGGTCGAAGAAGTAGATGCCTTCATTGGGCCTGTCCAGCAGGCCAATGATGTTCATCAGTGTGGATTTGCCGCAGCCAGAAGCACCGACGATGGAGACGAACTCCCCTTCTGCAACGTCGAGATCCACGCCCGGGAGCACCACGATTTCAGCCTCGGTGCCGGGGTTGTAGGTTTTGCGGATCCCTCGCATGTGGACCAGGGGTAGTTCGAGTTCGGACTCGGGCGGCATGATGCCTCTGATACCCATTAGGACGCGTCCTTAGTCGGGGCTTCGCTAGCCTTTTCATCCTGCTGGAGGGTGACCTGCTTGCCGACGAGCTGTTCGCCTCGGGTTTTCTGGGTGATGACGGCGTCACCGGGCTTGACTCCCTTGGTGATGGTGACTTCGTAGTCGGTGCCTTCGCCGAGCTGCACGTCTACCGCTTCGACGGTGTACACGTCACCGTTTTTGCGGGCGACATACAGCTTCTGCTTGCCGTTTTCTTCAACGACTGCTTCCCGCGGTACGGACAGTGCCTGCGGAATCTTGAAGGTGACGATCTTGATTTTGGCATTGGAGCCGAGTCGCAGGCCTTCGCGTTTGCCGGTGACGGCGATTTCGACGGGGAAGGTGGCTTTCTTGTTGCCGCTGGCGTTGCTACCGGCGGAAGATGCACCGTCGGCAGCTGCCGGGGCGAGGTCTGCGGCCACTGGGGACACCACCTTCACGGTGCCGGTAAATTCTTTCTTACCGGTAGCCGGGGTGGTGAAGGTGACTTCCTGACCGACTTTGATCTTGTCGATGTCGTTTTCTTTGACCTCAGTGCGCAGGATCAGTTGGGAATCGTCGGCGATGGTGACCAAGGAGCCGGTGGCGGGTTTGCCTTGCTCTGCAACCACGGCGGTCACCACACCGGCAAAGGGCGCATTCACGATCGCGTTGTTGATGTCCGCGCGCAACTGCTCCATTCCCTGGCCAGTTGCCGAGCGGCTGATGTTGGCATCGCGTTCCGCGCGGGTCACTGCATCGTTGGCGGTTTGCAGCTGCTGGTTAACGGCTAGTTGGGCTGCGTTCAGCGCGGTCGCGGCGTCTTTTTTCGCCTCGAAGGCCTGTGCGACCTGGCGCTGGGAGTCGGCCAATTCCTTGGAGACGGTTCCCAACGCATCGTTGTAGGCGGCCTGCTGTTGATTCAAGGCGTTGAGCGCAGAATCGAAGTTGTTCATGGAGTCCAGGGTGTTCAGCGCGTCGTTGGCGGGAACTACCGGGCTGGCTGGGTTGGGCACGCTGGGGTCGATGGCTTGGATCGCGGTGTCCGTTGCCCCGACGGTAGTACGGGCCACCCCCAGTGCTGCGCCCAGCAGCCCGTTGCGAGCCTGCTGGATGGCGTTGGCTTGGGCGACGAGTTGTTCGTTTCGTCCTGCGGCGGTGCGGTTCTTCTTAAATTCGAAGTCGGCCTGCGCCGCCTGGTAGGCCTCATCGGCGGCGCGCAGCGCGTTTTGTGCCCCATTGAGCTGATCGTTGAGCCCCTGGTCGATCTGTTGCTGGAGCTGGTTGCGCTGGCGCTGGGCATCCTCTACTGCGGCGAGTGAGGTCGCCATGGACTGGGCGTCTTGTGCGAGTTTGGCCTGCAGATCGTTTTCCAGGTTGGACACATCGATGCGGGCAATTTCCTGGCCGACATTGACTCGTTCGCCGACCTTGACGTTGAGCGCCTCGACGGGGCCTGTCAGGTGGGTGAATAGGGTGATGTTTCGGCCGGCCTCGACGGTGCCGTTGACGGGAACACGGGTGGTGACATCCTGTTTATCCATCATTTGGTAGTCGGCGGCGTTCAAGGCGACCACATCGTCGGATCCGAAGACCATCCGATAAGCGCTGAAGCCTCCGAGTGCCAGCGCAGCGACGACGGCAAGAGCAATCAGGGTGATGATGACGCCCTTCTTTTTCCCCTTGCGTCCTGATTGCTCAGGCGCTGGCATGTGTGAGGCGTTCTCGGTCATGGCGGGTCCTTGTACTAGTTACTACTTCCATGGTGACGGTAACGACGAGCCAGCGCACACAGGTGCGAATCTGGATAGCAACAGCCACGACAACAGCTCAAAAATTCCGCGAGCGTGTCGGGCGCACCGTCGGTGACTAAGATTGACCGTATAAGTTTCCAACAGTCCTTTCAACCCCTAAGGGAATCCCCCACCCCTGCCAAAAAAGCAGCACAGCAACTATTTTCTTAAACCGCCCACCAGCCGAACGGCGCAGACCCCATTCATGCAGTCAATACTCATAGGCTGCCGGTGGCCGTGACGCTCGGGGGCGCGTTACTCACTCCGCTTGCCCACACCCGCTAGCTACCCCCGCCGATTTTTTCCAACCGCCAACACCAAGCCTGTGGTGGTTTTCCCCGATGGGGACCTACACGCGCTTGGATGATCGCCGTCGTAGAGCGCGCAAAAAGCCTCGCCGGAGGCTAAACCGAACGCAAAGCACCCCGCTATCTTCCACCGTGAGGCGGGATAGCGGGGTGCTTGTTGGGTAGTGGAAAGACTACCTGTGAAGTTGTACCAGGCGTGGCCCCTGTATCGGAGCCTGCGCCAAGTATTTACTTCTTGAAGGGGAAGCCCAGCTCGCGGAGCAGGGCACGGCCTTCATCGTCGTTGGTGGCGGTGGTGACGACGGTGATGTCCATACCGCGGGGACGATCGACCTTGTCCACGTCAATTTCGTAGAACATGGTCTGCTCGGTCAGGCCGAAGGTGTAGTTGCCGTGGCCGTCGAACTGCTGGTCGGACAGACCGCGGAAGTCACGAATACGGGGGAGAGCAACCGTCAGCAGACGGTCCAGGAACTCCCACATACGGTCGCCGCGCAGGGTAACGCGGGCACCGATCGGCATGCCTTCACGGAGCTTGAAGTTCGCGATGGACTTCTTAGCGCGACGCATCTGGGGCTTCTGACCGGTAATGAGGGTCAGGTCCTCGAGTGCGCCGTTGATGAGCTTGGAGTCACGAGCAGCGTCGCCGACACCCATGTTGACGACAACCTTGGTGACGCCGGGGATCTGCATGACGTTGGCGTAGCCGAACTCTTTGTTCAGGTTTGCGCGGATTTCCTCGCGGTAACGAGCCTTCAGGCGCGGAGTGTAGTTCTCGCTCATGATTAGATGTCCTTCCCGTTGCGGCGGGAGATGCGAACGCGCTTGCCGTTCTCATCCACGCGGTAGCCAACGCGGGTGGGGTTGCCGTCAGAATCCAGAACCATCACGTTGGAAACGTGGATGGGGGCTTCCTGGGTGACGATGCCACCGGACTCAGCGCCACGCTCGGGCGCGGAGTTAGCAACGTGCTTCTTGATGCGGTTGACGCCCTCAACGAGGACCTTCTCGGTCTTCGGGAAAGCCTGGATAACCTTGCCCTTGGCACCCTTGTCGGGGCCGGAGATGACGAGGACCATATCGCCCTTGTGAACCTTCATTAGATTACCTCCGGAGCCAGGGAAACGATCTTCATGAACTTCTTGTCACGAAGCTCACGAGCGACGGGGCCGAAAATACGGGTGCCCTTGGGCTCGTTGTCGTTCTTGATGATGACGGCTGCGTTCTCGTCGAAGCGGATGTAGGAGCCGTCAGCACGACGGGTTTCCTTCTTCGCGCGAACGACGACAGCCTTCACGATCTCGCCAGCCTTGACGTTGCCGCCCGGGGTGGCTTCCTTGACGGTGGCGACGATGACGTCACCGATACCAGCGAAGCGTCGGGTGGAGCCACCGAGAACGCGGATGCACAGAATCTCTCGTGCACCAGTGTTGTCGGCAACCCGCAGACGCGATTCCTGCTGAATCACTAGGGTCTCCTGACCTGGTTGTTGCGCGCGCCAGATTTCCGTCCTGGACACGCTCGGTCTTTTGCTTTCTCGTTGCGACCTCGAAGCATGAGCCGGATAAAAGTATTCGACTTCTTAAAACTTGCGAAGCTGTGCGACACCGCTGGTCGTGCATCGCGCGCCATAAAGGGCAGCGCAGACCAATGCCACACGAAGCAACCCGAGTATTCAACCACCTCCACCGGGCACGATGCAAACCCACAAGGATGAAGTAATTCATCTGCGCCAGCGCACCCCGGCACGAAAGCCCTCCCCCACCGCAACGAGCCCCTCATGCGAACCGACCCACCCGCAACCAAAAAGGTGCTGCCATTAGTCACAGCAACGGCATCACTCGCCATCAAATTCTTCATCGGACTCAACAGCGGCAAAAGCACCCTTACGCCCGGATCATTTTTAACCAGTGCACATGCCGGCACAAAGGCACGGTCAACTAAGAGCGGCAAACCCCTTCCAGGCTGTATATCAAGCACGCAACATCAACGATGAAATCCAGCAGCTACTCAACGAGGCAGAAAATAGAGCCACTGCCCTATTGGAAACCACCACGACGTTGCAGCATCCACATTGATCCCAGGCAGCAACACTGCATCCGCAATGCTTTCAAAAGTCACCTCTGGAACATGCCCCACATCACGTGATTGAAAGACCCCATGAGCTTGCATTCTTTAGAGAAACACCCCCGATAGACCACCCGGGCAAAAGCGGTAGCGCTACCTTCGTAGCCTTCATAGAATTGCATTATGTCGAACGAACAGAATTTTGATTTCAAACAGCAAATCGAGCAGTTGAAGCACAACGCAGCCAAGGGCAAGCTGCACCGCAGCACGAAAGATAAGTACCTTGCCGGCGTTTGCGGCGGCATTGCGGAAACCTACGATCTCGACCCAACCTGGGTGCGCATCGGCGTCGCTATCCTCGCCACGGTTTCTAACGCTGTTGGAGTGGCAGCATATGCGGCCGCCTGGTACTTCCTGCCACAGCGCGACGAAGCCTAACAACACCAACGGCGAGATGCCGCATCATTGCACCTCGCCGTGAGTTTTTCTGCGCAGCTATTACCGTGCCCGAATTCTTAAAGATTGTGGATCACTGGAGCTGCCGCTTCTTTGACTGGAACTGTGCCAGCTGACTGGCAGCTCGAACGATCACATTCATAACCTCGCGTTGAAACTGGCTCCATCTCAGCTCGTCGCCCATCGCCGGCATCGCCCATCGTTCCTGCAATCCTTGATTTGGAAGCGTTGCCACCGGCAGCCCACCACCAAAGACCGACCGTGCGGGTTTTCCAACTCCCCGACCTGCCGACTGCCCCTTCCAACCCAAAACCGGACATTTTGGCCTATTCCCTATTTTTGGGCGATGAACATCACAACCACCCCCGAAATGGTTCCCCATAAGCAAAAGACCAGGAAGACTTAGGGGTGGGCGGGGGTGCGAATTTCGTTTCGTGAGCAAACTCGCACCCGAATGGTCACCTTCCCATCAAAACGCCCCCTTATGGGGGCAAGGCCAAGGTGAAGATGTACGAACAATGCACATATGGTCACTGCCATGACTAAGAACGAATCAAACATTGACCGCATCATCCGCCTCGTCATCGCCATCGTTGCAGCTGTCGCCGCGTACTCCACCAGTGGCGCCCTGTCGATCGTGTTGTGGGTTGTTGCTGCCATCATGGCCGTCACCGCTGCCATCGGGTTCTGCCCCCTGTACCGCATCTTCGGTATGAACACCTGCAAGGTGAAGCACTAAAACCACCCACCCCGTTAAGGGGGTTTGCTGGCCGCCCGCCGACACTGTGACCGTGCCGGTGGGCGGCTACTTTTATGCCCTCATTCCCTCTTTCGGGAATCTTTCCTCAGCCCCGACTGGTGGTCGGCCTGTCCACGGTGGGTGCCTGGCGTGCGCGAGGAATCTTTTCACCGCCAAAACCCGCCGGGGGTTTTCGGGCACTAAGCTTTGAGCTTGTGGATCCGAAAAACCGACTGAATGAAGACGAAGCCCGCGTCAACCTCAACATCGACCGCGTGCGCGCCCGCCCTTTGCCTTTGAAAGATGACCATGTGACCTTGGCGCATGGTTCTGGCGGTAAGGCCTCCGCCGCGCTCGTCGAGCACGTCTTCATGGATGCTTACGGCAATGATGTCCTGTCGCAGGCGGGTGACTCTGGTGTCGTCGCCACCGCCGAGCTGGTGCAGGAGCACGGCACCCACCTGGCGATGTCCACCGATTCCTACGTGGTCAACCCGATTGAGTTCCCCGGTGGCAACATTGGCGAGCTCGCAATCAACGGCACCGTCAACGATCTCGCGATGGCCGGCGCGCAGCCGAAATTCCTCACCGCAGGATTCGTCCTCGAGGAGGGGCTTGCCGTGTCCACCCTGAAAACCATCGTTGCCAGCATGCGGGAGGCAGCGGACAAAGCTGGGGTGAAGATCATTGCCGGCGACACCAAGGTTGTTCCCCGTGGCGCTGCAGACAAACTTTTCATCACCACCGCCGGTGTCGGCGTCGTGCCCTCCAACCGCACCGTCGGTGCGGAGCAGGTGCGCGAAGGGGACGTGATCATCTTGTCCGGCCCCATTGCCGATCACGGGATGGCCGTCATGATGGCGCGTGGCGATCTTGCCATTCAGGCGCCAATCGAATCGGACACCCAAGCGGTCAACGGCATGGTCGAAGCACTGTTTACAGCCGCGCCCGATACCCGCTGGCTGCGCGACGCAACCCGTGGTGGCGTTGCCACCGTGTGCAACGAACTTGCTCGCGCGACCGCCAAGGCTGTCGTCTTGCAGGATGAAGGCATCAAGGTTCGTGAGCTCACCCGCGCAGCGTGCGACATTCTCGGCATTGACCCGCTGTATGTCGCAAACGAGGGCACCTTCCTCGCGGTGGTCCCCGCCGATCAGGCTCAGGCAGCGCTCGATGCGCTGCACACCAGTGGAGCACCAGAAGCCACCATCTGTGGACGCATTGATGCACAACCAGCTGCATCCGTCGTCCTGGTCACTGGTTTCGGCGGAACCCGCATGGTCGACATGCTCGTTGGCGATCCACTCCCCCGCATTTGTTAAAAAGCTAAAAGCAGCGCCGGCCCGTGATTTTTTCACAAGGGCCGGCGCTGTTGTTTTAGTTGTCCTCGAGTTCACTCAAGGCGTCTTCGAGCGCTTCTTCGTATTCTTCGACAGCTGCGTCATAGCCATCGCTGTACCCGTCGTCGTAGGTGTCCGAATAATCGGAGTCGCTTTCCGAATAGTCATCGGTGCCGGCGATGTCAGCACGCCCGTAGTCGTAAGCCATCTGGCATTGCGCCGTCCACACTCGAGTTCCGTCATCCAGCAGAGTCAGCCCCGGGTCGTACTGTCCGGGATGCTCAGCACCCAGGCAGGACACGATGGTTTTGCCCTGGAGTTCCGGTGGACCTTCAATTAGGTCGTTGCGGACCGGGAAGTGCTCCGGCACGAAGGTGTTTCCATCCGTGCCGCCATTTTGCGAGTGGGTGTCTTTCTTCGGCTCCGCGACTGCAGACGAGTTGGGTGCTGCTGCAGAAGTTGACGGGGTGCTCGACTGAGAACTGCGCGTCACCGTCACCACGGTGGTCGAAGGACCAGATTGTCCGCCGTTGCTGCAGCCCACCAGAACGATGGGGGCTGTGCATGCACCGACTGCCAACGCGCGGCGGATGACGCGGGGCAGGGTTTTTTCTGCGTTCACGCCGTTGAGTATCTCAGGTCTGCTGATTGCGCAATCACTTTGGTTCCCGCGGCAAAGGGGCTACAAGCCAAGTTCAATGCGGACGTCTTCCCACAGATCGTGCGGTGCCGAACCATCAGAGCGTGATTCGACTGCTATCGCAGCGCCCATCCACGCCACCACAGGGCGGGCAGCGTCGATCACTTTGAGCAGTCCTTTCGGGGATGCGAGGGTTTCGGTGGCTTCCAGGTAGGAGGGGTCTCCCCCGCTGTTGAGGTGGGTGATTGCGTTGCGCACGTGGACGACTTCGAGAAAGTCCGGCCAGTACGACAGGCGGATGGGGCCTGTTTCGTCCTGATAGGACTCCTCAAGGATCCGTTGGGCTTCCGCGGAGCGTCCGGGCCACCCGGCAAGGGCATCCATGAGCCCCATGAGGCGCACGAGGATGGCGCTGAGGTTCATTTCTGTGCGCTCGGTGTGGTGCTGTTCCACCAATTGCAGGGTATGCGTCACCAATTCGCCATAGGCTTTGGTCACCGTGTCATCGGGGTAGTCCAGCACGAATTTCACGATGGTGTCACCCAGCTCGGTGTGTGCTCTTTGCCCCAGGCTCCAGCCGATGATGGTGGGGTTCAGGCTCGGATCCCCTGCCGGGTCGACGCCATCTTCTCGCAGGGTTTCCTCAATGGCTGTGCGCAGTTGGCCTTGGAGTTTCTTGCTGGGGCGGCCGTGTGCGTGAATGGCCAGCACCCATGCGGCTAGCTCTGCATGCTCGACTGTGAGGTGTGCTGTGGCGTTCATGTCCGCGTGCAGCGCAAAGTAGGCGTCGGCCATTGCGTCGACGCCGGGGTGTTCGGGGTCGAGGTGCCGCAGGCGCTTGTTGGTTGCGCCTTTGAGGTCTCGGGTGCCGAGTTTTTTGTAGAGGTGTGCGTAGACGATCGCCGGAAATGTCACGGGAGTGTGGTCGGTGGTTTCTCGGGGTGTGGCTAGTGGCTGGCCCATAGCGCCTCCTCGAGGTGTGCGACAGCGTCGTGGGCGTTGGCGCGGTCCTCATCGTTGGCACCCATTGCCTGTTTCCGCACACCGGGTTCCTGGAGCGCGCCCGACCAGTCGCTGCCGTTCAATTGGGTGATTTTCCACCACGAGTGGGCGACATCGATCTGGTTGGCGGGGGTCTTTTTGAGGCGTTTGAAGGTCTGTTTGATGGTGGCGTCGATCTCCAGGGTGCCGGCGGCGACGGTGGGGATGGTGATGGCCCGCAGCAGTCGGGTGTTTCCGGCAACGCTTCCGGTGGGTGTTGCGCTGCGGGTGGCTGCGGTGATCAGTGCCCTGCCGGTGGGGGTGGTGATGAATGCCCAGGTGCGCAGGAGGAGAAACTTTGGCCCGCTTAGTGCGATGAAGTGTCGGGAGAAGTGCCGGCCAACGTCGCTTTTTTGGACGATGTAGGCGACCGGGTGCGCCCCGCCGCTGATCATGAGGTCGCCGGGGTGGACGGCGCCGGGGGTCATGGCGACCTGGTAGGCGGGCCCGGCATACACGTCGGCGGTGTCGTGCAGGCTGTGGGTGTCGGGGTCGATTTCTCGGGGAAGTACCACCGCCTGTCCTGGTCGCACGCTGCTGGTGGGGCGTTGTGCGGTCAGTGGAACGGGGTGGGTTTCGGGGTGCGGGTCCATCCTTTTGACCAGGTCGAACAGTTCCACGCTGGTGGCACCCCACTGGGGTTGTTGGTGGGTGTTATCCACGGTGTTGCCCCTTTTTGTCGATGTGTGCGAGCAGTTGGTTGATAAATGGGCTGTTGGGGTCGATGTCCGCGTCCGTGGGCTGGGCGAGGTGCGCCACGAAGGTTTGTCCCGGCGCGCCGCGGTCGATGACGAGGACTGTGTGGGTGGTGTCGTCGTTGTTGAGGGTGATGATGGCGTTGGTGTGCCAGCGTGTGGTGAGGGTTTGGCGTAGTTCGGCGTGTTTGTGGTCGGTGAGGATTGTGGGTGGGACGGCGATGACGGCGCGTCCGTTGGGGGCGAGGAGGTTGAGTGCGGTGTTGAGGTGGGTTTCGGTGCTGGCGGTGGTTGGGCTGGTGGGCAGTGTGGTGACGATGAGGTCTGCGGTGCCGGCGAGTGGGGTGGTGGAGTCTCCGGTGTTGTTTGCGTCGATGACGGTGATGGTGAGGTAGTCGCCGGCGAGTGGGGTGAGGATGTCGCGGGCTTGGGTGGCGAGTTCTGGGGTGTTTTCGATGGCGGTGGCGTGGGCGTGGTGGCCGATGGGTCCGCCTTTGCGTTCTTTGAGGAGGCGGACGAGGGTGGCGCCGGTGCCGGCGTTGGGGTCGATGATGGTGGTGGCGGTGTGGGCGTGGTTGCCGGCTGCGCGTGCGATGAGTTTGTTGAGTGTGGTGTTGGTGGTGTTGGTGGTGGGTGTGGTGTGTTGGGCGACGAGGGTGGGGATGACGCGGGTGGCGGTTTTGTCGCGTAGTCGGAGGGTTCCTCGGATGCCGGGGATGCCTTGTCGGGCGGCGTGGGTGAGTTCGCCTGCGAGTTCGGCGATGGCGCGGGGGTTGTCGGCGGGTGGGGTGTGGTGGTGGGCGATGAGGTCGGTGAGGACGTGGGTGGCCAGTGTTCGTGATCTGATGACACCGGTTTTGGTGGTGTGGTGTGTCCAGGCTGGTGGTTGTGGTGCTGGGGTGAGGGTGGTCAGTGCGGGGTTTGCGATCCACCACTGGTTTTTTTCGGCGGAGTATGCGGCGTGGCGGCGGGTGCCGAAGATGTCGCGGCCTTCGTCGAGGGCGGCCATGAGTGCTGCGGTGTTGGGGGTGGCATCAACGTCGGCGACGATGATGCCGGGTAGTTGGGTGCCGGTGGGGTCGGTTCCCCATCCGATGAGGCAGGTGATGCCGTTGGTGTTGTCCCAGCTGGTGACGGCGTCGAAGCCGACGTCGATGAGTTGGGTGGCTGCTGTGTCGGCGCCGTGGTGTCCGAATGGTGTGGGCCCCATGGGTGTCGTGGTCCCCTCGTCGCGGGTGGGTTATGTCTTGTCACCCATCATGGCGGAAAGTGGGGGTTGGCTGTGGGGTTTTTAGGCGCGGGTGTGGGTGGCTAGTCCGTAGGTGACTTGTCCGAGGCTGAGTCCGCCGTCGGTGGGTGGGATTTTTTGGTGGGTGTGGAGGTGTAGTCCGGCTTCAAGGAGGTGCTTTGCGATGGTGTGGCTGAGTAGTGCGTTGACTGCACTTCCGCCGGTGAGTCCGAGGAAGGTGGTGTTGTGTTCGGTGGCGGTTTGGTGGAGGTGTGTGGCGATGATGTGGGCTAGTCCCAGGTGGAGGCCGTGGGCGAGTTCGTGGGTGGCCGGGTTGTTGGTGGGGTGGCCTGGGGTGAGGTGGAGTTCGTGTTGGCGGCGCACTACCGCATGGGTGAGTTCGACGATGGTGGCGGGTTCGCGCGCCCACTGTTGGGCGTGTGCGCGCTGCGTGGGGGTGGCCCGGTGGGCTGCTGCCTCGAGGAGCATTGGTGCGTGGCCTTCGTAGGTTTGGTGGCTTAGGCCGAGGATGAGGCAGGCTAGGCCGTCGAGGAGTCGGCCGAGCGAGGTGGTGTCGACGGTGCCGGTGCGGGTGGTGATTTGGTGGTTGACGAGGGTGATTTCTTCTTCGATGGTGAATGGCCCTGCCGGGGTTGATGTTGCGGTGCCGCAGTCGGCGGGTAGGTCGAGGTGGTAGGCGTGGTTGAGGCCGGCGAGGATGCGCCAGGGGTGGATGACGGCGCGATCGCCGCCGACTAGGGGGAAGCGTGGGAGGTGCCAGGCGCGGGTGAGCTCGTCGGCTGGGTTGTTGCCGAGGGCGAGGATTTCGCCGCCGTAGATGGTGCCGTCGTCGCCGTATCCTGTGCCGTCAAGGGTGGCGATGACGGCTGCTCCGATGTGGTTGTGTTCGGCGATGAGGCTTAGGGCGTGGGCGTGGTGGTGTTGGACGCTTGCGAGGGGGATGTCGCGCTGCTCGGAGAGGTTGGTGGCCAGCGTTGTGGTGGAGTAGTTGGGGTGTTTGTCGGCGACGAGGAGGTCGACGTCGTCCCAGCTCAGCCCGCGGGAGTCCAGGAGGGTTTTCAGGGCTGTGTGCCAGGCGGTGTGCGCGGCCATTGAGCCCATGTCGCCGATGTGGGCGCTTAAGAAGGCGTTGGTGTGATCGCTGATGCAGACGGTGTTTTTGAGCTCGCCGCCGACTCCGATGACGATGCGGGGTGTGCGTGCCCATCCGGTGATGTCGATTGGCAGTGGTGCGCGTCCGCGCGACCTGCGGATCGGGGTGTGGGGTTTTTCGACGGAGTCTTCCACGGGCACGCAGATGGGTCGGTTGTGGAAGATGAACCCGTCGACCATGTGAGTCAGGTGCTGGCGGGCGGCCGCGTTGGTGTGACACAGGGGCTCACCGGCGGGGTTTCCGCTGGTGCACACCAGGGGCCTATCGACCAGGAGGTCGTAGAGCGGGTTGTAGGACAGCACCACACCGATCTCGTCGAGTCCCGGCGCGACCAGCGGGGAAAGTGGGCTGTGTTCGGCCTGTGGGAGCAGCACGATGGGTCGGGCGGGGTGGGTGAGTTGGCCGGTGGTGGGCTCGTCCAGGTCGACGATGGTGCGTGCCATGTTGAGGTCTGTGACGAGGACGGCGAGGGGTTTGTGGGGGCGGTTTTTGAGTTGGCGTAGGCGGGCGATGGTGTGGGTGTTGCTGGCGTCGGCGAGGAGGTGGAATCCGCCGATGCCTTTGACGGCGATGATGCCGCCGCGTGCGATGACTTTTTGGGCGTGTGCGATGATCCGGTTGCTTTCCTCCCGGTTCCAGGGGGCAAGGCCTGCCGGTGCGGTGTCGTCGATGTCGGCGCCTGCCACGGCACCACTGGCTGGGTGGTTGTCCGGCGCTTGGTGCGTCTGTGTGCTGTCTTCCCACCACAGGCGGGGGCCGCAGCTAAAGCAGCTGATGGGTTGTGCGTGGTAGCGGCGGTTGGTGAGGTCGGTGTATTCGTGCTCGCAGTCGGGGCACAGGGGGAAGTTTTTTAGTGTGGTGCGGGGCCGGTCGTAGGGCAGGCCGGTGATGATGGATAGGCGCGGGCCGCAGTTGGTGCAGGTGGTGAAGGGGTATTGGTGGCGCCGGTTGGTGGGGTCGGCCATGTCGTGGGCGCAGTCGGCGCACAGGGCGACGTCTGCGGGGATCAGGGTGCGGGTGTGGTGCGCTTCGCCCTGGGTGGATGCCGCAACGGCTATGCCTGGCGCGAACTCACCTGTGGCCGCCTGTTGGGTGTATTCGACGTGGGTGACCTGCGCGAGGGGCGGCAGGTGTGCCAGCCCGTGGGTGATAAAGGCCTCGATATCGTCGACTGTGCCTTCCAGCCGGAGGTAAACATCGTTTCCGGTGTTGCCGATGATGCCGCTGACAGAAAAGTCCTGTCCCAGGGCGGACCAGAAGGGCCGAAAGCCCACCCCTTGGACCACGCCTGTCATGTGGTATTCGCGCCGGATGCTCCCTGCGCGGGAGGTGGTGGTGTGCTCCCCCGCGCTGGGCATCGCCGCGGGGTGCGCGGGGTGTGCGGGCGGGTGGGAGTGGCTCATGCTTTTAAAGGTAGTAGTGGCATACGTGCGGGGCACGGCAAACCCCAGACAAACCATCATCAGGTCACTATCGTTAGCACTACATCAGCTTTTTCACCACGGTTGTTCGTGGGGCACCAGTGCTGACAAAGCCCCACGCTTGATGTAAAGGAGCGTTCACAATGGCCATTGGAATCGCCGAGATCGCAATTATGGCGTTGACCCTGTTCGTTCTCATCGGTATCCCCGCGATTGTTATCGCCTGGGTGTTGCGGCGCAATAAGCAGATCGGTAACAGCTACAACGAGGTTGTGGCTAAGGCTGAAGATACCGACGAGCCCGCTCGCAGCGCCGAGGTGGAGGCCGAGGCGCTCAAGAACAAGTTCAACAACACCTAAGCGCTGCGCCAGAGCCAAGCGGCTAGGGCAGGAGGTGTCCTTGCCGCATTGGGCCGAAGGCGGTAGGCGATCGCTGGGTTCTGGCACATACGCCGCTTAGGGGGTTGTGCCCCTGCGCCCCCTCAATAGACTGTTGATAACGAGCCTCGTTTATTTCCCAACGCCCCCCGGGCGCGTGTTGTTGTTGAAGAAAGGTTGACAACCATGACCAAGCATATTGGTACAGGCGATCGCGTGGTGTTGCCGTGGGCAGTTGCCGTGGTGCTTCTCGTCGCGCCGATCGCCACGATTGTGTACACCGCTCATGTCGCTCAAGCGACCCGTGGGTTCATCATCGCCTTTGTCATCAACCTGGCGTGCACCGCCGCGATCATTGCGTGGCCGTCTTCCCGGCGTGGTGGCGGCACGCGCACAACGTCCCCGGCGGGTGTTCTCGTTCACCGCAATGCCGGTGGCGTCTACTTCATCGTCGGTTTCTTGTCCGCTTTCAATGCGCTGCGCAACGAAACAGTCACGATTCCGCTGGTGTTCTTCTTGGTGCTGCTGGTGGCCTTGGTGTTTTTCAACCGGTTTTTGTTGCGCACCCGGCGCGATACTCGCCTCTAGGCGCACCGCCGCCTACGGCGAGCCCCATGTCGTCCCACCTGCGCGTGCAGCATCTTCGTAGTGATCTTCGCGCCCTTGCCTGTCGCCTATTGTTGAGGTGATTGTTTTTTCCGCATCCCTGTTTTTCGCGAAGTCTCTGTTTTTATGCACGAAGTAGCCCTATCCCAGCAGCTTGCCGGCGCCGTGGCTCGCGCGGCGAGTGGCCGGCGTGTGCTGAGTGTGAATCTGCGCATTGGTGCGCTGCGGCAGGTGGTGCCCGAATCCTTGGCGCACGCGTGGACGTTCACCACCAGCGGCACCCCGCTGGCGGGCTCCGCACTGGAGGTTGAGTGGATGGACGCTGTCATGACGTGCGCCTGCGGGTTTTCTGGGGTGATTAGTGGGGAGTTTTCGGCGCTATGCCCCGAATGCGATGCGATCGGCACCATCGAGCAGGGCAACGAGTTTCAGCTGGTCAGCATCGACGTGGACAGCGCGGACAACAGCTAATTGAGCGACTGCACTACCCCCAGTTGTTTCCGCCGAGTGGAATGCGTTCACACCCCCGGAAGTGGGCAGGTTTCGCACCTGCTAAGCCCCGGGCACGTATCGTCTTTTTAGAGCTAAGAGATAATCACCGCACACCCACGCTGATTGGCGTGCGCGGTGTAGGCATTCGAATTTTGCGAGGTTTTCCATGGGTCGCTTCCACCGCCACGATGATGGCACCGTGCACCACCACGATCATGATCATGAGGGCCACACCCACGATCATGAGCACACCCACGACCACGATCATGGGGATCACTCCGAGTACGCCACCGGGCGTGAACGCATCGAGGTACTCGAGGACATCTTCGCGGAAAACGATCACTGTGCTGCCCACAACCGGCAAGCACTCGAGGAGCACAACGTGCGCGCCATCAACCTGATGAGCGCCCCGGGTTCCGGCAAGACTGAGGTGTTGCGCCACACCCTGGAGCACTTCCAGGGCACCTTCCGCTGCGGTGTGGTTGAGGGCGATATCGAAACCTCCCTGGACGCGGATCGTCTCACCGGGCTGGGCGCACAGATTTCCCTACTCAACACCGGCAATGGTTTTGGTGGCGAGTGCCACCTGGATGCGCCGATGGTCACCAAGGCGCTTAAAGGGCTGGATCTGTCGACCCTGGATCTGGTGTTCATTGAAAACGTCGGCAACCTCGTGTGCCCCGCCGAGTTCGAAGTCGGCGAGCACGCCAAAGCGATGATCGTGTCCACCACTGAGGGCGAAGACAAGCCGCTGAAATACCCGGTGATGTTCCGCACCGCGCAGGCCATCGTCATCAACAAGATCGATCTTTTGCCCCACCTGAATCTGGACATGGACACGCTTGTGGCCAACATCCGTCAGGTCAACCCCACCGCACCAATCTTCCCCGTGTCCGCCACAACCGGTGAGGGCATGGACGCGTGGTACGAGTGGGTCGAAAAGGCCCGCGAAGCGTAACCGGGGGTTGTTCCCCTCGCATCTGACCACCACGACCGACCCTAACCCGATTGGGGGAAGGGTCGGTCTTTGTCTGAAAACATCCAGGTAAAAAGGCTATCCTTGCCACACCTACTTATGGGGGTGGCGGCAAACTGGGGAAACATCCCCACGGCCCGAAAACGGGTCCTACGCTGCGGGAAAAGGGTATAACCACTGCTAATGTCGGTAGCGTAACCCGCATCGCGCAGAAATGAGTCGAAGATGAACATCGACACTGGATGGCAAGACGAAACCCTTGCCGAAAACCTCACGCGCCGAGGCGTGAGCCGCCGCTCGTTTATGAAGATGTGCACCGGGCTGGCCGCCATCTTCGCCGCCGGCTCACCCCAATTCGCCGGCGCAGGCTTCGAAGCACAAGCCGAAGAAATCGCCGACAAACTTGGCGCCGTGAAAAAACCCAACGTCGCCTGGCTGCAACTCCAAGAATGCACCGGCTGCATGGAATCCGTGCTGCGCAGCGGTGGCACCACCGTCGAAGACCTCGTGCTGAACCTGCTGAGCGTCAACTACAACGAACTGGTCATGGCCGCTAGCGGGGAGCACGCCGAAAAAGCCCTGCACGACCTCAACGCCGAACCGCACATCCTCGTCGTCAACGGCTCCGTACCAGTCGAAGAAAACGGCGCCTACTGCGTCATCGGCGGCAAATCCGCCGAGCAGGTGCTGCGCGACGCCGCCGAAAACGCCTCCGTCATCCTGGCCGTCGGCGCCTGCGCCGTCTACGGCTCCGTGCAGGCCGCCCGCCCCAACCCGACCGGCGCTAAAGGTGTAGACGAAATCATCACCGACAAGCCGGTCATTAATGTTTCCGGCTGCCCGCCCATCGGCGAAGTCATCACCGCCACCATCTCCTACCTGCTCACTTACGGCACCCCACCCAAGGTCGACGCGGAAGGCCGCCCCCTGTTCGCCTACGACCAGCGCATCCACGACTCCTGCCCCAAACGCGCACACTTCGATGCGGGACAATTCGTCAAATCCTTCGACGATGAAGGCGCCAAAAACGGCTGGTGCCTCTACGAAGTCGGCTGCAAAGGCCCCTCCACCTTCAGCCCCTGCCCCATCACCCAGTGGAACATGCACACCTCCTGGCCGATCGGCGCCGGCCACCCCTGCATCGGGTGCACGGAAAAAGACTTCTTCGACAAGTTCACCCCCTTCTACGACACCCTGCCCGACGTCACCGGCTTCGGTGTCGAAGCCAGCGCCGAAAAAATCGGCCTGGGCCTGGTCGGCGCAGCCGCCGCCGGCGTGGCCGTGCACGGCGGGCTGACCTTCTTCAAAACCATCAAAGTGCGCGACCACCGCGACGACGACCTGCTGGCCGCCTTCGGCGACATCGAACCCCCAGCAACAGGTGCGCACGCCGCACACACCCCCAATGATCCGACCCCGCCTGCACAAGGCCCCACCCACTAAGGAAGAAGGCTTTACGTCATGGCTGAACGCGTAGTCATCGACCCGTTGACCCGCATCGAGGGTCACCTGCGAATCGAACTCGAACGCGAAGGCGAAAAAATCACCAACGCCTGGAGCGAAACCACCCAATTCCGCGGCATCGAAACCATCGTCAAAGACCGCGACCCCCGCGACGTGTGGGCCTTCGTCGGCCGCATCTGCGGCGTCTGCACCGGCACCCACTCCGTCGCCAGCGTCACCGCCGTCGAAGACGCCATCGGCTCCATCCCCCCGGAACAAGCCCAACTGATCCGCGACATGGTGCTCGCCTCCCACGAAGTTCACGACCACGTCGTGCACTTCTACCACCTCCACGCCCTCGACTGGGTCAACGTCGTCTCCGCCGCCGAAGCAGACCCCGCCAAAACCGCCGAATTCGCCAAATCCATCGGCTCCACCTGGCGCGGCAACACCGAATACCAATTCGCCAAAGTCAAAAAGAAGATCCAAGAAATCCTCGACTCCGGCCAACTATCCATCTTCACCGGCGGCTACTGGGACCACCCCGACTACCGACTGCCCCCAGAAGCCAACCTCATGGCCGTCAGCCACTACCTGGACGCCCTGCAATTCCAGCGCTCCATCATCCGCATCTCCACGGTCTTCGGCGGCAAAAACCCACACCCGAACTTCCTCGTCGGCGGCATGGCCTGCCAAATCGACCCCAACAAATCCGAAACCGTCAACCAGGTCCAACTAGACCAGGTCAAAGAATGGTCGGAAGAAATCCTCGAATTCGTCACCGAGTGCTACTACCCCGACGCCGTCGCCATCATGGGCGTATACAAGGACTACTTCGACATCGGAGCATCCTCCCCGAACTTCATGGCCATGGGCATGGCCGGCACCACCTACGCCGGTGCCGGCGGCAAACTCAAAGCCGTATCCACCATGCACCGCGAAATTAAACCCGGCGTCATCCTCGACGGCGACTACAGCCGCGTCCAAGAATTCCACCCGGAAGAAATCGAAGAGTTCATCTCCTCCGCCTGGTACACCTACACCGAAGGCGACGACGCCGGCGTCAAACCCGCCGTCGGCGAAACCAACCCCGCCTACACCGGGCCGAAACCGCCCTACGAATGGCTCGCCGACAGCGAAAAATACACCTGGTCCAAAGCCCCCCGCTACGCCGGGCGCCCCATGCAAGTCGGGCCCGTCGCCCGCGTGCTCAACGCCTACCTGCAAAACAACCCCCGCACCCGCCAACTCGTCGACGAAGCCCTCGACCAGCTCGACATCACCATCGACAAAATGAACTCCACCGCGGGCCGCACCTACGCCCGCGCCTGCGAGGCAGTCACCAGCGCGGAAACCCTCGCCCACGACCTACTCCCCCGCTTCGTAGAAAACCTGCGCCGCGGCGACTTCGACGTGTTCGACTCCTCCAAGTGGGAACCCAAAACCTGGCCCAAAGACTGCGAAGGCTTCGCCCTGATGGAAGTCGCCCGCGGCACCCTGGGACACTACGTCCACATCGAAAACGAACGCGTCGCCAACTACCAAGCCGTGGTTCCCACCACCTGGCTCGCCGGAGGTCGCGACCCCAAAGGCCAACTCGGCCCCTACGAACAATCCCTGGCCGGCAACAAGCAGCACCCCCTGGTCGACCCAAACCAGCCCCTAGAGCCGCTGCGCACCATCCACTCCTTCGACCCGTGCATGTCCTGCGCAGTCCACGTGCTCGACACCGACGGATCCCCACTGTTTGAGGTGGTGACACCATGACACTGACATCGCCCAAACGCGGCGAGGACGCGGCCCGCCCCGACGAGCGCGCCATCTGGGTGGCCCGCACCTACTCCTCCCGCAAACTGACCTCCGGCCGGCTGCTGTGCATGGCAGCGGTCGCCCCCAAAGACAGTGAAGACCCCATCGACCGGGCGCTGCTGACCAGTTTGCACGCCAACCGCCCCGACATCGAGCCGGTCTTTTCCGCCCACGACCAGTTCAGCCCCGCCACCCCGCAGCGCCGCTACAGCCTCACCCGCGCCAACGGCTTTTTGATGGACAAAAAGCACGCCCCGCCCGCCGACATCATGATCATGCGCGGCGAGGTCGAAGCCGTGCTGGGGGCAGCCAAACTCAGCTCCGCAGAAAAAGCCCCCTTCCTGCGGCACGTCGACCTGATGGAACGCATGGGCCAGCGCTGCCTCGCGCTCGCCAGCGCCCCCATCGCCGAGGACGGTACCGTCGGGGACTTCCAGGTCGAAGGTTTTGTCTCCCTCGCCCTGGAACCCCGCGCCAAACTCGCCAAATCGGTGGCCGAAAACCCCAACGCGTGGGTGCGCGTGAACCTATGGTCCGCCACCTTACGCTTCCAGCACTGGGCCAACATGGCACTCATCGTGGCCATGACCGTCACCGGCGCATTCATCATGGACCCCGGACTGCTGCCCCCGCCGGGCCCCGGCGATGACACCGGCTTCATTTTCGGCATCATCCGCTTCATTCACTTCCTGGCCGGCTTCGGCTGGATCGTGCTGGGTTTGTCGCGCGTGTGGCTGGCATTCGTCGCTAAAGACCGCCAACTGCGGTGGCGGGCCTTCTGGCCGCTGAACTCCAAAAAAGACGTTAGTGGCCTGATTGAAACCATCAAGTACTACGCCTTCATCAACAAGCACGGCCCCGTCTACCTGGCCCACAACCCGCTACAGCAGTTGAGCTACACCGGTATTTATGTGCTGTGCCTGTTCCAGATGGCCACCGGCCTGGGGCTGTTCGGCCTGTACAACCAGTACAACGGGCTGTGGGCGCTGCTCACCGTCCCGGTGTCCTGGCTGGGCATTCCCACAGTACGGCTGATCCACACCCTCATCATGTTCGTGATCTGGGCGTTTGTGGTCATCCACGTCTACTTGGCGGTGCGCGCCGACTCCGTGGAACGCCACGGTGGTATCTCCTCCATGATCAATGGTGGTGTGTGGCTGCGCCGCGGCACCAACCCGATCGACGCCCCGAAGATTGGTTAAACGCAAACAATGCACTCTTCCCGCGCTTTTCCGGCGGGTAGCCCACCAGCCCACCACATCACCGTGGTGGGCATTGGCAACCCGATCATGGGCGACGACGGCACCGGCCTGGCGATTATGAACCGCCTGGCCGAACTGCTAGCCCACTCCGACAGCCTGGATCGTTTCATCCCCGCCGGCGTTCCCGTCGCCGGGTGGGACAAAACCATGCCCACGGGCAAGCCGCACACGGCGGCGCCCATTGCGCGCTACCCGCACGAGGTGCCCTCCCCGGCTGCCGCCGCGCAGCGGCCAATGCCGGCAACCGATGCCCGCTCCGGGGCCACCACCGGTGATTGGGTTTCAGCCCCCACCGCCAGTGGCGAAGCTTCCATCGATCATCTGCCCATCACATTTGTTGACGGTGGCACCTCCGGGATGGATTTGCTGCCGGTCATCCAGGACGCGCAGCACCTGCTGATCCTGGACGCGGTCGCAGGGCCCGGAAGCGCGGGCAATGTGGTGGAACTGCACGGGGATCAAATTCCACGGTTGCTGAACACGAGTTTGTCCCCACACCAGGTAGGCCTGTTGGATCTGCTAGCTGCTGCCCGCCTGTTAGGACACGAGCCCACCAGTGTCGCGGTGGTCGGCATCGTCGCCCACGAGTGTGAACTCGGGGTGGGGTTGAGTGATCCGGTCGCCCGCAGCGTGGGCGAGGCAGCCACACGCGCAGAAGCTATCGTGCGCGGGTGGCTCGATGAGGAGCAGCTATGAGTGCGGTCGGTGTGCTAGTCGACATCGCAGTAGGCGATGCTGAATTCCTGCCCCTTGGTGATCTCGACGATGATGTCACCGCAATCGGGGCAGGAGTAGTCGAAGAATTCGTCGATAGTTTTTTCTTCCCCGCAGTCGGGGCAGAACACGGTGGCGGGGATTTGTTCGATAATCAGCTCCGCACCCTCGACGGGGGTGTTTTCCGTGGCCAGCGGCCAGCAGTTCTTCAATGCGAAGGGCTCCACCCCGCTGCGCGCGCCGACGTGAACGCACACGGCGGTGATGCGGCGGCCGGGCAGCTGCTGGGTCACGGCGGTGACGACGCCGACGGCGAGTCCGTATTCGTGCATGGCTTTACTGTACGTCCAAACAACCCAGCTGCAGCAGCATCTCAGGGGGTGACTGCGGGTGAGTGAGACGATTTTTCTCGACCAATTTGTCGACCCCGGCTCCGCCCAGGTGCTGCTCTCGACCGGAGCTGATGGCACGCAGGAGGCGCGTTTCGATTTGGCCGCGATGCCCCGCCTGGAACCAATGCTGGTGGGGCGGGATGCCCGTGACGTGCCGGATTTGGTGAAGCGTTTGTGTGGCATCTGCCCCATCCCCCACCACATTGCGGGGGTAATGGCGTTGGAAAGCGCTGCCGGGCTGCGCCCCTCACCGCTGACGGTGGAGGTACGCCGTTTGCTGGTGTGGACCTCCTACATCACGACGTTTAGCCCCAGGTTTGTGCTCAACCACCGCGAAGAGGTGTTGGCGGCCCGGGCGATCGCTAAGCGGGCTGCGACCTGGGCTGGGTGCCCGGGACACTTCCCGAACGTGGCAGCACCTGGCGGGTTGGTGAATCCTATTGATCGCGACCCGGCCAGCCTGGCGGAGCTTTCTGCCATCGCCGAGGAGGCTGGTGCGCTGCAGTCGAGATGGCAAGACACAGCACAACAGCTTTCCGCGGACGCTGACGTGTTGGGCTCCGCCGGTGATGGCCGGTGGGCCGAAATGATGTTGGTTAACGCCGAGCACACGATCGATCCCCTGGGGGATCACGTCCAGGTGTGTCCTCCCGATGGCACCACGCAAGCGTTCCCGGTGGCCAGTTGGCCGGATAGGGTCACGGAGTCCCACCCGGGTGCGGTTGCACCGCGCATGGTGGTGCACACCGATAAAGGCGCACTGGCATACAAAACGGGCCCGCAGTCGCGCCACACCGCGAATAATCCCCGCCAGGCCCAGGCCATGAGCATCCTGGCGGCGCTGCAGGGCATTGCGGCATCCGCCCGCGCGATCGCCACCCAGCTGGCCTGCGATGATCAGGTGGATTGTTCGGCGCAGCCGCTGCCCGACCAACAGGATTTTTCGGGTGTTGGTGTCGGCGTGGTGGATTCGCCGCGCGGTTTGCTGGCGCACGTGTTCGTGGTGGACAAGGGCAGGCTTGCTAACTGTGCGATTCATACGCCGACGGCGCAAAATGAGTGGTGGTTAAGTTCCCTGCTGACTACCGCGCTGCGGGAGCACGCCGGCGATATGGCTGCGGTGGAACAGGCGATTCGTGCGGCCGATCCGTGTGTGCCGGCGACGGATACCCCGGTGGGTACGATGCCAATTAGTACTGTTGTGTCGCCTATCAGCGATGCACGCGACGAGTGAGGTGTTTGGCGGATGTGTCTTGGTATTCCGGCCCGCGTCGTTGACGTGGGCATGCCGCCGCTGGTTCCCGGCCAGGTTGATGTGGCCGGCCAGGTGCGCTCCATCAACTTGGGCTATCTCCCGGAGGCCGAGGTTGGTGACTGGGTGCTCATCCAAAACGGTTTCGCCGTGCACTTGATCACCGCGGATGAGGCTAGGGAAACCCTGGAGGCGATTGAGGATCATCAGCTGTTTGATGTGACCGTGTTGCCGGGTTCTCCCCGCCAGGCGGCCCAAGAGTCTTAAAGCATCGCGGCTTTCCTGCGTGTCCCTTTAGTTCTTAAATTTTTGTTGTTTTTTCGTTTTTAGTTGTTGTTGACAGAAAGTGTGCCCCGACTATGTGCCTTGGTGTTCCGGCCCAGATTGTAGAGATTCAGGACGCGTCGCGCGCGACGGTGTCCATTAGTGGTGTGACCCGTGCGGTGTCCACGGATCTTTTGACCGAGCAGCTGTCGGTGGGCGACTGGGTGCTAATCCATGTTGGTTTCGCACTGTCTGTCATCGATGCCGATGAGGCTGCGGAAACGTTGAAGCAGATTCAGCAGTTAGGCGCGAACACTTTTGAGGACGAGTTGGAGTCGTTTTCAACCTCGCAGATTGAGTAGCGGGAACCCCTAACCCCTTCCCCCTTTTTCTGACTTACCCTCTTTTCCCGCTGACTGTGAAGGCTGTGACCACCTGATGAAGTATGTTGACGAGTTCCGCGACCCGCAGGCCGCGAAGAATCTTTTGACCCGCATTGAGCGCGATGCCGCGAAGCTTAAGCAGCCGCTGGCGCTGATGGAGGTCTGTGGTGGGCACACCCACACGATCTACCGCTACGGGTTGGAGAATCTGCTGCCCGACAACATCGATTTGGTGCACGGCCCGGGCTGCCCGGTGTGTGTGATTCCGATGGGCCGCGTCGATGATGCGCTGTGGTTGGCCCGCCAGGACGACGTGTTGTTGGCGACTTTTGGCGACATGATGCGCGTGCCGGGATCCGATGCCTCCCTAATGCAGGCTCGCGCGCAGGGCGCGGATGTGCAGTTCGTGTACTCCCCGCTGGATGCGCTGAAAATGGCGAAGGATAACCCGGATAAGAAGGTCATCTTCTTCGCCGTCGGTTTTGAAACCACCGCCCCGTCGACCGCGGTCACCCTGGAGGCTGCCCGGCGCGACAACGTGGACAATTTCAGTGTGTTTTCTAACCATGTGACGATTCAGCCGCCGTTGGAGGCGATCGTTAATGGTGGGGAGACGGTGGTAAATGGGTTTATTGGCCCGGGGCATGTGTCGACGATTGTGGGTACGAAGGCGTTTGAGTTTTTGCCGCGGGAGTATAACTTGCCGGTGGCTGTTGCGGGTTTTGAGCCGCTGGATATTTTGCAGGCGGTGGATATGTTGATCACGCAGTTTATTTCGGGTGATGTGGCCCGGGGTGAGGCGCGGGTGGATAACCAGTATGCGCGGGTGGTGCGCCCGGAGGGTAATGCTGCGGCGTTGGCGTTGATGGATCGGGTGTTTGTGACGCGGGAGACGTTTGAGTGGCGTGGTTTGGGGTGGTTGCCGGGTTCTGGTTTGGGGATTGCTCAGGAGTATGCCCGGTGGGATGCGGAGCGTATTTATGACATTCCGGGTCGTCGGGTGGAGGATCCGAAGGCGTGTGAGTGTGGCAGTGTGTTGACGGGTCGGATTAAGCCGTGGCAGTGCAAGGTGTTTGGTACGGCGTGTACGCCGGCGACGCCGATTGGTACGTGCATGGTGTCCCCGGAGGGGGCGTGCGCGGCGTATTACAACTTTGGCCGTATCGATAAGGCGGCGACGGCGCAGTTGGCGGGTTCGTAGTCTGCGGTTGCTTGTTGTGGTGTGTCCCCCGGCGGTGTCGTCGGGGGATTTTTTGTGGGTTTTTCGCCTGACCCGAAGGGGCGTCCACATTGTGGGATTCACCCACTTTTTACCCCCTGGTTCTTCCCGCATCTTGGGAGGCGTTATAAAATGCCAGCAGTTTTTCAGCATCTTCCAAGGAAAGTCATGACTACTTCACCTCCCGTCTCCGCGGACGCTGCGGGCGCGCAGAAATTGCGCCGCTCCCTCAAGGCCCGCCACATGTACATGATCGCCATCGGCGGTTCTATCGGCACGGGCCTTTTCGTGGCGTCCGGCGCCACAGTCGCTAATGCCGGCCCGGGTGGTGCGCTGTTGGCGTACGCCCTGATTGGTTTCATGGTGTTCCTGCTGATGCAGTCGCTCGGCGAGATGGCCACCTATATTCCGTTGGCTGGTTCTTTTGGCGAGTATGGTCGCCGTTTTGTCTCCCCGAGTTTTGGTTTCGCCTTGGGCTGGAACTATTGGTACAACTGGGCGATCACGGTGGCCGCGGAGTTGGCTGCGGCGGCACTGGTGATGAAGTACTGGTTCCCGGACACTCCCGGCTGGATTTGGTCCGCCATCTTCCTGGCATTGTTGTTTGGCCTGAATGCGTTGTCGGCGCGCGCCTATGGTGAGGGCGAGTTTTGGTTCGCGCTGATCAAGGTCGCCATTGTTATTTTCTTCCTGATCCTGGGTGTGCTGATGATTGCCGGCATCTTAGGGGGCGGGTCCCCGGGGTTGAGCAACTGGACCTTGGCTGGGCCGGATGGGGAGAAAGCCCCCTTCGTTAATGGTGCCGCCGGCATTTTGAGCGTGTTCATGATCGCTGGTTTCTCTTTCCAGGGCACCGAGCTGGTGGCGGTGGCCGCCGGTGAGGCAGAGGATCCGGATAAGAATGTGCCGAAGGCTATTCGCACCGTGTTCATCCGTATTCTGCTGTTCTACATTGGTGCGATCACCGTCATTGGTTTTTTGATTCCTTTCACCGATTCCCGCCTGCTGGACTCCAGTGAGGACAACATTGCGGTCGCACCGTTTACCCTGGTCTTCGACAACGCAGGCATTTTGGCGGCCGCGGCGATTATGAATGCGGTCATTTTGACCTCCATCTTGTCGGCAGGTAACTCCGGCCTATACGCCTCGACCCGCATGCTTTATGCCTTGGCGAAGTCGGGCCAGGCCCCGAAGATTTTTGCGTCCCTGAATTCGCGTGGCGTGCCGATGCCGGCGCTGCTGGCCACCACCGCCATTGGCGCGGCCTGCTTCATCTCCTCCCTGATTGGCGACGGTGCCGCCTACACCTGGCTGGTCAACGCCTCTGGTTTGGCGGGCTTTATCACCTGGATGGGTATCGCATGGTGCCACTACAAGTTCCGGAAGGCGTTTGTTGCCCAGGGACACGACGTCAGCGAGCTGCCGTTTAAGGCTGCCCTGTTCCCGCTGGGTCCGATTGTTGCGCTCGTCATGTGCGCCGTGGTGGTTGCCGGCCAGAACTTGGAGGTCTACACCGGCCACATTGAGCTCGGCACGTTGATTTCCGCCTACATTGGCCTGCCATTGTTCTTGGCCCTGTGGTGGGGCCACAAGCTGGTCACCAAGTCGTCCGCCATCGCCCCTGAGGACGCCAACCTCACCCGCGACATGCACTAAACCGCCACACACGACACACAGCCCGTGCTCCCCCATCGCTGGGAGGCACGGGCTGTTTTCTTGCGCGTCCAAGGCAACACCCTGCAGATCAGTGCGGGAAGGTTAGCTCCACTCAATGGCTGATAAGTCCAACCCGGCGGACTCGGCTTGCGCTTCCACCAGGGTCAACAAATAGGGCGCGGTTCCCTGAAACGATCGCGCGAAACGCTCATCGGCAACATACATTCGCGCCAGGCACACCTGCTTCGATAAAGAGCAGTCGTAGAACATCTCCACGTAAGCCCGGTGCATCGCCACCAAGTCGCGCGCGGCGTCACTGCCGGGCTGCACACACTCCTTTTGTGCCCGCTGCAGTGCCGCCACAAATTGCTCATGCAGGCGCTGCGCGCTATCCCAATCGCCGGCACCCATCGCAGCCACCCGCTGCTGGGACTGCTGCCACTCGGGGGTGTCCCCGAAGCGGGATTCCGCCTCATCCGCATACTGCTGCCAGCAGCCACCAAATTCTTCAACCATGTCCCGTGCGTTCACGGTGTCCTCCAAAAGCTTGTCCACTGCGCGGACCATCCGCTGCAGGTGAGCCTGCTCATCAACCAACCGCTGCCGCTGACGGGATAGCACTTCCCGCTCCTGCGCGGGGTCATCCAGCACACCTGCGATCTCACGCAAGGACATCCCGGTTGTCCGGTACACCAAAATCTTCACCCCACGGGCCAGATCATCGTCCGTATACAACCGGTAGTCGCTCATGGTGCGCCACGTGGGGCACAGCAATCCAATGCTGTCCCAATACCGCAGCGTCCGGGCAGAAACCCCCAGAAACTCGGCGGCCTCAGAAATGGTCAATTCGCTCACACAGATCACTGTCCCGCTTGACGCGACGTCAAGGTCAAGGCGAACAGGTCACCACACGCGGCGCACATAAAAACGAGCCACCACCATCGCCACCAAGCCGTAGAAGCCAAACAGCTGCAGCCCCACCGAATCCACCGCGTGAATCGTTGCCAACTGATACAACGCCCCACACGCCAGGCCGAAAACAAAACCTGCGAGAAGACTCTTTCCCGTACAGGAGGGAATCCACCGCATCAGCACACCCAACACAACACCCCACACAATCCCCAGCGGCAGCAGGTAGGCGGGCCCGGCAAACCACAACGGGATCATGCCGACCACACCCCCAAGCAAACCTGCCACCACACGAACCTTTGCCGGTGCCGGCGGGGCGATATCGCAAATCAAAGACACGGTGCTGGCTTTCCCTAAAAACTAAAACGATGTGGTGGCGTTCGGGGATTAAGCATAGCTAGAGACAGCAAAAACCTGCACAGTGAACAATGACTGCCACTGCGCAGGTTAGATAAACGGCGTCAGGTTTAGCCGAACAGCACGCTCGACAGGGCGACCGGAAGCATCAGCGGCAGCAGCGCCAGCAGGCCGCGGAAAACAAACCCGCCGGCCGGGCACACCTGCCCCTGCGCATCACACGCCGGCGCGGAGGACAAGCCCTGGTAGAAATCCCCCAGACTTCCCACAACTGCGTTGATATCCATCTCAAAACTCCTTAAAACAACGACACAGGTACCCCGGGTGGGGTTTCAAACCTGGTGAAAACACCCCCATCGTAACGATCCTGAGCGCAGAAAAAACCGATTCCTGTCCCTTTTACCCCCACACGGGTGAACAATCCTCGCTAGGCTAACCCCATGGACTGCCTCATCATCGTCGACATGCAAAACCTGGTCATCGGCCACGCCGACAACGCGCCTGCAGCCATCGAAAACATGCACACCCTGCTCCAGCGCGCCAACAACGCCGACGTTCCCGTCATCTGGGTGCAAGACGAATCCGGCCCGCTCACCAAAGGCAGCACCCAGTGGGCCATCATCGAGGAATTCACCGTCCTGCCCCACCACCACCGGGTGGGAAAAACCACCGGCGATGGCTTCGCCTCCAGCGAGCTGGGTTCCCTTTTGCGCGACCTGGGCTGCCGCATGCCCGTCATCTGTGGGGCGATGAGCCACGCCTGCGTCCGCGCCACAGCCACCGGCGCACTCTACGCCGGCTACAACAGCGTGCTCGTTTCGGATGCGCACTGCGGGCAAAGCATCGGGGATGTCAGAGCCGATGATGTACGCGAGCTGGTCAACAAGATGATGCGCCTGGTCATCCACCCCGAGCATCGCTGTTTCGTGCGCCCCACTTCAGAGATCGAATTCCACCAGCTTTAAAGCCCCACAAGGCCCCGCACAATAGTGCCGGCCGGTTGCTCAACGCAGTTTGCAAAACCGGTCCCCGCCCACAGGCTCGCAGTCTCTGGGTCGCCTTGCGCCTTGATCGGTGCGGTGAGGTAGTGCAGTTCCGGATACAGTGCGGGCGCATCCTCGCCGAACCGCTCCATGAAGCCATTGGTGATTCCCCGCGCCATGCGGCCACTGAACGCACGAGTCCGCCCGGTTGGGCGTTGACGAAACTCTACAAGCGCCTGTCGATGAACCTCCTTGGTTCCCGCTTCCTCCGCCAGGAGGAAAAGTGTGCCCACCTGCACCGCAGTTGCTCCGAGCGTGAGAAGCTCCACGACGTCCTCGGCACCAGAAACACCACCGGCTGCAATAACCGGGATCGTGGTTTTCGCACGCGCACAAGCCAGCAGTTCCCCGAGCGTGTACTCGGCAGTGTCGTCCTCCACATGCGCGTTCGCCGCCCTATGTCCACCCGCTTGTGCGCACTGTACGACCAATACATCGGCGCCGGCAGCGATTGCGGCATCAATACCGGCGGGACTAATCGCGTTGAGGACAACCTGTTTGCCGGCTTCTTTCACCCTGGCGATATCACCCGCCGGTGGGATCCCAAAGGTGAAGCTGATACATGCTGCATGGCTTGCAAGCGCAAGCTCTAGCTTCGCGGGATAATCATCATCACCGGTATACATCTCGGAGGGCAATTCCTCCTCACAGCAATCCTTGATACGGCTGCGAAAGCTGTCGAATGCCTCCTGGCGCAGTGCTGCTGGCACCAGAGTGTGCCGTGGGTTTAACTCATCCCCAGGGCCTTGCTGTGCCCCCTGGGCGAGCTGTGCTGGAACAAAAAGGTTGATGCCGTAGGCATAGTCGGTGAGTTCTTCAACCTCAGCAATCTCATCCCCTAACGCGGCAGCGGTTTTATAACCACCCGCGAGGCTACCCAGCCCTCCGGCATTGGATACAGCGGCAGCAAGTGCGGGGCAGGCGGGACCACCGGCCATGGGTGCTTGCACGATGGGCAGTCGCGCCCCTAAGGGGAAAACACCATCCAGCTTCCTGATTACCTGAAACTCCACAAAAACAACCGGGGTGTTTGCATCGACGACTAGCCCACTAGCATCTTCCCAAAACGACTCGTGTTCGCGGATGTATTCCTCCAGGCTGGACTGGCCTTCTGCTTCGTTGAGGTAGTGATACTCGTTGATCTCACCCCAGGGAAGAACTGTCACGACCGTGTTCTCTGTCAGGCAAACGGGCCGTCCCTCAGAGTCGACCACCACTTCCCTATCCCCCACCCGTGGCAAGGGTTCACCGGCATCTTCCCAGTCCGCAACCAACGAGCACGTTGCCGTCTTGACCCCATCAGCAATCAGCCGAACAAGGTGTTGTCTTTCGGGGCCACGCAGCATATAGGCCCCCACAGGAACATCGGCAAGGCCCCAAGAGTGGCGTTGGTTGTCTGGTGCATGCATGGTGTAAGCCTACGTCCCCGGTGGTCGTGAGGCGAGAAAACCCCTGTACCGGTGATTGCAGTTGAAAATGCGAAACACGCCCCACCCCCGAAGGGATGGAGCGTGTTCGACTATAAATCTTCACATCACAGCAGCCTGCTGGCGCGGACTGCCTGCCCTAGTCGCCCCGGGATAGTCCCGGGGGATAAGGGGCTTAGTGGCACTTTCGTGCCGGCAAAATTACTTAGCCTTCTCGATGATCTCGACGAGGCGGAAGTGCTTGTCCTTGGACAGCGGGCGGGTCTCTTCGATGCGGACCAGGTCGCCGACGCCGGCGATCTCTTCCTCATCGTGAGCCTTGACCTTGCTGTTAGAACGAATGGTCTTGCCGTACAGGGCGTGCTGCTTGCGGTCTTCCAGCTCAACGACGATGGTCTTGGACATCTTGTCCGAGACGACGTAGCCGGAACGAACCTTGCGGGCGCCCTTTTCCTTCTTGTTCACAGTTGCCTCACTCATGTTTTAAGCCTCAGCTCCCGGAACCACGGACAGGCCCAGCTCACGCTCGCGGATAACGGTGTAAATGCGGGCGATGTCGCGCTTGACCGTGCGCAGGCGGCGGTTGTTGGTCAGCTGGCCGGTAGCCATCTGGAAGCGAAGGTTGAACAGTTCTTCCTTCGATTCCTTCAGGCGAGCAACCAGTTCTTCTTCGGTGAGCTCACGAAGCTCGTGTGCGGGGATACCGGTAGCCATTAGAACTGGTCCTCCTTCTTGACGATGCGGACCTTGCAGGGCAGCTTCTGGCCTGCACGACGAAGAGCCTCGAGGGCAACTTCTTCGTTCGGGTAGCTCATCTCAAACAGGATACGACCCGGCTTGACGTTGGCGACCCACTTCTCCACGGGGCCCTTACCGGAACCCATACGAACGCCGAGCGGCTTCTGGGTCAGCGGACGATCCGGGAAGATGTTGATCCACACCTTGCCACCACGCTTGACGTGGCGGTTGATGGCGATACGAGCGGACTCGATCTGACGGTTGGTGATGTAGGTCGGCTCGAGAGCCTGAATACCGTAGTCACCGAAGGTGATGCGGTTACCGCCCTTGGACACACCGGTACGGGTGGGACGGTGCTGGCGACGGTACTTGACGCGCTTGGGGATAAGCATTCTTAGCCCTCCTGCTTCTGCTCTGCGCGCTGGCGACGCTGGCCACCGCGGCGCGGACGCTCGCGACGGTCACCGCGGCCGCGGCGTTCGGCGGGTGCGTTCAGTTCGCTCTCGCGCTTGCCGCCGACGACGTCACCCTTGTAGATCCACACCTTGACGCCAATGCGACCGAAGGTGGTGTGAGCTTCGTAGGTGCCGTAGTCGATTTCGGCGCGGAGGGTGTGCAGCGGAACGCGACCCTCGTGGTAGCGCTCGGTGCGGGACATCTCGGCACCGCCGAGACGACCGGAGCACACAACCTTGATGCCCTTGACCTGCGGCTGGCGCATCGCGTTCTGGATGGCCTTGCGCATTGCGCGGCGGAATGCCACGCGGTTGGTCAGCTGCTCAGCGATGGACTGTGCCACCAGCTTCGCATTGGCATCGATGTTCTTGACCTCGAGGATGTTGAGGGCGACCTGCTTGCCGGTGAGCTTCTCGAGCTCGGTGCGGATGCGGTCAGCCTCGGCGCCACGACGGCCAATCACGATGCCCGGGCGGGCGGTGTGAATGTCGACGCGGACGCGATCGCGAGTGCGCTCGATGACGACGTCGGCGATGCCGGCGCGGTCGAGGCCCTTGGACAGGAACTCGCGGATCTTGATGTCCTCGGCGAGGTAGTCAGCGTACTGCTTCTCGGCGTACCAGTGAGCCTTCCAGTCGGAAGTAATGCCCAGCCGGAGGCCGTGGGGGTGGATTTTCTGGCCCACTACTGAGCACTTCCCTTCTGGCTCTCGACAACCACAGTGATGTGGCTGGTGCGCTTACGGACGTGGAATGCACGACCCTGAGCGCGCGGACGGAACCGGCGCATGGTGGGGCCCTCGTCGGCGTATGCCTCGGAGATGACCAGGGTCTGCGGGTCCAGGCCGAAGTTGTTCTCTGCGTTAGCCGCAGCGGACTTCACAACCTTGGCGACCGGCTCAGAAGCGCCCTGGGGGGCGTACTTCAGGATGGCCAGTGCCTCGGAAACGGTCTTCCCGCGAACGAGGTCCACCACACGGCGGGCCTTCATCGGGGTGACGCGGACGAAGCGCGCGGTAGCGCGTGCGCTGGTGATTGCTTCACTCATCGCTTATCGACGTCCCTTCTTGTCGTCCTTGATGTGACCCTTGAAGGTCTTGGTCGGGGCGAACTCGCCCAGCTTGTGACCGACCATGGAGTCGTCGACGAACACCGGGACGTGCTTGCGACCGTCGTGGACGGCGAAAGTGTGACCGATGAAGTCGGGGAGAATGGTGGAACGGCGGGACCAGGTCTTGATGACCTGCTTGGTGCCCTTCTCGTTCTGAGCATCAACCTTGGCGAGGAGGTGCTCATCAACGAACGGGCCCTTCTTAAGGCTGCGTGGCATTGTCTACCTCCTCTTAGCGCTTCTTGTTCTTGTTGCTGCGGCGACGACGCATGATCAGCTTGTCGCTCGGGCGGTTGGGCTTGCGGGTACGACCCTCGGGCTTGCCCCACGGGGAAACCGGGTGGCGACCACCGGAGGTCTTACCTTCACCACCACCGTGCGGGTGGTCGACCGGGTTCATAACGACACCACGGACGGTCGGGCGGACGCCCTTCCAGCGCATACGGCCGGCCTTGCCCCAGCGGATGTTGATCTGGTCAGCGTTGCCGACCTCACCCACGGTGGCGCGGCAGCGGATGTCCACGCGACGGATTTCAGAGGAGGGCATACGCAGGATGGCGTACTTGCCTTCCTTACCCAGCAGCTGAATGGAGGTACCAGCGGAGCGTGCCATCTTGGCGCCGCCACCGGGCTTCAGCTCGACGCAGTGCACGGTGGCACCGGCCGGGATGTTGCGCAGCGGCAGGTTGTTGCCGGGCTTGATGTCGGCGTTTGCGCCGGACTCAAGAATGGCGCCCTGCTTCAGGCCCTTGGGAGCGATGATGTAGCGCTTCTCGCCATCTGCGTAGTGCAGGAGGGCGATGTTAGCGGTACGGTTCGGGTCGTACTCGATGTGAGCGACCTTGGCGGTGATGCCGTCCTTGTCATTACGACGGAAGTCGATGACGCGGTACTGGCGCTTGTGACCGCCACCCTTGTGACGGGTGGTGATGTGGCCGTGCACGTTGCGGCCACCGGTCTTGTGCAGCGGGCGCAGCAGGCTCTTTTCCGGAGTGGAGCGAGTAATCTCCTGGAACTCGGAAACGGAGCTCTGGCGGCGACCCGGCGTAGTCGGCTTGTACTTACGAATAGCCATACGAAAATTCCTTACCTTGTCGACTCGCCTTAGGCGGCCGAGCCACCGAAGATGTCGATTGCGTCGGAGCCTTCGCGCAGCGTCACAATGGCACGCTTGGTTGCCTTGCGCTTGCCGTAACCGAAGCGGGTGCGCTTGCGCTTGCCCTCACGGTTAATGGTGTTCACGGAGGCGACCTTCACACCGAAGATCTGCTCGACGGCGATCTTGATCTGGGTCTTGTTGGCGTCCGTTGCGACGAAGAAGGTGTACTGACCCTGCTCCATCAGTCCGTAGGACTTTTCGGAGACAACCGGTGCGATGATGACGTCGCGGGGATCTGCGATAGTGCTCATTACTTATCCTCTCCAGCCGCGCCGGTCACACGGTTCACGAAGCTGTTGAGAGCCTCAACAGAGAACACGACATCGTCGGCGTAAAGCACGTCGTAGGTGTTCAGCTGATCGGCAGCCAGTGCGTGCACGTTCGGCAGGTTGTTGACGGACTTCCATGCGGTCACGTCTTCGCGGCCCAGAACGACCAGCACCGTCTTGCGATCGGTGAGGCGCTCGAGGACGGCGCGAGCGGACTTGGTGGAAGGCTTCTGGCCCTCGACGAGCTCAGCAACGACGTGAATACGGTCGTGGCGAGCGCGGTCGGTGAGGGCGCCGAACAGAGCGGCAGCCTTCATCTTCTTGGGGGTGCGCTGCTCGTAGTTGCGGGGCTGCGGACCGTGGGAGATGCCACCACCGGTGAAGTGGGGCGCACGGATGGAGCCCTGACGAGCACGGCCGGTGCCCTTCTGACGGAAAGGCTTCTTGCCGCCACCGGAGACCATTGCACGGGTCTTGGTGGCGTGGGTGCCCTGTCGCTTAGCTGCGAGCTGAGCGTTAACGACCTGGTGCATCAGAGCGATGCTGGCTTCGCGGTCGAAGATTTCGGCCGGGAGCTCTACAGAGCCGTTGGTCTTGCCATCAGCGGTGTGGACGTCAAGCTTCAGGTTGGTCATGCGTGTGCACCGCCCTTCACTGCGGTCTTAACGGTCACAACGCCACCGCGAACACCAGGGATAGCACCCTTGATGAGCAGCAGGTTAGCGTCGGCGTCAACCTTCTGAACCTTGAGGTTCTGGGTGGTGACGCGGTCATTACCCATACGGCCAGCCATACGGGTGCCCTTGAAGACGCGGCCCGGGGTAGCGCAGGCGCCGATGCCACCGACGCGGCGGTGTGCGGCCTGGTTACCGTGGGATGCGCCCTGGCCGGCAAAGCCGTGGCGCTTCATAGCACCGGCGTAGCCCTTGCCCTTGGAGGTACCGGTGACGTCGACGAACTTGATGCCCTCGAAAATGTCAACGGTGACGTCCTGACCAACTTCGTAACCGGAGACATCGTCCATGCGAATCTCGGTGACGTAGCGGCGGGGGGTAACGCCAGCCTTCTTGAAGTGACCCTGCTGCGGCTTCTTAGCCTTGCGCGGGTCGATGTCGCCGTAGGCGATCTGGATGGCGGTGTAGCCATCGGTTTCGTTGGTGCGAATCTGGGTGACGACGCACGGCCCAGCTTCAACGACGGTAACCGGGATAACGCGGTTGTCCTCGTCGAAGACCTGGGTCATGCCGAGCTTCGTGCCCAGAATGCCCTTAATCTCAGTTTCACTCATTAGTTATTCTCCGCTGCCGAAGTTCTTACGTCGATCACTTAATGTTCACATCGACGCTTGCCGGAAGGTCGATGCGCATAAGGGCGTCGACAGTCTTCGGCGTCGGGTCGAGGATTACGATCAGGCGCTTGTGAGTGCGCATCTCGAAGTGTTCGCGAGAATCCTTGTACTTGTGGGGCGAACGGATAACTGCGTATACGTTCTTTTCGGTAGGCAACGGCACCGGGCCGACCACGCGAGCACCCGTACGGGTGACCGTCTCCACGATCTTGCGTGCAGAAGCATCAATTGCTTCGTGGTCGTAGGCCTTGAGCCTAATGCGGATTTCTTGTCCCGCCACGCTTGTCCTCTTCCTTCGCGGCCCCACATCACACCGAGGTGCGAGAGGTGGGAACTGCTCGATTGATCTCTATAACGTTGTCCGATCCTAAATTTTTAAGGCCGGGCGCAACGCCAGTTGTTACTTGGGTCTTCTGACGACCGGGTGATATCGCGCGGAATGGTAAACAAACCGTGCGAAGTCGAAATGGCCACAGTCATCTGCGCCAAGTGACGGAAGAGGTCCCCCAAGGGGGCTCTTGCCTACTGCCGCTGTTTATTTGCCATGCCCGCAACGAAGAATCGGTCTCCCATCCGATTGCTCGGATGGAACAGCCTCTGGCCCACAACTAGGGGCCATTATGAGGGGTCATGTTTGCTCTGCCACTGGCCACCCGACGGGCAAAACCGGCCGGATGTGTGTGCCTTCGTGTCAAAGCAACCCTGGTAGTTAATCACGCGCACCCCCACCAGCGCAACCCTTCCACCATCGATGTGAGCCGAATAACTCGCAATAATTTTTTGGCCCCTCACCTGCGGGCGCATAAAACTCATCCCGGGGCAAACATTGCTATCCACCCGCGGCAGAGCCCCGACCCCACACCGCGCACCCTCAACGCCCATTCATGCCTATATCTTGCTCCCCTTTCCGCACCGGCATGCCTTTTGCGAGCCAATGGTTGGGCACTGCCGATCCATCGCAGTCCTGCTCCCCCGGCGCTTTCCACTGACAAGCGCCAACTCAGACAGTTTTTCAGCCTTAATGCTTAGCCCAACTGCAAGGGGGGTCTTTTCCCACTCGTCAGTTTTCGGCGCATGCGATGCCTTATTATTAGAAGGCTCGCGGGTTCGGAGTGCTCACCCGGCAGGCCAACTGTCGGGACAGGAGCGGTTTTCCCGCATCCATGGTGGGCAGCAGGGCACCCGAGCACGGGGCATCACGGTTGCCTACAGCGACATGGCCTGACAGGCGTTAATCAGGTTTTGTTCAGGTTCGCCTGTTTTTTCCACATAGTGAACAGTGTTCGAAAAAGGGTGATATGCGGGGCATTTAACGAAAAGGGTTTGAAAACTTTGCCCCCATTTAGCGACCTTGCCTGGGTTTTTTCGTTATTGTCGGAAGTGTTCTATACCAACCCTCATACTTCGAAAAGAGGACGTTTTAATGTCTGAGATCGTCACCAACGAGAACAAGAACGCTCCGGCTCTGGCCACCGACCACGGCCGCACCCACATCGAGGACGTCGTCGTCTCCAAGATTGCCGGCATGGCAGCCCGCGAGGTTTCCGGCGTGCACGCCCTCGGTGGCGGCGCAGCCCGCATGGTCGGCGCCCTGCGCGAGTCCATCCCTGGCTCCCGCACCAACGTCCAGCAGGGCGTGTCTGTCGAGGTCGGCGAGACCCAGGCAGCCGTGGATGTTGCCATCGTCGCCGAGTACGGCGTTGCCATCAACGAGCTGGCTGACGCTATCCGCCAGAACATCATCTACGCCGTTGAGCGCATGACCGGCCTCGAGGTCACTGAGGTCAACGTTGACGTTCACGACGTGCACCTCGACTTCGGCGACGAAGAAGAAGAGGTTCAGGTCGAGGAGCGCGCACCGCGCGTCCAGTAAGTAGCGCATGTTCACTCACGACGAAGCCCAGGCGCTTGTTGAGCGTATCTGTGGCGTCGACGGTGTAGCTGGCATGCATCGTGGTCGTTTCGGTGAGGTGGCGATGCTGTTCCCCGGTGATCGGGTGGGCGGCATCCGCCTCATCGACGACGTGCTCGATGTTCATGTTGTTGCCGACACTTCCGCGAAACGCAACCTGTTTGAGGTTGCCGCGGACGTGGAGGCTGCCGCCCGTGCTGCGGGCGCCAGCAACGTTCTAGTTACATTCGGCGACGCCGCCTAACAGCGCTTTTCGCCATACCAGATAATTTTTGTGATTTTGCGGCCATACCCACACCGCACCGTATGAGGATTGTGTGCCGCCGCCGGGGATGATGTCCCCGGCGGTGCGTACCGACTTTTCTCCCTTGGTGCTCGGTGACTCCGGTTGTGGCTCATCCCAAGTGAGGTTCCTATGAATACCACGAACACCACCCTTGGCGTGCTTGCTGGAAGCATCCTCGCTTTCGCGACCTTGATGTTCGGCCTGTACGGCTTTATTGTTGTTGTCCTTTTCGCCGCGATCGGTGGTGTCATTGGGGCTCACTTCGATGGCCGCCTTGACCTCGGTCAGGTCTTGAGCAACCTGGGCCGCAGCGGTAGGGGCTAGGTCGTATGACTGCCCCACAGACCGAAAACACAGCAACCGGCCACACCATGATTTCCACCAAGGCGGTCACCAAGATCGTTGCTGCCGCGGTGAAATCGGTGCCCGGCACCGCCCAACTCGATTCCGCTTTCTCGCGCTCCTACCCGCGCATCGATGTTCAGGTGGATGACGAGTGCGACACCATGAGCGCCGATATCATCATCGCCGCCACCTGGCCTTCCCCGGTGGTCACCGTAGCGGAAACCGTGCGCGCCACGGTGGACGCGTGGGTGCGGGAGATGACGGGCATTCGCCCCGTGCGCATCAACGTTGTGGTCGGCCCCGTCGAACCCGGCGTAGCTGTCAGTGAGCAGCAGTTGCAGGCCCACGACATCCACCCGCGTCCCCGGCCCGTGACTGTCACCCCCCTTGAGGTCAGCGAGGTTGTCGTGTCGCGGGCGTTGAGCGATGTTCTGCCCGTGACGGTGGACCGAAAAGACACTATTCGCGCTGTCAGTCGGGGTGCTGCCCCCGAGGTGTACTCCCCCGTCCGCGCCCAGCCGCGCCAACTGGTCTCCACGGTGGCGCCCAAGGCGCTGTCGGTGCGCAATGTCGATGTGACACCGAACCGCTTCCACGACAAGCCTGTCACCGTGGCCCCTGCCGCGCAGCTGCGCCGCGTGGCGGTCTTTCCCGCCACCAGCCATCCAGGGCCAGTTCCTGCGGTGGTGCCGCAACCGCTGAAGGCGATTACCGCACAGCGCCCAGAAATCCTGGCGCACCCGCGCCCGGAACCGCGGCCGACGATCCCTGTCACCATCGCAGAGCCGGTGCCCACGATCACGCCCCGCGTGCTTCCGGCCGCACCACTGACTCCGGTGGGGGTGGCCTCACGGCCACTGAAGCAGGTCACCATCGCGCGGCGTAATCTGCGGCGCGTGCACACCCCGCGACCCATCACCCCCACCCCGGTGACGGTGCGTTCGAAGATGACCACGCTGAAAACTCCCCGAGTTACCCCGCGCACGATCATCATTCCGCAAGCCCCGCGGGCTCGAGCCGCAGCCGTATCGAAGCAGGGGCGCACCATCATTGACCACGACGCATCAGAATCGAGGAGGCAGTCATGACCCGCGACTCCGGTAAACACCGCCTCGTCGATGACGAGCCGGTCATCGACCACACCCAGGACACCACCCCGGCAGAACACGATGACTTTGCCTCATCTGCCGGCGAGAACGAGTCCTTGGTGGAATTCCACTCCGTCGACGAGGACATCGCAATGGATCAACACCCAGTAGAGTCCGACGCCCCCGTCGAGGTCGCCCCCGTCGTCGCCGAAGAACAACCCGTCATCGTGCCACCGGCAACCCCCGGGGTGCCGGCACTGATCGAAGGCGCACCCGCCCCCAAACACCCCGCCGCATCGCCCGTGGCACGCTACATCGCGATCATCTTCGGGCTGCTGCTCGGCGCCTTGGGTGTACTAGCTATCCGCGAGTACTGGTTGTTCACCGAACACGCACGCGGACAGTCCTTCCTCAAACCCACCCTCGAGGCGATTCCCGACTGGCCCGCCGAACCGTGGCTGCTGCCCGTCGGCATCGTCGGGGTCATGCTGGGTGTGTTCCTCGTCTACATCGCGTTCCGCCCGCGCATCAAGACCCACCGCCGCCTTGGCGGCGCCGTCAACGTGTGGCTACGCCCGGTGGATGTTGCCCGCATGTGCACCGCACACGCTGAGAAGGTTCCGGGTGTGCTCCGCGCACACACCACCGCCTCCGCCCGCAGCGTCATCGTCCACATCCAAGGCGATAACACCGACCCGACCCTGGCCGGCCGAGTAGAGCAAACCCTGCTGCCCCTGGTCTCCGAGCTGCAGAAGACCCCGAATCTGAAGATCAAGTTCAACCGAAAGGGAGGCGAAGAACAATGACCCGTTCCCTAGCTTTCGTCGACCGACTCATCACCCTGATCTTCGGCCTCGCTCTGCTCGCACTGGGTACTTTCTTCATTGCGATCAACTTCGGGGAGCGCCACGCCCTGGATGCCCAGGATTGGATGAAACTGGACACCTGGCCGGCAGCCTATGACTGGGAGTACCTCCCGGCCAGCCTGCTGGCAGGCGGAATCCTGGCAACCCTGATCGGGCTATGGCTGATCGTGGCGAATCTCAAACGCCGCCGCGTTGCCCGCATGAACTCCAGCAACAACTCCCCGCTCGGCACCATCACCGTCAACGTCGCCAACGTTGCCGACGCCATGGCCGAGTCCCTGGAGCAACTGCCCAAGGTCAACCGGGCTTCTGCCAAGGTTGTCACCGACCGCAAGGTCAAGACCCTGGAGCTCACCGTCACCGCCGACCCGACCGTGGATGTCATCTCCCTCAAGCGCGCCATCGCGCAACAGGAAGCCGCCTTCCGCAGCGCGGTCCGCGATATGAACCTGGCAAGCTCCTATCGCATCCACCTCGGCCCCGTAGAGCGCGGAGCCCTCTAGGCCCTAGGTACGGCTTAACGCTAAGGGTGTTCCTTCATTCGCAAGGAGCACCCTTTTTTTCATGCCCTGGAAACCCCCAGGGTGCAAAGACCCTATAGGCCCAGGTGCACCAATGAGGAATGTGCCGAATGCACGCCAATGCGCTGCCAAGCCCATCGGATATGATGAGACGACATTAACGACAGGAGAAAACCCCTATGCGCCGCATGGCCCTCGCCCTTGGCTGCTTGCTAGTTCTTTCCGGCTGTAACGACTCAGCTAGCACCCCTGAGCAAACCTCTGAGCCCCCGCACGTCGTGGCGTGCCTAGATGCCTATGAGGGCGCTTCGAAGTTCTCCGATGGTTCGGTGGGTTATAGCGACTATTGCAAGGTCTTCGGTAATGGCCCGGTGTATTCCTCCGAGGACGGCGACGGCCAGGGCGACGGCTCGGTCGCCGTGAATGTGGAACCCTCCCAGCACTAAACACCTCCCCTACAGCTGCTCTAAAGGGTAGCCTCCTGAGTTTCTCATCGGCCTAGGCCTCAACTTTGGGCCTAATGAGAGGGGGGCCTGCACACGCTTGTGGTGTGCAGGCCCCGTCTTTTTTGCGCATAAGCTAAACCCCCGCTTTTCCCTTTGAGGGGTAAAGCGGGGGTTTAGGACAGCGTGTGTCGGATTAGATCCGGCAGGCAGTGTTACTTGATGATCTTGGTAACACGGCCGGCGCCCACGGTGCGGCCACCCTCACGGATAGCGAAGCGCAGGCCCTCGTCCATAGCGACGGGCTGGATCAGGGTGACGGACATGTCGACGTTGTCGCCAGGCATAACCATCTCGGTGCCCTCAGGCAGCTTCACAACACCGGTAACGTCGGTGGTGCGGAAGTAGAACTGCGGACGGTAGTTGTCGAAGAACGGGGTGTGGCGGCCGCCCTCATCCTTGGACAGGATGTAGACGGAGCCCTCGAACTCGGTGTGGGGGGTGTATGCGCCCGGAGCAGCAACGATCTGGCCGCGCTCGACGTCCTCACGCTTGATACCACGGAGCAGCAGACCACAGTTGTCGCCAGCCTCGGTGTAGTCGAGCAGCTTGCGGAACATCTCGATACCGGTAACGGTGGTCTTGGTGGACTTCTCGCGGATACCGAGGATCTCGACCTCGTCGTTGACGTTCAGCTGGCCGCGCTCAACACGACCGGTAACGACGGTGCCACGACCGGTAATGGTGAAGATGTCCTCGATCGGCATCAGGAACGGCTTGTCGGTCTCACGGACCGGATCCGGGATGGAGTCGTCGCAAGCCTGCATGAGCTCAACGATCTTAGCGGTCCACTCCGGGTCACCCTCAAGAGCCTTGAGAGCGGAAACCTGGATGATGGGAGCCTCTTCGTCGAAGTCCTGCTCTGCGAGCATCTCGCGAACTTCCATCTCGACGAGCTCGATCATCTCTTCGTCGACATCCGGGGAGTCACACTTGTTCAGAGCGACGAGGATGTAGGGAACGCCAACCTGGCGAGCAAGCAGAACGTGCTCACGGGTCTGCGGCATCGGGCCGTCGGTAGCGGCGACCACGAGGATAGCGCCGTCCATCTGAGCAGCGCCGGTGATCATGTTCTTGATGTAGTCGGCGTGGCCGGGAGCATCGACGTGAGCGTAGTGACGCTTCTCAGTCTGGTACTCAACGTGGGAGATGTTGATCGTGATGCCACGCTCCTTCTCCTCCGGTGCCTTATCGATGGAGTCGAAGGCGAAAGCCTGGTTGAGATCCGGGTATTCGTCAGCCAGAACCTTGGTGATGGCTGCGGTCAGAGTGGTCTTACCGTGGTCGACGTGACCAATGGTACCAATGTTGACGTGCGGCTTTGTACGCTCGAACTTCGCCTTTGCCACTGTATGTCCTCCTGGACTTCGCGGTGGCTACGACTCTCGCAGCCACGTAAGGTGGTGTACTACTTGGCAACAACCGCATAATGTGCGGCCGCTAAAAAGTAGCGGTTTACTTTGTGCCAGTTACCCGATACTAGAGACACATCGCGTGATTAACAAATCCTGCGGCGTGTCGTTGTCATTTTCAGGGGTAACGGCCCGGTCAGTTTCTCGAATTTCCACAGCACATGTGTGGTGCCGAGAAACTCACCGGACCGCCCCCGCCATATTCACGATTGCTCATGAACCTGGCGGGGAGGGAAGCTTTCCCGGCAGATACTGCCGCGGACAAGCTCTCCCTTAAGGTGTACTCCCCGCCCCTGGCTGCAAGCTGTGAATGTTCACTTCTTGCGGGCGGGGAAGTCTTTTAGTTAGCGGTGCCGTTGCGCTCGGCGATGATGTCGGTAGCAACGTTGGCCGGAACCTCGGCGTAGGAGTCGAAGATCATGGAGTAGTTCGCACGACCCTGAGTCTTGGAACGCAGGTCGCCGACGTAGCCGAACATCTGGGACAGCGGAACCTTAGCCTTGACCAGCTTGGCGCCGGCGCGGTCTTCCATGGCCTGAACCTGGCCACGGCGGGAGTTCACGTCGCCGATAACCTCGCCCATGTACTCCTCGGGGGTGGTGATCTCCACGGCCATGACCGGCTCCAGCAGGACCGGCTTTGCCTTGGCGACAGCTTCCTTCAGGGCCTGGGAACCAGCAACCTTGAAGGCCATTTCGGAGGAGTCAACTTCGTGGTATGCACCGTCGAGGACGGTGGCCTTGATGTTGACGAGCGGGAAGCCAGCCAGGTAGCCGTACTGCATTGCGTCCTGGATACCAGCGTCGACGGAAGGAATGTATTCCTTCGGGATGCGACCACCGGTGACGGCGTTCTCGAACTTGTAGATAGCGGACTCGCCCTCTTCGAGGGAGTCTGCATCCGGAGCGTAGGGCTCGATCGCGATGATAACGCGAGCGAACTGACCGGAACCACCGGTCTGCTTCTTGTGGGTGTATTCGAGCTTCTCGACGGGCTTGCGGATGGTCTCGCGGTAAGCAACCTGCGGGGCACCCACGTTTGCCTCGACCTTGAATTCGCGCTTCATGCGGTCAACCAGGACGTCGAGGTGGAGCTCGCCCATGCCGCCGATGACGGTCTGGCCGGTTTCCTCGTCGAGCTTGACGGTGAAGGTCGGGTCCTCTTCGGCCAGCTTCTGGATAGCGTTGGACAGCTTCTCCTGGTCGGCCTTGGTCTTCGGCTCGATAGCGACCTCGATCACCGGATCCGGGAAGTCCATGGACTCCAGGATGATCTGGTTGTTGGGGTCACACAGGGTGTCACCGGTGGTGGTGTCCTTCAGGCCGATGAACGCGTAGATGTTACCTGCGCGTGCCTCGTCGACCGGGTTCTCCTTGTTGGCGTGCATCTGGAACAGCTTGCCGATGCGCTCCTTCTTACCCTTGGTGGAGTTAGCCACCTGTGCGCCCGGCTCAACGACACCGGAGTACACGCGGACGAAGGTCAGCTTGCCGAAGAAGGGGTGAGCGGCAATCTTGAAGGCCAGAGCTGCGAAGGGCTCCTCAACAGAGGGCTTACGGGTCAGCTCGGTGGTGTCGTCGCCGACAGCGTGGCCGTGAACCTCGCCGATGTCCAGCGGGGTCGGGAGGTAGTCGATGACTGCGTCGAGCAGCGGCTGGATGCCCTTGTTCTTGTAGGCGGAGCCACACAGAACGGGGTAGACCTCGGAAGCGACGGTCATCTTGCGGATGGCAGCCTTGATTTCCTCGGTGGTCAGCTCTTCGCCGCCGAAGTACTTCTCCATGAGCTCTTCGTCGGACTCGGCAACGGTCTCGAGGAGCTTCTCGCGGTACTCAGCAGCCTTGTCGGCCAGGTCGGCGGGGATCTCTTCGATGGTGGCGTCAGCGCCAACCTCGACCTTGCCGCGCCAGGTGATGGCCTTCATCTCGATGAGGTCGACGACGCCGTCGAAGTCATCCTCAGCGCCGATCGGCAGCTGCATAACCAACGGCTTAGCGCCGAGGCGGTCAATGATGGTCTGGACGGTGAAGTAGAAGTCTGCACCCATCTTGTCCATCTTGTTGACGAAGCAGATACGCGGGACGTCGTACTTGGCAGCCTGACGCCACACCTGCTCGGACTGCGGCTCAACGCCTTCCTTGCCGTCGAAGACGGCGACTGCGCCGTCGAGGACACGCAGGGAACGCTCGACCTCGACGGTGAAGTCGACGTGGCCGGGGGTGTCGATGATGTTGATCTGGTTACCGTTCCAGAAACAGGTGACAGCAGCGGAGGTAATGGTGATACCGCGCTCCTTCTCCTGCTCCATCCAGTCGGTGGTCGAGGCACCGTCGTGGGTCTCGCCGACCTTACGGTTGATACCGGTGTAGAAGAGGATGCGCTCGGTAGCGGTGGTCTTACCGGCATCGATGTGGGCCATGATGCCGATGTTGCGAACCTTCTTGAGGTCCTTAAGCACTTCTTGTGCCACTTTTACTTCCCAACTTTGCGTTTCTTAAAAGAATGTGTCGCCCAACACCCCGCCCTACCACGACCGCCTCACAGCGCGAGGGGATCACACCAGGGTTGGTGGGATGGTTTATTCAGTGAACGGGCGAAGGTTGTTCACAGCTATTCTGCCACGTCAACGCGATACGCGTCGGGGCAGAGCCACCCAAGGTGAACGACCAGGGGTGGCCGCATACACGTCCGCCCCGCCCGCGGCGCCGGGTCCGAAGGCCACACAATGGTGGTTGGACAAGCGTCGACGAGGCGGGGCGAAAGTGCATGAATGAGGCTCTTACCAGCGGTAGTGGGCGAAAGCGCGGTTGGCTTCGGCCATCTTGTGGGTGTCCTCGCGACGCTTCACGGAAGCGCCGAGGCCGTTAGCGGCATCGAGGATCTCGTTGGCGAGACGCTCAGTCATGGTGTTCTCGCGACGCTGGCGGGTGAAGTTCACCAACCAACGCAGAGCCAGGGTGTTTGCACGGCCGGGGCGAACCTCAACCGGAACCTGGTAGGTGGCGCCACCAACACGGCGGGAGCGGACCTCGAGGTCGGGCTTGATGTTGCCCAGAGCCTTGTCGAGGGTACCGACCGGGTCGGTACCGGTCTTCTCGCGGCACATTTCGAGGGCACCGTAGACGATGCGCTCGGCGGTGGACTTCTTGCCGTCCAGCAGGACCTTGTTGACCAGCTGGGTCACGACCTCAGAGCCGTACACCGGGTCCTTGACGACGGGGCGCTTCGGGGCTGCACCTTTACGCATGGTTTACTTCTCCTTCTTGGCGCCGTAGCGGGAGCGGGCCTGCTTGCGGTCCTTGACACCCTGGGTGTCGAGGGTGCCGCGGATGATCTTGTAACGGACACCGGGAAGGTCCTTCACACGACCACCACGCACGAGCACCATGGAGTGCTCCTGCAGGTTGTGGCCCTCGCCCGGAATGTATGCGGAAACCTCAATACCGGAGGTCAGGCGCACACGGGCAACCTTACGGAGAGCGGAGTTCGGCTTCTTCGGGGTGGTGGTGTACACACGGGTGCACACACCACGACGCTGCGGGGAGCCCTTCAGGGCCGCAGTCTTGACCTTAGCGGTCTTATCGTGGCGGCCCTTACGGACCAGCTGCTGAATAGTAGGCATAAACCATCTTTCATATGTGACCGGCCCGGCGTAGACAGCTACCTGGGTACCTAATTCGAGGCTATGGTGCTGGAGCTTCGCCAATGACTCCTGCCAAAACTGGGGGAGCCGATCGCAACCACACTGTACAAAGAATTCGGGGAAAAGCGCTCGATGAGTTCTTTTCCTAAGAAGTGCGGGCTGCGCCCAACCGGTCGGTGTTCTTCATTGTCCGTACGTCTGGTGCCGCGGGGCGACACAAGGCGCACTTATCCCAAAACACTGGGACTAGACAACACTACCGCAGGTCTTCGGCATCTACTAATTATTGTTAGGCACTTCACTTACCCCCTTGTATACCCTTGGCCCCGCTTGGCCCCTCCGCAGACTTGGCTTCCAAAGCGACACCAACTCCCGTCGGTGTTGATTAGGGTTTCTGTTTATGGACACTGCGGCCTCAATCCCCCCACACCCCGGCATCAACTACGGCGACCACACACCTTTAGCCGCAACGCAGCCCGCCGGCACCGATTCGGGCCAACAGTTCAGCCCGCGCCTGGACACCACCCCCACCACACCGCAGGCAATCGGCATTGTCGCCCACGCCCTGACCAATCAAAGGCTCGCCGAGTCAAGCCCCGCTTGGGCACTTCTACGCGCCGACAATGGCCCCATCATCGCCGCAACGTTGGGTCACATCTTCCACGCCGGCAGGCGATCCATTGAAGGCTCACGCCTGGTGGAGGAAGTAAGCGATGCTCTAGAACAACTCCGCACCCATTTCGAACTCCCCCGCACCGCCATCGCCTACATCAACGATTGGGTCAAACAGGGCTATCTCATCCGCCGCAGCCCCCAGCGCAGCACAGAAGAAACATATGAATTAAGCACCCAAGCGCACACCGCACTGGACTACGTCTTCCAACTATCCTCCCCCAGCAGCAGCGCCACCCGTTCACGATTAGCAACGCTGACAGACCAGCTCACCAAACTAGCCAACACCACCGACCCCAATAGCCACGCCGTCATCGAACGCCTAGAGGAAGAAAAAGCCCTCATCGACGCGCGCATCGCACGAATCAAGCAACAAGGTGTCGATGTCATCAACGAAACAGCAGCACTAGAACACGCCAACGACATCCTCACCCTCGTCCGCGAAATGCCCGCCGACTTCAGCCGCGTCCGATCCGACGTCGAAGAACTCGCCACCAGCCTCCGCAGCAGCATCCTCACCCGCGATATCAGCGCAGCCAGCGTCCTCGAAAACGTCTTTCGCGGCGTCGACCTCATCAACGACTCCGACGCCGGCCGCTCCTTCCACGGCTTTTACGAACTGCTCTTCGACCCAGAAGCCTCCGCCCACCTATCCGCCTCACTATCCGCAGTCCTATCCCGCCCCTTCATGCAAAACATGGACCGACACAAACGTGAGGAACTCGCCTGGCTGATCAGGAACCTCGAAGGGGCCGCCACCGAAGTCCACGACTCCATGACCCAACTCGCACGCTCGCTCCGCCGCTTCGTGCAATCCCGCGAAGCCGAAAGCAGCCAAGCCCTGCTCAGCGCAATCACCGACGCCCAAGCACTGGCCGCACAAGTCGGCGCCACCACCAAACCAACCAAAGCACTCGGCATCGACCTCGAACTGACCACCCGCTCCCTCCAACCCATATCAAGACTCACCCTCCACGACCCCAAAGAATCCTTCATCGACGACGTCCTCGCAGAAGCACCCCCAGGAAATGCCAGCCTCGAAGAATTAGCCGCCCGCGTCCGCGAATCCGAAATCGACTTCGCCGAACTCCAACACAACATCAACGACGTCCTCACCCAACAACACACCGCCACCATCGGCGAAATCATCACCATCCACCCCTGCACCCAAGGCCTAGCAAGCGTTGTCGGCATGCTAAAACTCGCATTCGACAACGCCCAACCACTCGGCGGCACCGAAACCATCGAATGGGACAGCCCCCACGGACGCATGCGCACCCACGTCCCCACCTGGATGTTCACCCGCAACCCCGCAGAAAAACACACACCCCCACCCGCAAGTACCCAAGGATAAACACACGTGACTGACGTGGAACCCACCAACAGCACCCAACTCACCGACAACGACACCGGCACCCTCGACGCCGCCCAACGCAGAGCACTCGGACAACTCCTCCGCGGGCCTTACGTGTCCGCAACAAAACACCCCGAAATCTTCCGCACCGTCACCGCCCACCAAAAGCTCCTGCGCAGCCACCTAGACAACCTCTTCCTCACCCTCATCGTCGACGACGCCTCCGGAATCGCCTACGCCAAAAGCTGGGACACCGAACTAGAAGACTCCCGCCAACTCTTCCGCAGCGTGCCTCTCACCTTCATCCAATCAGTCACCCTGCTACATCTACGCCGCGAACTCGTGCTCACCTCACCCAACCAACGCACCATCGTCGACCAAGAAGAAACCTTCGAAGCCATCGAGCACTACCTCCAAGCCACCGGCACCGACAAAGCCGCCAAACGCAAACGCTTCCAAGCCAGCTGGCAAAAACTGCAGGACTACTCCCTGATCACAAAAACCCGCACCCCCGGCCGCTACGAAGTATCCCCCGTCCTGCGCCTGATCTTCGACGCAGAAAAAATCGCCGCCCTCACACAAGCCTACGAAGACCTCCTCCACCCCCAAACACCACCCAACACCAACAACCCCGACACCCCCAACAACCCCGCAGACAACGAAACCCCCACCCCATGAACACCATCACCACAGCACCCACCACAGCCACACCACTACCCGGCCAATACCGGCTCGCCCAACTAGACGTCGCAAACTGGGGCACCTTCGACGGACTCCACCACATCCCCATCGCACGGAAAGGCTTCCTCATATCTGGAGGCTCCGGCTCCGGAAAATCAACCCTCATCGACGCACTCACCGCAGTCATCACCCCACCCAACCGCCAAAGCTTCAACAGCGCCAGTGGCGATAAAGGACGCAGCCTCATCTCCTACTGCCGCGGAGCCTGGAAACGCGTCCACGCCAGCGACATCGACGAAGTCACCAACAGTTACCTACGCACCGGAGGAACCTTCAGCGCCATCGCCGTGCGCTACGACAACGGCCTCGGCCAAACCATCTCCGCGGTCAGAATGATGTTCCTCACCGCCAGCTGCATGAACGCCTCCGCCATCACCAACCTCTTTTTCATCACCCCCGGGGCCGTCGACCTCCAACAACTCAAAAAACTAGCCAACTCCAAAAACCGGGCAGCAACAGCCAAAAAGATCCTCCCCCAACTCCTCCACGTCGGCCCCTCACACACAAAATTCCTCACCTCCCTCCGCAGCCACATCGGCATCCCCGACGAACAAGCACTCAACCTGCTGCACTACACCCAAGCCGCAAAACAACTCAGCGACCTCAACGAACTGATGCGGACGTTCATGCTGCCCGAACCAGACACCCTCAAAACCGCAGCAGACGCCGTCGCACAATTCGAAGAACTCCACAGCGCCTACCTATCCGTCACCGCCGCCAAAAAACAAATCGAAAAACTCACCCCCATCAGGCAAGCCGACCTGACCATCGCAGAATTTAACGCCCAAGCCAAACAACTTACTCAAGACGCCACAGCACTCGAACGCGTCGTACTCGAAATCACCGAAACCTCCCTCCAAACCCAACTCGACGACTGCACCTCACAACGCAACGCCCTCGAACACAAACTATCCACCCTCCGCGACGCCATTGCCCACGTCAACAAAAACCGCACGCTAATCCAACACCAACTCGACGGCCGAGCGGACGCCGAACTACCCAAACTCACCGCCGAACACGACAACGCCACAAAAGAACTAGCGCGCGTGCAACAAGCCGCCGACACCTTCAGCCACTTACTCCAACAACTTCAAGCCCTCTACCCCACCAACGAGGACAGCTTCCGCGAACTCCTAGCCCAAATAGCAACCACCCAAAAAGACATCGACCAAGAACTCAACCGCAAACAGAAACAACGCAAGGACCTCTACACCACCGAAGGCGTGGCACAACTTAACCTCAAAGCAGCCCGCGACGAACTCGAAGCAGTTCGAAAAACCGGCTCCGCGCTCGACAGCCGGCTCACCCACGCCCGCAGCATCATCTGCCGCCATACCGGCCTACACTCCCACGACCTGCCCTTCATCGCCGAACTGATCTACATCGACGAAGAACACGCCCACTGGCAACCCGCAGCAGAAAAGCTGCTAGCAAGTCTGGGACGCACCATGATTGTCCCCGACGAGCACTACACAACAGTCGCCAAAGCCATCAACGACAACAACCTCCGCACCCGCCTGAGCTACCGGCGACTCACCCGCCGCCACGAACACGCACACCCCCACCCTTTCGAACCCAACACCATCGCATCCCTGATCACCGTCGAACCTGGGCGCTGGCACGCCTACCTCCAGGCGCAACTTTCCGAACGATTCAACTACCGACTCGTCACCAGCGTCGAGGAATTCACCACCACCGACAAGGCGATTACCCAACAAGGCCAGATCAAACACTCCGCAACACGGCACGAAAAAGACGACCGCGCATTAAGCAACGATCGCTCCCGCTGGGTGCTATCAAAAAACTCGGACACCAAAATCGAGGCGCTGACCGCCTTGATCTCCAAACTGACCAAGGAATACGACACGGCACACGCCAACTCCGAAGCCATTGATCAGCAGTTTTCTCAGCTCAACACGCAGAAAAACATTTGCCATCGGCTTCTCGAAACCACCGCCTACGCCGACATCGACGTCGAATCTGCGCGGTTGCGCGTCACCCAACTGCAACAGGCCCTTGAGGAACTATCCCAACAAGACCCTGACACTGCACGACTCAACCGCCAACTCGCCGACCTCGACGCCCAAGCACATGCACATGATCAGCAACGATCATCGCTAGACCAGCAGCTCGGTGCGATGCGAACCACGATCGACAACACCCAAAAACAGCTCGAAAACGTCTCTGTCCGACTCCAGCACATTCCCCCCATCCCCACTGACACCCGGACGCGGCTCAATGAGCGCATCAACCGGCATACCCGACGCGCCCACATCAACAACATCGAGGAAGTACGCAACGCCGTCTCAAAGGACATTGACGCTGACCTCAAGGCAGCGAATGAAACTGTCAACAAAGCCGAAGGAAAAGCCATCGGTGCCATGGCCGAATTCCGGACAACGTGGCCGGAGCGTACAGGTGATTTTGCCAGCGGTCTCGACGGCCGCGGGGACTTTCTTGCGCTACTCGACAAACTAGAGCGCGACGATCTACCGCGCTTCGAAGACAAATTCGTTGAACTGCTGCGCAACCAAACCCAGGACAACATCTCTCGCCTGCTCACCCAAATTCGCCAAGCTCCGGGCAGAATCCGTGAGGAACTCACCCCCGTCAACGATGGGTTGCGCCAGGTGTACTTCGATAAAGGAACCCACCTTCAGATCCACGTTAAAGACAGCCTTCCACAGCAGGCACGACAGTTCATTGACCAGCTTCGCACCGCAGTCGATGGGTTGCTTATCGACGAGACGGCCGAAGACGCCGAGAAGCGCTTCCTGGTGCTCAAAGACATCATCGACAAGCTTCAAGTCAGCGACAAAAACCCCGCGCGCCTGCTCAAACTGCGTCTCGATACCCGCCTGCATGTGAGCTTCCTTGGCGTCGAAATCGACGATGAGGGTCACGAAGGCGCCGTATACGATTCCTCCGCCGGCCTATCAGGTGGGCAGGCGCAAAAACTCGTGTTCTTCTGCCTCGCCGCAGCCCTGCGTTACCAGCTAACCGGCGCAGGTGTTGCCACCGCGCGGGCCAGGCGCGGACGCCTAGAGCTCGAAGGAACCGTCTACCCTGCCTACGGAACCGTTGTGCTGGATGAAGCGTTTGCCCTGTCAGACACGAACTTCACGCGCTATGTGCTGAGTGTCTTCACCGCATTCGGATTCCACATGATCTTGGCTACCCCGGAAAAAATGCTGCAAACTTTGCAAGACTACATTGGCGGGTTGGCTGTCATTCGCTGCCCTGACAGGCAACGCTCCGACGTAACTCTCCTGCCAGTGGAACGTCTGTCCAGCCTCACGAACGACGACACCGCAACCGCCAGTGAGCGAAATTCTGCAGCACACGACGAGGAAGTTCCACAATTGCCTGCGAAGCCCGCGCAATCCGGGCAACAGGAACTGTTTGAGGTTGAAAACTCATGAAAACTGTTGCCGACGTCTGCGAGCAAGTGTGGCGCTCGTATAGAAACTCCTATCGGGATCGAGTACTGGGCGATGATTCCCCACTCAGTATTGCCCTCGCCGTCCCTACCGCGCGGCAAGCAATAGACAATCCCCAGGCAGTGCGCGACTTCATTGCGCACTGGTCACAGGACCCTTTGCCCGGCGAAGTCGAGTGGATCACCAAATCGCTGGGCCATTTTGGGCGCACACAATTGCCGGCTCGCATTCGTTTCCGCAACAGCACCGATATCGCCACAGTCGCCAGCATGTCCACTGCAAAAGACGCCACCTCCGTTGCGGTTTGCCCAACCCAATTTGAACAGGCCCGCAGCAACGTACACCGGCTACGCGAGGCATTCCCGGATGCTGATATACGCAAGCTGCGTTCCTGCATGGCGTCCTGGGCGAGGCTAGACAGCAAACATCTGGGATCAGTCATTACTGTGGCGCACTGGATTTCCGAGAATCAATCCAGCATTTCCTCGATGTCTGAGCGCGACCTCCCCGTTGAAGGCGTGGACACCAAATGGTTTTCCCACCACCGGGCTGTGATCGAAGCGCTGGTGGGTAAGCAAACCTTCGGCAACACCAGCAGGCTCATCGATTTGAGAAGCCTTGATGAAAGTATTTCGATTGCCGGTTTCCGTCGGATTGGGCTGGCTTTCGAGGAATTATCGGACCCCGATTTTCTTCTTTCCTGTGTTCCTCACCCGCCACAACGGATCGTGGTGGTCGAGAATCTGGCGAGCTATCACAGCTTGCCCGCTGTGCCCTCGACTCTTGCAATTTTTGGGGCAGGCTACGCTGCTCGCGAATTAGCACTCCCCTGGCTGTCGGAAGTCGACGTGTTGTACTGGGGCGATATAGACACCCACGGATTGAATATCCTCAGCGCTTTCCGAGTACATGCACCCCACGCACAAAGCGTGCTGATGGATATTGCAACTGCACGCCGGTGGGAGAACCTTGCTGTTGAAGAAACTGCACCGGCTCCACAAGCCGGGGCACATCTCAGCATGGAGGAATCACTCCTTTTCGACTGGCTATGTGACCACCCCTTCCCTTTCCGCTTGGAGCAGGAGCGTCTGCCTAAAGATGCGGTGCGAACGGCGTTTGATCGGGCGATCATCCCCTAGAAGATCCCAGCGGCCGAAAAGTACGCGACCGTTTCCCCCCTGGCTGCGGGTTACTTGGTGGTTGAGCATTGCTGTTGGCATACCCTTTTGCGTTTCCCGAGTGGCTGTTTTGCCCCGGGAATGACGAAACGCCCCAGGAAATTATCCTGGGGCGTTTTGCTTTTCAATCAGCTAGCGACTAGCTGAAGTCGTCCAGCGGCACGGCGGCACCGGTGTAGGTGTCGTCGGCGTAGATGGAGTCACCGAAGGTCGGGATCGAGATCGCAGCGGAGCGTGCGGCCTCGGTCGGCTTGACCTGGATGTTGCGGTAGCGGGAGATACCGGTACCGGCCGGGATCAGCTTACCGATGATGACGTTTTCCTTGAGGCCGATGAGCTTGTCCGAACGCTTGTTGATGGCGGCGTCGGTCAGGACTCGGGTGGTCTCCTGGAAGGAGGCGGCGGACAGCCAGGATTCGGTTGCCAGCGAGGCCTTGGTGATACCCATGATCTCGTTGCGCAGCTCGGCGGGCTGGCCGCCGTTTTGCACTGCCTCGCGGTTGGCGATCTTGGCTTCTGCGAGGTCGACCAGGGTGCCGGGCAGGAACTCGGTGGTGCCGGATTCGATGACGGTTCCGCGACGCAGCATCTGTCGGATGATGATCTCGATGTGCTTGTCGTGGATGGCCACACCCTGTGCACGGTAGACGGCCTGCACCTCGTCGATGAGGTGCTGTTCGACACCGCGGCGACCCAGGATGTCCAGGACGTCGTGCGGGTCGGCCGGGCCGCGCAGCAGGCGCTCACCGACGGTGACGTGGTCGCCGTCTTGGAGCTCGCGCTCGATGGTGGCATCGGGGTTGGTTTCCATCGGGGCGGTGATGTAGGCCAGGCCCTGGCGCTTGGACAGCTTCTCGTAGACCACGTTGTCGGAGCCGTCGTCCGGGGTGATGGTCAGGGTGTAGAAGTTGCCTTCGTCTTCCAGGTGGATGCGTCCGTCGACGGAAGCGATCGGGGCCTTGTTCTTGGGGATTCGGGCCTCGAACAGTTCCTGGACACGGGGCAGACCGCCGGTGATGTCGCCACCGACACCACCCTGGTGGAAGGTACGCATGGTCAGCTGGGTACCGGGCTCACCAATGGACTGGGCGGCGACGATGCCGACGGCTTCGCCGATGTCGACCTGCTTGCCGGAGGCCATGGAGCGGCCGTAGCACTTGGCGCAGACACCGGTGGGGGTCTGGCAGGTCAGCACGGAGCGCAGCTTGACGGACTTGACGCCCTTTTCGACCAGCAGGTCGATGTCGAGTTCGCCGAGGTCGGTGCCGGCTTCGAGAACAACTTCGCCGTCGACGCCGATGGCGTCCTTGGCGAGCACGCGGCCGGCCACGGAGGTTTCGACCAGGGAGTGGCGGCTGAAGGTGCCGTTGCCGTTGTCGACGGCGACCAGGCAGTCGATGCCCTGGCGGGTGCCACAGTCTTCTTCGCGGACGATGACGTCCTGGGCGACGTCGACGAGACGACGGGTGAGGTAGCCGGAGTCTGCGGTACGCAGCGCGGTATCGGCCAGGCCCTTACGGGAGCCGTGGGAGTTGTTGAAGTACTCCAGCACGGTCAGGCCCTCACGGAAGGAGGTCTTGATCGGGCGGGTGATGTATTCACCCTTGGAGTTCACGACCATGCCCTTCATGCCGGCCAGGGTCCAGATCTGACGCATGTTACCGGCAGCGCCGGACTTCACGATCATCGGAATCGGGTTGTCGTCGGGGTACAGGTCCTCGACGGCCTTACCGACGGTGTCGGTGGCGTCCTTCCACAGTTCCACGAGGCGGTCGTAGCGCTCGCGCGGGGTGAGAGCACCCTGCTGCCAGTACTTACGCTCGATCTCGCGGGCTTCGGCCTCGTAGCGATCAAGGATTTCGTCCTTGTTCGGAAGCACCAGCACGTCGGACATGGTGATGGTCACGCCGGAGCGGGTTGCCCAGTAGAAACCGGCATCCTTCATCTTGTCCATGGTCTGGGCGACGGTGATCATCGGGTAGCGGGCGGCGAGGTCGTTAATGACGTCGCCCAGCATGATCTTGTCGGTGCCGCCGCCCTTACGGACCATGACACCTTCCAGGTAGGGGTAGTTCCAGGGCAGCAGGTCGTTGAACTTCACGCGACCCAGGGTGGTGTGAGCCATCCAGGTCTGGCCTTGCTGCCAGCCGTCGGGGAACTGCTCGGCTTCGACGTCCGCGGGGGGACGCAGGTGGCTGATGCGCACCTTGATGGGTGCCTGCAGGCCCAGCACGCCGCGGTCGTAGGCCATGATGGCCTCGGCGACGGAGGAGTACACGCCGGTGGCGGGGCCTTCCTCGGTGGCGGGCTGGTAGGCGCCCTGGCCGCCGAACTCGTCGAGCGGCTTTTCCAGGGTGAGGAAGTACAGGCCGGTCACCATGTCCAGACGCGGCATAGCCAGCGGCTTACCGGATGCGGGAGACAGGATGTTGTTGGAGGCCAGCATCAGGATGCGGGCTTCGGCCTGGGCTTCTGCGGACAGCGGCAGGTGGACTGCCATCTGGTCACCGTCGAAGTCGGCGTTGAAGGCCTCACAGGCCAGCGGGTGCAGCTGGATGGCTTTACCCTCGACCAGGACCGGCTCGAAGGCCTGGATGCCCAGGCGGTGCAGGGTGGGTGCACGGTTGAGCATCACCGGGTGCTGGGCGATGGCCTCTTCGAGGACGTCCCACACCTCGGAGCGCTGGCGTTCGACCATGCGCTTGGCGGACTTGATGTTCTGGGCGTACTGGCGCTCGACCAGGCGCTTCATGACGAAGGGCTTGAACAACTCGAGAGCCATCAGCTTCGGCAGGCCACATTCGTGCAGGCGCAGCTGCGGGCCGACGATGATCACGGAACGGCCGGAGTAGTCGACACGCTTACCCAGCAGGTTCTGACGGAAGCGGCCTTGCTTGCCCTTGAGCAGGTCAGACAGGGACTTCAGCGGACGGTTGCCGGGGCCGGTGACGGGGCGACCGCGTCGACCGTTGTCGAACAGTGCGTCAACGGATTCCTGCAGCATGCGCTTCTCGTTGTTGACGATGATCTCGGGGGCACCGAGGTCGATCATGCGCTTGAGGCGGTTGTTGCGGTTGATGACGCGACGGTAGAGGTCGTTGAGGTCGGAGGTGGCGAAGCGGCCACCGTCGAGCTGCACCATGGGGCGCAGCTCCGGCGGGATGACCGGGATGCAGTCCAGGACCATGCCGGCCGGGTCGTTGCCGGAGCGCTGGAAGGCCGCGACGACCTTCAGGCGCTTGAGGGCACGCATCTTCTTCTGGCCTTTGCCTTCGTTGATGATGGTGCGCAGCTCTTCGGCTTCGGCATCCAGGTCGAAACCGCGGATGAGTTTCTGGATGGCTTCTGCACCCATGCCGCCGGTGAAGTAGTCCTCGTAGCGGTCGACGAGCTCGGTGTAGAGGGTCTCGTCGACGATCATTTGCTTCGGGGCGAGCTTGACGAAGGTGTCCCAGATTTCTTCGAGGCGGGCGATTTCTCGCTCGGCGCGCTCGCGGATGTGGGTCATTTCCTTGTCGGCGGCGTTTTGCACCTTGCGGCGCGCGTCGGCCTTGGCGCCGGCTGCTTCGAGCTCGGCGAGGTCTTCTTCGAGCTTTTGTGCGCGCTCGGCGATGTCGGAGTCTGCTTCGGCTTCGACGTCCTTTTTCTCCATCAGCATTTCTGCTTCGAGAGTGGACAGGTCGGAGTGGCGCGCCTGCTCATCAACGCTGGTGATGATGTTGGCGGCGAAGTAGATGATGCGCTCCAGGTCTTTGGGAGCCAGGTCCAACAGGTAGCCGAGGCGGGAGGGGACACCCTTGAAGTACCAGATGTGGGTCACGGGAGCGGCGAGCTCGATGTGGCCCATGCGCTCGCGGCGCACCTTGGACTTGGTCACCTCGACGCCACAGCGTTCACAGATGATGCCCTTGTAGCGGACGCGCTTGTACTTACCGCAGGCACATTCCCAGTCGCGGGTGGGCCCGAAGATGCGTTCGCAGAACAGGCCGTCCTTTTCCGGCTTGAGGGTTCGGTAGTTAATGGTCTCCGGCTTTTTGACCTCGCCTTTGGACCAACGACGGATGTCGTCGGCGGTGGCGAGCCCAATACGGAGCTCGTCAAAGTAATTGACGTCGAGCACTGCTATACAGCCCTTTCCCTTACAGCCCTCACGGTGGTCGCCTTAAAACTCAGGCGGCCGGTTGGTGTGAGGTCAGTGGTGTTTTGTGAAATAAGTGTGAACAATATTTTCGTTTACCCCTTGGGCTGGTGGCTGCTACCCCACCCGCCACAACGGGAGGTTGCGGCGGGTGGGTGCGACCCCCAGCTGGGGTGCGGCTGCGTTGTTACGCAGTGTCGGCGTCGGAACGCTCGTCGCGCGAGAGGTTGATGCCCAGCGATGCGCCGGCCTGGTCGAACTCGTCGTCGTCGGTGGAGCCGAGTTCCATCGGGGTGCCGTCGGCGGAGAGGACCTCCACGTTCAGGCACAGCGACTGCAGCTCCTTGAGCAGAACCTTGAAGGATTCGGGGATGCCCGGATCCGGGATGTTCTCGCCCTTGACGATGGCTTCGTAGACCTTGACACGGCCGACCACGTCGTCGGACTTGATGGTCAGCAGTTCCTGCAGGGTGTAGGCGGCGCCGTATGCCTGCATTGCCCACACCTCCATCTCACCGAAGCGCTGGCCACCGAACTGTGCCTTACCGCCCAGCGGCTGCTGGGTGATCATGGAGTACGGGCCGGTGGAGCGGGCGTGGATCTTCTCGTCGACGAGGTGGTGCAGCTTGAGCAGGTACATGTAGCCGACGGAGACGGGGTACGGGAACGGTTCGCCGGAGCGGCCGTCCATCAGTTGTGCCTTGCCGTTGCCGTCCACCATGACGTCGCCGTCGCGGTTGGGGTTGGAGTTGGCGAGCAGGCCGGCCAGTTCCTCGTTGGAGGCACCGTCGAACACCGGGGTTGCGGTCAGGGAGCCTGCGGGAACCTCGTAGAGGTCTTCGGGCAGGGTCTCGAGCAGCTTGGCGTTGTCGGGGTTGCTGGTGTCCACGGTCCAGCCGGCTGCTGCCAGCCAGCCGAGGTGGACTTCCAGCACCTGGCCGATGTTCATACGACGGGGCACACCGTGGGTGTTCAGGATGACGTCGACGGGGGTGCCGTCGGGCATGAACGGCATGTCTTCGGCGGGCAGGATCTTGCCGACGACACCCTTGTTGCCGTGGCGGCCGGCGAGCTTGTCGCCGTCCTGGATCTTGCGCTTCTGGGCGACGTAGACGCGGATCATTTCGTTGACGCCGGGGGCGAGATCGTCGTCTTCCTCGCGGGAGAAGCGGCGCACGGAGATCACCTTGCCGGTCTCACCGTGGGGCACCTTCATGGAGGTGTCGCGCACTTCGCGGGCCTTTTCGCCGAAGATGGCGCGCAGCAGGCGCTCTTCCGGGGTCAGCTCGGTTTCACCCTTCGGGGTGACCTTACCGACCAGGATGTCGCCGTCGCGGACGTCGGCGCCGATGCGGACGATACCGCGCTCGTCGAGGTCCTTGAGGACGTCCTCGGACACGTTCGGGATTTCACGGGTGATTTCCTCGGCACCAAGCTTGGTGTCGCGGGCATCGATCTCGTGCTCCTCGATGTGGATGGAGGTCAGGATGTCTTCCTCAACCAGGCGCTGGTTCAGGATGATGGCGTCCTCGTAGTTGTGGCCTTCCCACGGCATGAACGCGACCAGCAGGTTGCGGCCCAACGCCATTTCACCGTTGTCGGTGCCGGGGCCATCAGCGATGACCTGACCCTGCTCCACGCGGTCACCCATGGACACCAGGGGCTTCTGGTTGTAGCAGGTGCCCTGGTTGGTGCGCTGGAACTTGCGCAGGCGGTAGGTCTCGCGGGTGCCATCATCAGCCATGACGGTGATGAAATCGGCGCACACGTTCTCCACCACGCCAGCCTTAGCGGCGATGACCAGGTCACCGGCATCGTAGGCGGCGCGCAGCTCCATGCCGGTACCCACCAGCGGAGCCTCGGAACGCACCAGCGGCACAGCCTGACGCTGCATGTTGGCGCCCATCAGCGCACGGTTAGCATCGTCGTGCTCGAGGAAGGGAATCATGGCGGTCGCCACGGACACCATCTGGCGCGGGGACACATCCATGTACTCGATCTTGTCCGGCTCGACAACCTCAATGTTGCCGCCCTTGACGCGCACCACCACACGCTGCTCGGTGATGTTGCCGTCCTTGTCGTGCGGGGTGTTAGCCTGCGCGACCACGAAACGGTCTTCCTCATCAGCGGTCAGGTAATCCACCTGGTCGGTGATGCGGCCGTTTTCGACCTTGCGGTAGGGGGTCTCAATGAAACCGAAGGGGTTGACGCGCGCATAAGACGACAGCGAGCCAATCAGACCAATGTTCGGGCCCTCAGGAGTCTCAATCGGGCACATACGGCCGTAGTGAGACGGGTGCACGTCGCGGACCTCAATGCCGGCGCGCTCACGGGACAGACCACCCGGACCCAGGGCCGACAGACGACGCTTGTGCGTCAGGCCGGACAGGGAGTTGTTCTGGTCCATGAACTGCGACAGCTGGGAGGTGCCGAAGAACTCACGAATAGCAGCAGAAACAGGGCGCACGTTGATCAGGGAGGTCGGGGTGATCGACTCCGCATCCTGAGTGGTCATGCGCTCACGCACGACACGCTCCATGCGGGACAAACCAACTCGAACCTGGTTCTGAATCAACTCGCCAACGGTACGCAGACGACGATTACCGAAGTGGTCAATATCGTCGGTCTCCACCGGGATCTCCACACCAGCAGGAGAGACCATGGTCTGCTCGCCGGCGTGCAGGCGCACCAAGTACTCAATGGTGGTGGCAATGTCCTCTTCGGTCAGGGTCATCAGACCCTCGTGGTCGCCGCCGAGACCCAGCTTGCGGTTGACCTTGTAGCGGCCCACCTTCGCCAAGTCGTAGCGCTTCGCACGGAAGAAGCTGTTCTCCAGCAGGCTCAACGCCAAATCGCGGGTCGGCTGCTCACCCGGGCGCTGCTTGCGGTAAATCTCCAGCAACGCCTCATCGGTGTTGGACACACCATCGTTTTCCAGGGTGGACATCATCAGCTCAGAGAAGCCGAAACGCTCCTGGATCTGCTCAGTGGTCCAGCCCAGAGCCTTCAGCAAAACAGTCACCGGCTGGCGACGCTTGCGGTCGATACGCACACCGACGGTATCGCGCTTATCGACGTCGAACTCCAGCCACGCACCGCGCGAAGGAATGACCTTCACGGAGTGCAGCGGACGCTCGGTGGACTTATCGATGGTCTCATCGAAGTACACACCAGGGGAACGAACCAGCTGGGACACCACGACACGCTCAGTGCCGTTGATGATGAAAGTGCCCTTACCGGTCATCATCGGGAAATCGCCGATGAAAACAGTCTGGGACTTAATTTCCTTGGTTTCGTTATTAATGAACTCAGCCGTCACATACAGCGGGGCGGAGTAGTTGATGTCCTTGTCTTTACACTCATCAATAGTGTTTTTGACGTCCTCGAAACGAGGCTCGGACAAAGACAGGGACATGTTGCCCGAGTAGTCCTGAATCGGGGACAGTTCAGAGAGAATGTCCTCCAGGCCACTGGTTACGGGCTCATCCGAACCGGACTCCTCCTGCATGCGTTCACGCCACTCAGGCGTGCCAACGAGCCATGCGAAAGAATCGAGCTGCAGGTCAAGAAGACCCGGCACCTCGATCGGTTCGGTAATTTTGGCGAACGAATAACGTTCGGGAGCCCCGGGAATATCGGCCTGAGACTTGGTCTGGCGGGAGACTGCCAAGATGCGTCCTTCCAGCACCTCACGCGGTCGATGATCCACCATATGATCACCGGGTCCGCTAAGTTTTTTCTGCTTTAGTTTCTGCCTTAAGAAACCCCCGGATCTGCCACGCTCCATAAGCCAAGCTGCTGTAACACGCGTACAGCGGGCCATAACAGCGTCACCAACCACAACAGACAACACTCGCACACGGCGAGGCAATCACCACCAACCCCAAACGGGCGGTGTATGGTCAACTCGAAACAACACGCTTCACGGGCCACCATCCACACAAAACATGTGCAAAAAATGGTCCCGAACAGGCGTTTCGGGGGACGCTTTTAGAGCGCAGCAGCAGAAAACTATGGTGCGCGCAGGTCAAGAGATTCCAGCGCAACGTTTAAGGCTATAGGACAACCCCTCATTTGTCCAGCCCTTTTCCCTAGAAACAGCGCGCACAAACCCACCGGCTGCCACCGGCAGGCCACCAGCTCACTCACCCACGGCACTCACCCACGGCGCCCCCAACGCGGGCGACGCAACCCCACCACCGTCGTCGCCGCCCCCACCACCAGCGACAACGAACCCAAAACCAACAGCACGATCGAAGAATCATCAATCACCGTCGTGCTCGGGAAACGACGCACCACATCCCACATCGCCTCCCGATCCTCATCACTAAAACCACCCTGGAACGCCAACAACGGCTGCCGCGAACCATCAGGCATCTCTAACCAATTGTTTGCGCGCACCCGCATATCCACAATCACCCCAGTAGCCGCGTCCACCTCCAGCTCGCGCGTCGCCTGATAGCGCTCCACCGGCGCGCCAGAAGCAATCACTCCCTGCACCGCATCGCCGGCAGGATCCAACAACACCTCCGGGCGCGGCCCCAAACCACTCGACGGCTCCTTTTCCGGCGGCGCCACCACCACCGTATTCGGCACCGTCTGCACAAACGAATACACCCGACGCCCATTCACATTGTCCTCCCCCACAAAACGCGCCAAGATCGCCTGATGGGTCACCGGATCAAACACCCCATAAGAACGCGGCTGGGTATCCGCCGGAAACTTCAACCACAAACCCCCCATACCCTGCTGCCGCGGCGGTGAGGCCAAATCCGTCGCCCACGTCGCCGAACCAACCGCCTCCCCCGACAAACGATCCATCCGAAACGACACCACCTCCGCATCCAACAACCGCTCCAACTCCGGACCATCGCCCATCCGCATCGTCGCCGACCCCACCCGCGCCAACACCTCATCATCATCCGAGGGCGTGAAATCCACATGCACCTGCCGGTACACCCCCTGCTGCTCATCCCCCACCTGGGCATGAGGATCCGTCAAGCGATACGTCCACCCATGCAGATCGGCAGGCAAACGATTATCCGCCGGAAAAAACATCGGCAGCACAAAACCAACACTGAGCAACAAAGCACCCAGACCAACCAAAGCAATCGGCGCAAGCCGCGAGCGGGGAAGCATGGGCACATCGTAACCCACCCCCACCCCACACACCCCACACCCCCATACAACCGCCCACACGACTCCTACAATAGAAAAACACAACCATCGCGACAGCCCTGTGCCGCCCACTGTCGCCCACCCCAAACACCCAGCACACACCCAGGACACACCCATGCGTAAAATCCTCGCCCTGCTCAGCGCCGCCGCCCTCGCCCTCAGCGGCTGCAGCACCACCAACACCGACACCAGCGGCACCACCACCGGCGACACCAACGGTGACACCACCCACTGGCCCCTGACCATCGGGGAAGTCACCATCGACAAAGCCCCCACCAAAATCGTCTCCCTATCCCCCACCGCCACCGAAGACCTCTTCGCCGTCGGCGCCGGCGACCTCATCGTCGCCGCCGACAGCTACTCCACCTACCCACCCCAAGCACCCACCACCGAACTCTCCGGCTTCCAACCCTCCGCCGAAGAAGTCCTCACCTTCAAACCCGACCTCGTCGTCACCTCCACCCCCAACCCAGACTTCGAAAAAGCCCTCAACACCGTCGGCGTACCCGTGATCGTCATGCCCGCCGCCGACACCATCGCCGACGCCTACACCCAAATCGAACAACTCGGCGCCCTGACCAACCACGTCGCCGACGCCGCCGCCGTCGTCGCCGACACCCAAACCCGCATCGACAAAGCCACCGCCACCGCGGGTGAAAAAGGCAACGGCCTGAAGTACTACCACGAGGTCGACCCCACCTTCTACACCATCACCGACCACACCTTCCTCGGCAACGTCTACAGCCTGTTCGGCATGACCTCCATCGCCCCCGCCGACGGCAGCGACTACCCGCAACTCAGCCCCGAAGCCATCATCGCCGCCAACCCCGACATCATCTTCCTCGCCGACAGTGAAGGCGCCGGCGGAGTCACCGCCGCAGACGTCGCCGCCCGGCCCGGCTGGAACACCATCCCCGCCGTCACCAACCACGCCATCTACCCCCTCAACGTCGACATCGCATCCCGCTGGAGCCCCCGCATCGCCGACCTGGTCGAAGCCATCGCCCACGACCTCACCACCCTGCCCGCCACCGCCACCGCCCACTAAATGCGCACAACCATCCACCTCGGCATCGCCACGGTGCTCCTCATCGTGGCGATGTGGATCTCCGCCGCCACCGGCGCCTACCCCATCCACCTCCACGACCTGACAAGCCTGGACTGGGACAACCAAGCCCTGGTGGTGTTCACCCAACTGCGCCTCCCCCGCATCATCCTCGGCGCCCTCGTCGGCGCCGCCCTCGCCGCCGCCGGCACCACCTACCAAGGCTGCCTCAACAACCCACTAGCCGACCCCTACCTCCTCGGCATCTCCAGCGGCGCAGGACTCGCCGTCACCATCCTCGCCGCCCTCGGCGGCGCCGGCGCCCTCGGGGCCGCCACCCCCGCAGCATTTATCGGCGCCCTCATCGCCGTCGGCCTCACCCTCATCGTCAGCCGCGGCATCGGGCACAACACCAACCCCGCCACCATCATCCTCGCCGGCGTCGCCACCGGCTCCCTGTTCGGCGCCGCCCAAACCTACCTCCAACAAGCCAACGCCGACACCCTCAAATCCGTCTACTCCTGGATGCTCGGCCACCTACTCACCTCCGGGTGGAACAACATCGCCCTGGCCGCCGCCCCCATCCTCATCTCCATCGCCATCATGAGCGGCGGCGGAAAACTACTCAACCTCCTCGCCGTCGGCGACGAAGAAGCCACCAGCCTCGGCGTCAACCCCGCCCACATCCGCGCCGCCCTACTAGCCGCCGCCACCCTAGCCACCGCCACCGCCGTAGCCCACAGCGGACTCATCGGCTTCGTCGGCATCATCATCCCCCACGCCATCCGCCGCGCCATCACCACCGACTACCGGCTACTCATCCCCCTATCCGCCATCTATGGGGCCACCTTCCTCGTCGCCACCGACGTGCTCGCCCGCACCCTCCTATCCCCCGCGGAACTGCCCATCGGCGTCATCACCGCCTTCATCGGCGCCCCCTTCTTCATGCTGCTCCTCGCCAGGAAAAACACATGATCACCACCCGCAACCTCGCCACCCGACACCTCACAGGCATCAACCTCGACATCCCCACGGGCAGCTGGCACATGCTCATAGGGCCCAACGGCGCCGGCAAAACCACCCTGCTCAAAGCACTAGCCGGACTCATCCCCTCCACCGGCGAACTCACCGTCGGCGATATCGACCCACGCCAAGCCAAACGCGCCAAAACCGCACAATCCATCGCCCTGTGCCCACAACGCCCCCAACTGCCCGACGGAATGAGCGTGCGCGACTACGTCCTCCTCGGACGCACCCCACACCTCAAACTCCTCGCCAACCCCAGCCACACCGACCACCGCATCGTCGACGACATCCTCCACCAACTCGGCCTTAACACACTGGCCACCAAAAACATCACCCACATATCCGGCGGGGAACTCCAACGCGCCACCCTCGGCCGGGCACTAGCCACCCAAGCACCCGTACTACTACTCGACGAGCCCACCAGCGCCCTCGACATCGGCAAAGCCCAACAAGCACTCAGCCTCATCGACGACATCCGCACCACCACGGGCATCACCGTCGTCGCCGCCATTCACGACCTCACCCTCGCCGGACAATACGGCGACCACGTATGGCTCATCGACAACGGAGAAATCACCAACCACGGCCCCGCCCACACCACACTGACCGCACAACAAATCAAACAAACCTACGACGCACACACCACCGTGGTGACCACCCCAGAATTCGCCATCATCCCCACCCGCCACCACAACCAGCACTAACACGCCACCTATCAGGTAAAACACCAGCAGCCGGGAATAGATCAACGAAAAAGACGTTGAACACAAACATGGCAACCACAACCGTTGAAATCCCCACTCGTGACGGCAACACCCTCGCCGCCTACCTCGAACTCCCCGACACCGCCCCCACCAGCTGGGCGGTCTTCGCGCACTGCTTCGCCTGCTCCGCCAAATCCCCCGCCGCCACCCGCATCAGCCGCCGGCTGGCCCAACACGGCTTCGGAGTCTTGCGCTTCGACTTCGCAGGACTCGGTGGATCCGAAGGGGACTTCAAAGACACCACCTTCCACACCAACCGCACAAACCTCCAAGACGCCATCTCCTGGCTAGGAAAAAACCACGGCCAACCCGAATTACTCATCGGCCACTCCCTCGGCGGGGCCGCAGCCCTGGCCACCGCCGGCAGCGTCGAAGGCCTCAAAGCCGTAGTCTCCATCGCAGCCCCCTACGAACCAGGCCACGTCACCAAACTGTTCGCCGACGACATCCAAACCATCCGCGACAACGGCGAATCCGACGTCAAGATCGGCGGCAAAACCGTCACCATCTCCCAGGACTTCCTCGACGACATCTGCGGCACCCCTCAAAAGCAACGCATCGAGAACCTCCCCGTTCCGGTTCTGGTCATGCACTCCCCCATCGACGAACTCGTCGACATCCACAACGCCCAAGGCATCTACCGCGCTGCCCCCATGCCCAAGAGCTTCATCGCTCTCGACGACGCCGACCACCTACTCACCAAGCGTGGCCACGCCGCCTACGCCGCAGACGTCATCGCAACGTGGGCCAGCCGCTACATCGAAATCCCCGAAGACGAAGACAACGAGATCGACCACCCCACCGATGGAGTCACCGCCATCATGGAGGACGCCTCCGACTTCGCCACCACCATTGCCACCAGCACCCACAGCTTCATACTCGACGAGCCCACCAGTGTGCCCGGCGCCAAGGATCTAGGTCCCAACCCCTTTGACATGATGCTCGCCGGACTGGCCGGATGTACCTCCATGACGATGCGCATGTACGCCCGCCGCAAGGGATTCGAACTCGGCGACACCCGAGTCAACGTCACCGTGGATACCAAGCCGGGCAACACCACCTTCACCCGCACTATCACCTTCGCAGATCACCTTGACGATGCGCAGCGCGAAAAGCTGCTCACCATCGCCGACAAGTGCCCCGTCCACAAGGCCATGGAAGCCCACGTGGAGATCGACACTATCGCCGACTAGATGGCGAGGTGGCGAGGTGGCGATAGCTACTCAGGCGAATACTTGGCCCCGACAACATCGCAAGACCAGTTAAGCCACCCGCTTCAGCAAGCGCTTGGCCGGCAAAGCCCCCACATCCCCATGGGAGCTACCAATAACGCCGGCTAAGCGCTGAATATGGCTTTCCTGCGATGCCGGGTTTTCCGCCCCAATTTACGTGGCTTACGTGTAAACCCTTGAGAGCTTTGCAACCACGGCCCAAAGGCCCCTAGCCCCACCGAACACCAAAGTATTAGCTTCGCCGAGTTTTTTAAGGCCTCGAGGAAAACTCGCCGAGCACCTCCCACGACGGGAAAACCCCCAGCTCCCGGGCGGGAGTGGGGGTAATCGAAAGAAAGTCGAAAGACTTACTTGAGGGAGACCTTAGCGCCAGCTTCTTCCAGCTTGGTCTTAGCAGCCTCAGCGTCGTCCTTGGAAGCGCCCTCGAGGATAGCCTTCGGTGCGCCCTCGACGAGCTCCTTAGCTTCCTTCAGGCCCAGGCCGGAGACGATCTCGCGGACAGCCTTGATAACGCCGATCTTCTTGGCGCCAGCGTCCTCGAGCACGACGTCGAACTCGGTCTTCTCTTCAGCAGCAGCGCCGCCTGCAGCGGGGGCACCAGCAGCTGCAACAGCAACCGGAGCAGCAGCCTCGACCTCGAAGGTCTCCTCGAACAGCTTGACGAACTCGGAGAGCTCGATGAGGGTCATTTCCTTGAAAGCTTCGATGAGCTCATCGTTGGTGAACTTAGCCATTGTGGCAGTCCTTTCAGTTTGTGGGGCCCATATCTGTGGGCCGCGAAGTTAATGGGGGATGCGACCGAGGTTTCGGTTACGCTTCCTTTTTCTCCTGCAGAGCAGCGCCGAGGCGTGCCATCTTGGTTGCAGGAGCGTTGAACAGGCCAGCGGCCTTTGCCAAGTTGCCCTTCATGGCACCAGCCAGCTTCGCGAGAGTGGTCTCGCGGTTGTCCAGCTCGGCGATGGCGTCAACCTGAGCGGAGCTCAGGACGTTGCCGTCCATGTAGCCACCCTTGACCACGAATGCCTTGTTATCCTTGCCGAAATCCTTCAGCGCCTTAGCAGCATCGACAGCCTCGCCCTTAATAAAGGCAACGGCGGTCGGGCCGGTCAGGAGATCATCAAGACCTTCAACGCCAGCTTCTTTCAAAGCCAGCTTGATCATGGTGTTCTTGGCGACGGAGTACTGGACATCAGCACCAAGCTTGCGTCGCAGCTCGGTGGTCTGAGCGACCGACAGGCCACGGTACTCGGTGAGCACGATGGAGTTAGCCTCTTCAAAACGGCTCTTGAGCTCTGCCACAGCAGCAGTGTTCTTAGCGTTTGCCATTACTTCGCCTCCTTCCTCAATGTACGAATGTCGTTTCCGCCGGGGCCTTTGCAAAACAAAAGCCCCGTGCAAGAGCACAGGGCGCATCATCCTCATTGAGGGATTCAGCTTCCAAGTCCTCCTGCGTGGGCCGATCCACATGATGGATTCCTTCGAGCGTTACTAGGTAACGCTGACCGACGGTCTTCGGTGAAACTTGAGCCGGGCACGTGCGAACACGCGCCGTTTCAAACTTCTCGGGGTAACTTACCCTTTGAGACGCGGGTATGGCAAATCGTAATCAGCAAAAATCTTCCTCGACTCACCATCAAGGGTCACCTGACCGCCATAAGGAAGGATCCACTGCGGTCGAGTATGCCCAAAGGGGACCCCGAAAACTGCAGGTAGATCAGGGTTATAGCGCTGGAGTTGCTCGAATACCACATCGCACTGGGCATGCCAGTTGCGTTCCTGCTGCTCCGGGTCCGGAACCACTTCCAGGCTGCTAACCGGTGGCGATGCAATCATCACGCCGGCTGCAACATTGAATAGTCCCCACTCCCCTAGGGCTCGGACGCGACGCATAATCTGATCCGGGGGCGTGAGTGTTTCTGCGGCTTCCAGCAGCACGATGTGACCTTCGAGTTGTTCGAGTCGCGGTAGCCTTCCGGCCATCGCCAGCTGGTCAATGACTTCGAAGCAACCACCCCACGTCGGTCCCGCAACGCAGGTTGGTGCTCCTCGCCAGCGCCACGAGCGCGCAGGGGTGCGTGTCCCAAATTCGGTGAGACAGCGGGGATCATTCCAGTCGACTCCGAAATCCTCGGACATGGCAACTGGGGTGATTTCGATGCGCCCGCCATCGCGAACCGCCGCCAGGAAAGACGCCAAGTGCTCGGGGTCAATGCCGGGCCCCGGCCCAATCTGCACTTGGCTGGAGCCGCCGTAGAAGCTATGCACGCCAAGCTGCCACAGGTGGTTGTGCAGGCTGGTGTTGTCTGAGTACCCGAGAAACGGCTTGGGGTTCGCCCGGATGACTTCATCGTCTACGAAGGGAACCACCGTCACCTGGTCGTCTCCACCGATGACGGCCACAACCGCGGCGATGTCAGGATCTGCGAAGGCGGCAGTAAAATCCCGCGCCCTATCTTCCGGGCTAGAACCCACGACCCGTGTCGTGGGGAATTCGACTGGTTCGAATCCTAAATCTTTAAGTCTGCGCATGGCCTGCTCGTGAACGTCAGAAAAAGCGCCGGCAGCAGCAAAAGATGGGGATAGGATAGCTATTTTCATGCGCCCAAACTAGCAAATACAAAGCCGGCGCCCCCTACCGCAGAAGTGCGGTAGGGGGCGCCGGGTGAAGCTTGTCAGCCTAAATGGGATTAGCCTGCGTAGTTCTTCAGCACGGAAGGATCAACCGGGATGCCAGGACCAGAGGTGGAGGCGATGGTGATCTTCTTCATGTAAGCACCCTTAGCGGAGGAGGGCTTGAGACGCTGGAGCTCGTCGATGAGAGCGCCGTAGTTCTCAGCCAGCTGCTCGGCGGTGAAGGAGGCCTTGCCCAGGATGGCGTGCAGGTTGGAAGCCTTGTCAACGCGGAAGGAGATCTTACCGCCCTTGATGTCGGCAACAGCCTTAGCAACGTCGGTGGTGACGGTGCCGGTCTTCGGGTTCGGCATCAGGCCACGGGGACCCAGGACACGTGCGACACGGCCGACCTTGGCCATCTGGTCCGGGGTAGCGATGGCTGCGTCGAAGTCGGTCCAGCCGCCCTGGATCTTCTCGATCAGTTCCTCGGAGCCGACGACGTCAGCGCCAGCTGCCTCAGCCTCGGTAGCCTTCTCGCCTGCGGCGAACACGATGACGCGGACGGTCTTACCGGTGCCGTTGGGCAGGGAGACGGTGCCGCGAACGAGCTGATCAGCCTTGCGGGGGTCAACGCCCAGGCGGATAGCAACGTCGACGGTTGCATCGTAGTTCTTGGAGCTGGTCTCCTTGACCAGCTTGCAGGCCTCGATGGGGGTGTAGATGCGGCCAGCGTCGATCTTCTCGGCGGCGGCGCGGTAAGCCTTGGAGTGCTTGCTCATGAAAAATCCTTAAAAGTTAGGAGTTGTGGTGTGCGGGCCGAAGCTGGCCCTGCCACGGTGAAAGTGGGGCTTAGGTTTAGCCCTCGACCTCGATACCCATGGAACGGGCGGTACCAGCGATGATCTTGGCAGCAGCCTCGATGTCGTTGGCGTTGAGGTCTTCCTTCTTGGTCTCAGCGATCTCCTTGACCTGAGCCATGGTGACCTTGCCGACCTTCTGGGTGTGGGGAACGCCGGAGCCCTTCTGCAGGCCAGCGGCCTTCAGCAGCAGCTTGGCTGCCGGAGGGGTCTTCAGCTTGAAGTCGAAGGAGCGATCTTCGTAGACGGTGATCTCAACCGGGACCACGTTGCCGCGCTGGTTTTCAGTCGCAGCGTTGTAAGCCTTGCAGAACTCCATGATGTTGACACCATGGGCACCCAGTGCCGGACCAACCGGCGGAGCCGGGTTAGCCTGACCGGCCTGGATCTGCAGCTTGATAAGGCCAGAGACCTTCTTCTTCGGAGGCATCGAATTACCTTCTTCCTCGTTGCCGGTGATGGGCGGCTCGATGTTCAACCGTTGACCATCACCGTCCGGATGCCCGCCTTGAGCGAGCCACCGGGGATAAACATGTGGGTATGCGAACGCGCGTGAGCGCATGCACAAGCGGTCAGAATAGCACTAAGCCCACCACCTTCCCAAATGCGGGGAAAGTGATGGGCTTGCGTGGGGCGAAAAGCTAGGCGACCTTTTCAACCTGGTCGAAGGCGACATCGACCGGGGTTTCACGGCCGAAGATCGACACCAGGACGCGCAGCTTGGCGTTTTCTGCATCCACCTCGGAGATAGAGGCAGCAACACCTGCGAATGCACCGGTGAGGATGGTGACGGCCTCGCCGACCTCGAAATCGACCTCGGGAGCAGCCTTCTTCTCCGTGAGCGGGGCGGCGACGACCTGCTCGCCAGTTCCCTGGTCGACGGTCTCCGGGGTGGTGTTCTCCGGGGGCAGCAGGAACTTGGCGACGTCGCGGTGCTTGACCGGGGTGGGGTGACCCTCGTTACCGACGAAGGAGGTCACACCCGGGGTGTCGCGCACCACGGACCAGGAGCGGTCATCGACGTCCATACGCACCAGCACGTAGCCCGGCAGCAGCTTGCGCTTGACCTGCTTGCGCTTGCCGTCGCGAATTTCGGTGACTTCCTCGATCGGAACAACCACGTCGAAGATGCGGTCCTCAACCTCGAGGGTCTGCGCACGCATGTCCAGGTTGGTCTTCACCTTGTTTTCGTAGCCGGAGTAGCACTGGATGATGTACCAGGAGCCGGGCAGCTTCTTCAGGTCGACGATGAAGCGACGCAGGCGCGACTTGTATTCGGCGAGGGCCTTGTCCTCTTCGCTCTTTTCGGCGGGAGCTTCCTCGGTGGCGGCCTGCTCAGCTTCGGCTGCCTCTGCAGCTTCCGGGGTTTGGCCGGCAGCGACCTCGTCCGCAACTTCGGCGGCAGCTTCGGTTACCGCAGAAACCGCGTCGGACTCAACGATGGCAGCATCGGATTCCTGTGCGGTTTGCTCAACAACATTGTCATCGCTCATGCGAGTTTCGCTCCTTTTGGAAAATGGGTAAACCAGTGGCTCCAGCCTACCTGGCCAAAAATTTATCCCGCCCGACCACGTGGTCAAGCGGGATAATTTAAGTCTTTTGTTGTGGGTTGTAACCCTAGTTCCTAATCAGAACCTTTTCAACTCCCAAGCCAGCGAGGAAGTCCACACCAGCCACCAGGGCAGTCACGGCGATCAAGAAAGCAAGAACGATGAGGGTGTAAACCACCATCTGCTTGCCGGTCGGCCAGATAACTTTTTTCATCTCGGAGGCAACCTCCGGGAAGAAAGTAGCTACGCTGCCACCCGGGGTGTCATCCTCGGCGGGCTTGGCGACCTTCTTCTTCGCCTCGTAAGCCTCGGCGGTCGTGGCAACGCCAGTAATCTGACGTTTGCCGGCAGGGCGAGGTGCACCCACCTTCTCCGGCTGTTTCTCGTCGGCCACGGCACTCCTTAGCGCTTGACTTACCTTGAGGGAATTTGCAGGGGCGACAGGACTTGAACCTGCAACCTGCGGTTTTGGAGACCGCTGCTCTGCCAATTGAGCTACGCCCCTTTGTGTACCGAAACGGCACTCGAACCACTATAGCACCACAAACACTGTTGCGTTGAATTGTGATTCTTTGTTGAGACACAAACGCAGCCGCCTAAGGACTAGTCCTTGGGCGGCTGGCTGGTCTCAGTGGCGATGGAGAGAATTGAACTCTCGACACAACGATTATGAGTCGTTTGCTCTACCACTGAGCTACACCGCCGTGCGACATGTTCGGGGCGAACCCCGTACATGAAACAGAGCCCCCTGACAGAATCGAACTGTCGACCTTTTCCTTACCATGGAAACGCTCTGCCGACTGAGCTAAGGGGGCCTAGCCACATTGGATTGTTTCAGACTGTTTTTGTCTGACCCGCTCCGTTGAAGCCTGAACAAGATTAACCCGATACTCGTAAACAACACAAATCGCCTGCAAGAGACTCATTTTTGCGGTTTTTTATCGTGATGTTTTGATGTCTCTGGTGGTGTGTTCAACCCGGGCGGCAAGAACCTGTGCAATCTGCTCCAGTTCTCGCGGTCGTGTGCACACCACCGTGGGTGGCAGTGCGGGATCGAGCAAGCATTGCGCGGCACGCGCCCGGTTTTTCGGCCGCGCTTTCCACCACCATACGAGAATCGACTCCGGCTGAAAGGCTTTCCGTACCGTCTCCACATTGCCGTTGCAGCACTTCTCCTTGGTGAGGGTGCGCCGAATGGTCCGGGAAAGGACGCGATAGAGGGTCACGTGATCTGCGTAGTCGAGATAGATGATGAGATCGGTGTGGGCGTATACGAGCTCGCGCACCGAGGCGCTGATTCCTGCGAGCACCCATTGCTCGTCCGCGACAATCGCACGGGTGCCTGCCTGAACGTCTTCTAAAGGTCGAAGTGTCCAGGGCTGTGATTCGCCATCGACCCATCGGATATCGGTGTCGAAGTCCACTCCGCGGATCCCCAGTAGCTGAGCCAGGCGTTGTGCCGCCGTGGTCTTTCCCGCCCCGGGGACGCCAAGTACGAGGATTCGACGCGCATCGCGTATCTGCTCTTCTGTCGCGAAAGCCACGAATTCTCCTCAACGCAGTCTGCTGACGGCGGAGCTGGGGTTATGCGACAAAATGTGTGTCCAAACGGGTGCCATTTAAGGCACCTGACCAGCACAATCAACACCATCTTGTGCCCCAAAAACCACAAAACAACATCACAACGCTAAATCCCCCAACCCAAGCCCGACATGTGGTAACGGCCAAAACATGGCCACAAGAAAACACCCGCAACACTGCGGAAAACCCATGAAAAAAAATGGCACAACCAGCGCAAACAACACCCGCTGGCGGTGCACCAACTGCGGATACAGCGAAACCATCTGCCGGGAAGACGACAAACAACCAGCACGGTTCCGACTGTTCATCACATGGCTCACCACCCACCGCAGCCTGACCGACATCGCCACAGATGTTCACCGCAGCCGCCGCACCCTCGAACGATGGTTCCGCCTGTTCTGGCTCATCGCCGTCCCCTGCCCCATCGACAAACACACCATCCACGATCAGATCTTCATCGACGGCACCTACTTCAAACCCATCGGATGCCTACTCATCGCCGCCGACGCCACCCATGTCATCACCTGGCACTGGTGCAAACGGGAAACAACCAACGACTACAAAGCACTACTGGAAAAACTGCACGCACCCCACATCGTGACCACCGACGGATGCAGAGGCTCTCTCGAAGCCATCACCGCACTCTGGCCCGACACAAAAATTCAACGCTGCCTAATCCACGTACGCCGCAACTGCATCAACGACCTCACACGCAAACCCCGCACCACCGCCGGCCGCGCGCTGCTAAAACTCGCCCAAGACCTTCCCACCATCACCACCCAAGAACAAGCAAACACCTGGTCAGCACACCTCACACTCTATGGCGAGGTCTTCTGCGACTTTCTCAACGAACGGACCTACAAAAAAGACGTACCCGCTGATCAGATACCAAAACAGTTCCGCCACAACCGGGTGTACTGGTACACCCACTACCGCACCCGCAGGACCTACAGACGCCTGACAGAACTGAACAAAACCGGACAGCTATTCGCCTACCTCACGCCCCCAGAAGGCTTCCCCGACACCATCGCCAAAGCATCCAACAACAGCCTCGAAGGAGGAATCAACCGACAACTCAAACAACTAGTCAGCGACCACCGTGGCCTGACCGGGGAATACCTTCGCAAAGCCATCGAATGGTGGCTATATCAACACACAAAGCTGCCGGCCGATCCCCAAACGATCGGCCGGCAGCAACGATGGGGAAAGGGCCAACTCGTCAAAGCAAAAGCCCTCACCCAAGCCGAACACACCACCAACGATGATGGTCGTCCTGCTACCTACGATGATGGCATCGATCAGGAGTACACACACTCCCTAGGCATCCGTAAAGGCCACTTCTAGCAACAACAAACGGCCCACCCAGCAGGTCCGGACACACATTTTGTCGCATAGCGCGACACGCCGGGAAAGACACACATTTTGTCGCATAACCCCGGAGCTGGAGTGGGGAAACAAAAAGCCCGCCCAAGAAAATCTTGGACGGGCTTGTTGTGGTGCCAGGTGATGGATTCGAACCAACGTAGGCAATGCCGGCGGATTTACAGTCCGCTCCCTTTGGCCGCTCGGGCAACCTGGCGTGTACCGGGGTACGGCGTTTGATACTACTACGAACCCTTGATGGGTTGGCAAACCGCCTGGTTATTGGCCCCTTTTTAGCCGACGCGGGCGGCAGTGAAGCGGGCGAGCTTGTAGAGGGCGTCTGTGGCGGGGCCGTCCGGCAGCTGTGCAAGGTCGGCCTCTGCGGCGGTGAGGTAGCGCTGGACGTCTGCCAGGGCTTTGTCACGGCCGGTGGAGCGCTCAAGGAGGCTGAGTGCTCGTTCGACGTCGGCGTCGTTGTCCAGGGGCCCGGTCAACAGGCCGCGGAGCTCTTCACCGATGGGGGTGTCTTCTTGCAGGGCGTAGAGAACCGGCAGGGTGAGCACGCCTTCGCGCAGGTCTGTGCCGGGCACTTTGCCGGATTCTTGGGCGGTGGAGAAGATGTCGATGATGTCGTCGACGATCTGGAAAACCATGCCGATGTTGTGGCCGTAGCTTTGCAGCGCGGCGGTGTGTTCGGGGGAGGCTTTGCCGTGGAGTCCACCGAGGTATCCGGCGGAAGCGATGAGCACACCGGTTTTTTCTTTGATGACCGCCATGTAGTGGGCGACGGGGTCTCCGTCGCCGGGTCCGATGGTTTCGCGCATTTGGCCGGTGACGAGTTCGCCGAAGGTTTCGGCGAAGTGGGCGACGGTTTGTGTACCGAGCTGGGCCATGATGGCGGAGGCTTTGGCGAGGAGGAAGTCGCCGGCGAGGATCGCCACGGAATTGCTCCAGCGGGCGTTTGCGGAGGGCACGCCACGGCGCCGGTCAGCCTCGTCCATGACGTCGTCGTGGTAGAGAGTCGCAAGGTGCGTCATTTCGACGACGACGGCAGCCTCGATGACTTCACGGCTTCCCGGGTTGGTGCCGTATTGGGATGCCAAGAGGGCGAACATGGGGCGAAAACGCTTACCACCTGCGGCAGCCAGGTGCATGACCTTGTCAGTGACGAAGTCGGCACCTTCGCTGAGCACGCGTCGGAGTTCTTCCTCAACGGCGTCCATTCCGGAAGCAATGGTGGCGTCTAGGTGCTCGTCACCGAGTTCGACCCTGGGGGTGCTGCTCATCCGTGGATTTCCTCTTTTGCGTGAAAGCGTGGACAGTCGTTGCTGCCGTTAACGGTAGCCCAACACCCTACACAGCTGCACCCCGGGGTGCCCTCGTCGTGTCGCGGTTGCCACAATGGTGTGCATGACCGCCAACATTCTCGTCATCGGTGCCGGCCCTGCTGGCTCAGCTGCAGCCCTGTGGGCAGCCCGCTTGGGCCACCACGTAGACCTTGTGGATTCCGCTTCTTTCCCCAGGGACAAGACGTGTGGCGATGGGTTGACTCCCCGCGCCATGCACGCGTTAAGAGAGCTTGGTTTCGGCGAAGAAGTTGGCTCCGGATACCGCAACAAGGGACTCAAGCTCCACGGCTTTGGAGGCTCTACCACCTGCCCGTGGCCCGAAACTGCCTTCGGAGCTGTTGGCTCGGCGATGCGCCGCACCTCTTTCGACGCCTTGCTCTGCAGCACTGCAGCCGATCACCCCAATGTCGATTTTCACCCCGGTACCACCGCGACCGAGTCGGAGTTCACTGGGGATCGCCTCAGCGCGGTTACTCTCGCCGGGACTACTGGCGAGTGGGTCGCACACCCCAGTCACGTCATCGTCGCAGACGGCGTGCGCAGCACTTTTGGCAAGAAGTTGGGGCGCACGTGGCATCGCAATCATGTGTACGGCATCGCGGCTCGTTCCTACTGCACCACACCCCGCAGTGAGGAGCCGTGGATTCATTCCCACCTTGAGCTCAAGGACGAAAAAGGCGAAACCCACCCCGGCTACGGATGGGTGTTTCCCCTGGGTGATGGCTACGCGAATGTTGGCTGCGGCGCCTTGTCGACAACCAAACGCCCTTCGCACATCAACACCAAAAAGGTCTTGCATTTCTATGCCTCAACCCTGGCCACTGAGTGGAACTTCGGCGAACCTGAAAAGGTCGCATCCGCGCTTCTCCCCATGGGAGGCGCCGTGTCCAATGTTGCTGGTCGCAACTGGGTTCTCATCGGCGATGCCGCGGCGTGTGTGAATCCCCTCAATGGTGAAGGCATCGACTATGGCCTGGAGACTGCGCGCATGGCCGCCACCATCATCGATGCGCAGCCGCACGCGGATCTCACACTCGTGTGGCCGGATGCTTTGCGTGCGGCCTACGGGGAAGCCTTCACACTGGCGCGTTCGCTAGCGACGCTACTGACCGTGCGGCGTTTTCTTCCTCTCGCAGGCCCTCTCGCCCTGCGCGGCCCTCAAGCAAAACTCATCATGCCTGCAGCCGCACGCCTGATGGGCAATTTGGTGACGGAAGACGATCGAGACCTCGTCGCCCGCCTATGGAAGATTGCGGGTCGGGCGACGATGACAGACCAGGAACTCTGGTCGACAGCTTCTTCCTAGCTTGTTCACTCACAAACAAAGCAGCCCCTAGGCAGTCGTGGGTCAACTAGGCTCAATGATGCCCCCAACGCGTCAAAAGCAAGGAGCACAGCAATGTCACCAACCCCTACCAGGCGACCGCGTTCGCGGTCATGGTGGCCGCTAGCAGTCGCGTGCGTCATCTCGGTCATTGCGCTGGGAATCATTACTCTTGCACCGATCACAACGAAGCACCTGCTGCTGTATGGGTTCTTGTGGTTTGTCTATCCCCTAGTCGTGTTCGGTGTGTCCTATTGGGATTGTTTCCGTGCTGGCTTTGCCTGGCGATGGGTTTTCATCCCCGCAATCGCCGCTGGCGCTGCGAGCATGATTTTCGTGGGCTTTTTCGACGTCACCAGCCCCTTGATTGCGATCATCGTGGGTGCTTTGGGCGCCCTTGCTGGGCACGCGTTCGGCCGCATTCACCGGGAGAACTGTTCAAGGGAACAGATCCTCAAGATTGCTTAGCCCAACCGTTTTCCCCGGGGGATGCAAAAAGCCACCCACGTTCGTCTTGGTGGGTGGCTTTCGTTCGTCTTAGGCAGGTTTCGTCGCCGCGTGCAGGGCGGTAATCCCGAAGGTCAGGTTCTGCCAGCCGACCTCCTGCCAACCGCATTCGCGGATCGTCTGGGCAAGCTCTTCCTGGTTCGGCCACGCGCGAATGCTCTCAGCGAGATACTCGTAGGCCTCCGGGTTAGAGGACACCGCGCGAGCGACCATGGGCAGGGCGCGCATCAGGTATTCCTTGTAGATGGTGGAAAATACCGGCACCACGGGGGTGGAGAATTCGGCAATGACCATGCGTCCGCCGGGTTTGGTGACGCGGAGGAGTTCTTTGAGCCCGGCCCTGAAGTCGTGGATGTTGCGCAGCCCGAAGCTGATGGTGACGGCATCAAAAGTGTTGTCGGCGAAGGGTAGGTGCATGCCGTCGCCGACGGTTTTGGGAACGTCGCGGTGGGCGCCGGCGGCGAGCATGCCTTGGGAGAAGTCGCAGGCGACGACCCAGGCGCCGGATTTGGTGAGTTCTTCGGTGGATACGGCTGTGCCGGCGGCGAGGTCGAGGACTTTTTCGCCGGGCTTAAGGTCGAGTCGTTCGCGGGTGCGGCGGCGCCACATGCGGTCTTGTCCGAAGGACAGGACGGTGTTGGTGAGGTCGTAGTTTTTGCCGACCCCGTCAAACATGCGGGCGACTTCTTTGGGCTGTTTATCCAGGTTTGCCTTTGACACGCTTTTAGACGTTACACGGCGTGGCGGCGGCGGAGGACGGGCTGGTCGATGACTTCCTGGTAGTGGCGCATGAGTTGGCGGCATAGGGAGTCCCAGGTGCGGCCTTTGATGCTTTGCCGGGCGGCGGCGACCATGCGGTCGTAGCGGACGGGGTCGGTGATGAAGTCGATGGCGTCGGGCAGTTCGGCGGTGAAGGTTTCGACGTCGAGGAGTTCGCCGTCGACGCCGGGGGTGATCAGGTCGATGGGGCCGCCGGAGTTGGGGGCGATGGCGGGTACGCCGGAGGCGAGGGCTTCTTGTACTGCTTGGCAGAAGGTTTCGAATTCTCCGGTGTGGACGAAGACGTCGAGGCTGGCGTAGGCGCGGGCGAGTTCGATGCCGCCGAGGGCGCCGGTGAAAACGGCGGTGGGGAGGAGGTTTTCGAGTTCGACGCGTTCGGGCCCGTCGCCGACGATGACCAGTTGGATGTCGTCGCGGTGGGCGAGGGCTTGAAGGCGGGTGACGCCTTTTTCGGCGGCGAGGCGGCCGACGTAGCCGACGATTTTTTTGGCGCCGGTGGGGTCCCAGGTGGCGCGGAGGTGTTCGTCGCGGCGCTTGGGGTGGAATTGTTCGGCGTTGACGCCGCGTCCCCAGTGGTAGATGTTGCGGACGCCGTGGTTTTCGAGTTCGGCGATGGTGACGGAGCTGGGGGCGAGGGTGCGGGCACAGCTGTTGTGGAGGGTGCGGGTCCATTCCCAGGAGGCGTTGACGAGGGCGGAGAGTCGGTAGCGCAACGCGAAGCCGGCGACGTCGGTTTGGTAGACGGCGATGGCGGGGATTTTGAGTTGGCGGGCGGCGCGGGCGCCGGCGGCGCCGAGCACGAAGGGGGAGGCGAGGTGGACGACGTCGGGTTTGAAGGTTTTCATGGCTTGGGTGACTGCCATGGTGGGGACGCCGACGGGTAGTGAGTTGATCAGCGGCACCATGATGGTGGGGACGCGGACGATGTCGAAGCCGAGGTAGTCCGGTACTTCTTCTTCGAAGTCGCGGGCGCCTGGGGCGATGACGAGGGCTTCGTGGCCGTTTGCTTTGAGGTGTTCTAGTACCCGGAGGACGGAGTTGGTGACTCCGTTGATGTTGGGAAGAAATGATTCAGCGACGACGACTACTCTCACGTTTACTCACATTCGTTATCATCTTCGCCGACCACCTTACGTGAGCTTTTTAGCCATCCGCTTTGAGATGCTTATCACAATTGCGGCGATGATGGTGCTGCTCAGGGCGACGGATCCTGCGGGGATGAGGGCGAGTCGCCAGGTGCGACCTTCTACTTTGACGAGGTCCGGGTTGTCTTTGGAGTAGTTGACCCACACGAGTTGGCCCGGTCCGAGATTGCCAGGGTACAGCACCCCTTCGGGTGGGGTGTGGAATTGTCCGGTTTCGTCCTGGTAGTCGATGGTGGTGCGCAGGTCGGTCACGGCGATCACTCGGGCGAGGGCGCGTCCTTGGTTGGAGGCGATTTTATGGTCGTTGATCAGTGGCCCGAGGATGAGGCAGAGGGCGCACACCAGGCTGGTGATGTAGAGCCCCCAGATGATTTGCCGGAATCGTCGTGATGCTAGGACGCGCATTTAGTGCACTTTCTGGGCGAGTGCTTGGTGGAGTGCGCGGCGGGTGTCGCGGGTGACGACGGCTTCGATGACGGTGATGCCGTCACCGATGTCGGTGGTGTCGATGAGCGCGTCGATGAGTTCGCGGAGGTTTTCGGCTTTGTGGTGGGTGATGCCGTAGGCGTCGCATAGTGCTGCGATGGTGGTGTTGTGGGGGGTGCCGAAGCATTGTTCGAAGTGTTCGCGCAGGGGGTCGGCGCCGACTTCGAGGGTTTCAAAGATGCCGCCGCCGTTGTCGTTGGCGACGACGATGGTGAGGTTGTTGGGGCGGGGGCTGTTGGTGGGGGTGAGTAGGCCGCCGATGTCGTGGAGGAAGGTGACGTCGCCGAGCAGGGCGATGGTGCGGGGGGCGCGCAGCTCACCGGGGTGGAGTTGTTGGGTGGCCAGTGCGATGCCGAAGGCTTGGGAGACGGTGCCGTCGATGCCGGCGGCGCCGCGGGGGGTGTGGGTGGCGACTCCGCTGAAGGGGAGGCCGACCAGGCTCATGTCGCGTACGGGGTTGGAGGCGCCGATGAGGAGGGTGTCGCCGTCGCCGAGGGTGTCGGCCACGGCTGCCGCGGCGTGGAGTCCGGTGAAGCCGTAGGCGTCATCTTCGAGGGTGTCGCGCACGCTGCCGGCGCCTAGTCCGCTGGCTGCTTCGCAGATTTTCAGCCATTGTTTGTCGATTTCTCCTGTGACGGTAAGCCTGCTGGCGACGGTGACGTCGCGGCCTTCCGGGCGGGTGATTTCGGCGGATCGGCTGAGGACGACGATGTCGATGTCGGGGTCGGTGATGAGTGTGAGCACGCTGCGGTGCAGGGTGGGGTGCCCGACGATGATGATGCGGCGGGGTTTGGTGTTGACGACGTAGCCTTCGGCGGAGATGGATTCTTTGGTGAAAAAGGCTGCGGCTAGTGGGTGGATGGGCCGGTAGGGGGCGGGGGCGGAGGGTTCGGCGATGGTGGGCACGTCTTCGAGTCCGGGGACATCAAAGGCGCCGTCGCCGGCGATGACGAGGGTGTTCTCGCTCAGGTCGATGGTGGTGGTGCCGTGGTCGGTGTCCCAGCGTCGCGGGGCGTGGCGTGGGGGCGTGTTGGCGGTGTAGTCGGCGGCGGTGGGTAGTTCGGTGCCGACGAGCGGTTCGTCGAATTCGATGTTGAGGTGGACGCGGGGGGCGGCGGCCAGGGCGGCCGCGGTGGCGGCTGCGGTGGCGTCGATATCGGCGGTGGCGTCGATGGTGATTTCGTGGGCGTAGCCGTGGAACAGTTGTGCTTGTTCGATGGTTTGGGAGGCGCCGGTGCCGTGGAGTCGGGCGGGGCGGTCGGCGGAGATGACGACGAGCGGGATGTCGGCGTAGTGCGCTTCGATCATGGCGGGCATGGCGTTGGCGACGGCGGTGCCGGAGGTCATGACGATGGCGACGTGGCGGTGTTGGACGCGCGCCATGCCCAGTGCGGCGAAGGAGGCGCTGCGCTCGTCGAGTCGGGTGTGCAGGGTGATGCCACTGGCGGCGGCTAGTGCGAGCGATAGGGGCGCGTTGCGGCTGCCGGGGCAGAGGAAGACGTCGGTGGTTCCTGCCCGCAGCAGTTCGTTGACGACGGTGATGGCGCGGAGAACGGAGGTGGGTTGCTGCGGGGTGGAAGTCATGAGTGCAATCGTAGACGTAACTGTTGCAGGCTTTGAGTTAGGTGTTGTCTCCACCAGTGTTGACGGTCGGCGGGGGCGCTAAGGGCGTGGAGACGGTCGGGGTCGATGGTGATGGGGGCGGTGGAGATGGTGCCGTTGATGATGGGGCGGGGTTCGGCGATGTCTTCGGCGAAGAGTTGTTGGGTGGCGAGTCCGGTGGCGGTGGCTGGCAGGTGGGAGGCTGCGATAAGCCCGGAGGTAATGCCGATGGCGGTGTCTAGCGCGCTGGCGATGGTGATGCGCATGGGTAGGTGGGCGCACAGGTTGAGGGTGCGGCCCACGCCGCCGAGGGGGGCGACTTTGAGCACGGCGGCATCGACGGCGTCGGCGGTGGCGACGGCGAGCGGGTCGGTGGCTTTGCGGATGGCTTCGTCGGCGGCGATGGGGGCTGCGATGTGGTGGGCGCGCAGGTGGTTGCGGACGGTGCGGAGTTCGTCGATGGTGGCGCAGGGCTGTTCGGCGTAGTCCAGGGGGGCGATGCGTTCGATGACGGTGATGGCGTCGTGGGTGCTGTAGCCGCGGTTGGCGTCGATGCGGATGTGGGCGTCGGGGCGCAGTTGTTTGACTGCGCGTACCCGGGCGATGTCGGCATCCAGGCTGTGGCCGGGTTCGGCGACTTTGATTTTGATGGTGTTGCAGCCTGCGTAGCGGTCGAGGATGGCGGGGATGGCGTCCGGGTCGACGGCGGGGATGGTGGCGTTGACGGGGATGGTGTCGCGGGCGGGGGCGGGCAGGCCGAGGTAGGCGGCTTCTAGGGCGCTGGCCAGCCACCAGGCTGCCTCGTGGGGCGGGTATTCCACGAAGGGCGAGAATTCTCCCCACCCGGCCGGCCCGTCGATGACGAGCGCTTCGCGGGTGGTGATGCCGCGGAAGCGGACGCGCATCGGAAGCGCGACGATATAGGCGCGGTCGAGGATGTCGTCGACGTCGATGGTGGCCAGTCGCGCGGCGGTGGCGGGCGGGAAGTGCTCAGGCATGCTTTTCACCCTAGTCTGTTGCCCGGGCGCGCTAGGCTGGGTCAGCATGACGAGTTCTTACAGCACTGAGCAGCCTTTTGATCCTTCCCAATGGTCCGTGGTGGAGGGGTTTGAGTCGTTGACGGACATCACCTATCACCGGCATGTTGGCCAGGGGCGCGCGAACGGTATTGTGCGCATCGCCTTCGATCGCCCGGAGGTGCGCAACGCGTTTCGTCCGCACACGGTGGACGAGTTGTATCGGGCTTTGGATCATGCCCGCCGCACCCCGGATGTGGGGTGTGTGCTGCTGACCGGCAATGGCCCGAGTGAAAAGGATGGCGGCTGGGCGTTTTGTTCGGGTGGCGATCAGCGCATCCGTGGTCGCTCCGGGTACCGCTATGCCAGTGGTGAGACTGCGGAAACCGTCGATGTGGCTCGCGAGAAGGTGGAGGGCGGCCGGCTGCACATCCTGGAGGTGCAGCGCCTGATCCGCACCATGCCGAAGGTCGTCATCGCCGTGGTGAACGGCTGGGCCGCCGGCGGCGGGCACTCCCTGCACGTGGTGTGCGATCTGACGATCGCTTCCCGCCAGGAGGCCCGCTTCAAACAAACCGACGCCGATGTGGGAAGTTTTGACGCCGGCTACGGTTCGGCCTACCTGGCGAAGATGGTGGGTCAGAAGTTCGCGCGCGAGATCTTCTTTTTGGGGCGCACCTACAGCGCCGAGGAGATGCAGCGCATGGGGGCGGTCAACATTGTGGCCGACCACGGGCAGCTGGAGCAGGAAGCGATCCAGGCGGCCCGGGAGATCAACGGCAAGTCGCCGACGGCGCAGCGCATGCTGAAGTTCGCGTTCAATCTCACCGACGATGGGTTGATGGGCCAGCAGGTGTTCGCCGGGGAGGCAACCCGTCTGGCGTACATGACCGATGAGGCGGTTGAGGGAAAGAACTCGTTTTTGGAAAAGCGGGATCCTGACTGGTCAGAGTTCCCCTACTACTACTAGCGCCCGCGGGGTGGCCGCCTGCCAGCTCCCCACCGGGTGGGTGTTCACAAAGAATTCACCATTCGTTTACTTTGCCCGAGTGAGACGCTTTTACACTCCCTCCCGGCGCGCCCACCCCACCGGCGTTGACAGTAAATTCGCAGGTTAACGGCCTGTAAATTCTGGGCTTTTCCCAATGATCGGCGCTTGCCCAGTGCACCCCACTACCCCTTTTCGGGGGAGTCGGGGTGCTTTTTTCGTGTCCGAATGTGACCGATTCCCCTCCCTTTTGAGTTTTTCCTACCCCACCCATCCGGCATACTCAATTTTTGTGACCGAGCTGATCATCCTCTTTATTGTCGTTGCCACGGCCTTGGCTTTCGACTTCACCAACGGTTTCCACGACACCGGCAACGCGATGGCTACTTCCATCGCCACCGGCGCGCTGAAACCGAAAGTCGCCGTAGGCCTTTCCGCCTCCTTGAACTTGGTGGGCGCGTTCCTTTCTGTGGAGGTGGCCTCCACCGTCGCTAAGGGCGTCGTCGACCTGAAACAATTCGACCTGTCCATTGAGGCCGACGCCCACAAGCTGCTGCTTGTGGTGTTTGCCGGCCTGGTGGGCGGTATCCTTTGGAACCTTTTGACCTGGCTTTTGGGCATTCCTTCCTCGTCTTCTCACGCCCTGTTTGGCGGCCTGATTGGCGCCACTTTTGCCTCTCTCGGCGCTGGCGGCGTGGTGTGGGGCGGGGTGCTCGCCAAGGTGGTGCTGCCCGCTTTCGCTTCCCCGGTGATCGCCGGCTTGGTGGCCGCTGTCGGTACTCGCCTGGTGTACACCTTCACCGAGCGTGTGCAGGAAAACGAGAAGAACAAGTACTTCCGGTGGGGCCAGATTGGCTCCGCTTCCTTGGTGTCTTTGGCGCACGGCACCAATGACGCCCAGAAGACGATGGGCGTTATCTTCCTGGCGCTGGTGGCTACTGGTTATCTCACCGAGGACTCCACTATCCCCTTCTGGGTGAAGGCTAGCTGTGCTTTCGCCATTGCGATCGGCACCTACATGGGTGGCTGGCGCGTGATTCGCACCCTGGGCAAGGGCCTGGTGGAGATCGACTCCCCGCAGGGCATGGCCGCGGAAATGTCTTCTGCCGCCATCATCTTGACCTCCTCCCACTTCGGCATGGCTCTGTCCACCACCCACGTCGCTACCGGCTCCATCATGGGTACCGGCCTGGGCCGCAAGGGTGCGGAGGTGCGCTGGGGCGTGGCCGGCCGCATGGCGGCTGCGTGGTTGATCACCCTGCCTTGCGCCGCAGCTGTCGGCTTGGGCACCTGGTGGATCGCCCACCTCGTCGGTAACGGTGCCGGTGAGCTCGCCGGTGTCCTCGTTGCCTTCGCTATTCTCCTGGCAGCCAGCGGCTACATGTACTTGCAGTCCCGCAAGGCCCCGATCCACGCCGACAACGTCAACAACGAGTGGGAAGATACCCCCGCCGAGCAGAAGATTTAGGAAACGACCATGAACCTGCTTGCTATGTTGCACAATCTTTTAGAGGTCCTTATTGCCGGCCTCGTTCTCGGCGCGGGCCTGCCCGCCTTGTTTGCCCTCGGGATTCGCTTCGCCGCTCCGGTGGACGAAGTTGACGAAAACGGCACTGTGATCTCAACCCACCCGGCCAGCGGCCTGCAGCGCGCCATCGGCTACTTTTTCTTCAGCATCATCGTCCTTGCCATCATCGTCGGGATCCTTTGGATCACCAAGGCCGTGATTTACGAAGATTTGGGCATCGACATTTTCGGTACCCAAGCTGGTGGTGGCCATGGCGGCCACTAACCTTTGACCCACAGACAGGATCCTCGCCCATGAGCGACAAAAACGTCATTGCCCGCTTTCTGGACTGGCTGCGCGAAGGCTACCCGCAGGGTGTGCCGGAAGCTGACGCTTGCGCCATCACCTACGTCCTCAAGCGACACCTCAACGACGAGGATCTCCGCGCTATTTCCAAGGCCATCATTGAAGACCGTGGCTTAAGCCAGGCGGCGGAGGCCAGCGACGAGGAGATTCGGGAGTTCATCGAAAAATTTGAGATGCAAACCCCCGAGGAAGCCGATATCGAACGCATCCACGCGATCCTTGCCGAGAAGTTCAGCGCACCGGATGCTGACTAATCAGCTCGTAGCAGCCCGGTAAATTCCCCCAAGCTTTTGCTTGGGGGTTTTCTTTGTGCAGCGCAACGCCCTATTTGCAATCGTTTGGATCGTGTGTATAATCGGGGAAACAAATTCCTTGATACAGACCAACTAATGCGGACAACCACCATTGGTTGAAACCCTTGGCCTGTGATTTAAGTTCGATATTGATTGAAAGGAGGCCTTCCCCATGGCTACCTACCTCACTAAATTTGTTTCTTGGTTCGGCTTCGAACCTTTTGCAGCCACCACCCCCCTGGCCGTCCTTGGCGCAGTGAACTAAGTTTCACCCCGCCCATATCGGCTTCCAGCTCTCCCTGCACCGCACACTAGCGGTGTGGGGAGAGCTTTTTCATGCCCCCGCCCACTAAAATCACTAGCCATGCCGCGGCGACTCCACACCATCACCTTCTCCCCCACCGACATCCCCGGCGCACTCACCGCGCTGGAGGAAGCAATCAGCGGAGCGGAGTCCTACCTACCGTTGCCCGCCAGCGATACCCGGCGCGCAGATCTATTGGTGCGACACATGCGCCCGGGGGAGGAAATCTCCGCGGAGGTGGCGCTGGTGATGGCCACCTCTGGGTCGACGGGTGTCCCTAAGGGCGCCCAGCTGAGCCCTAGCAATCTGGTGTCTAGTGCGGATGCCACCCACCAGTTTTTGGGCGGTGCGGGCCAGTGGGTGTTGGCGCTGCCGCCGCATCACATTGCGGGGGTGCAGGTGTTGGTGCGCTCCGTGGTGGCCGGGGTGGATCCGGTGGTGGTGGATGTGTCGCGGGGTTTTAGCGTGTCGGCTTTTGCGGATGCGGTGTTTCAGGCCCCGGCGGGCGAGCGCCTGTATACGGCGCTGGTGCCGATGCAGCTGGTGAAGGCAATGGATTCTTTGCGCGGTATTGATGCGTTGCGGGCTTGCGATGCGGTGTTGGTTGGTGGGGGTGCTTTGCATCCAGAGGTGCGGTCTGCGGCCGAGCAGTTGGGAATTCGCGTGGTGGAGACCTATGGGTCTTCGGAAACCTCGGGCGGTTGCGTGTATGACGGGCGGCCGATTCCTGGCGCCCGGGTGCGACTGGAGGGCGAGCGGATTGTGTTGGGTGGCCCGATGGTTGCGCTTGGTTATCGCAACGTGCCCAGCCAGGGGGTGTTTGTGGAACCTGATTGGTTTGTCACCTCCGATGCGGGCGTGGTGCGCGATGGCCGGCTGGTGGTGGTGGGCAGGATGGATGCGGTGATTGTCACCGGGGGTTTGAAGGTGCACCCGGAGGTAGTGGAGGCCGCGCTGGTGAAGATTCCGGGGGTACGCCAGGCGTGCGTGGTGGGGGTGGAGGATCCGCGTTTGGGCCAGATGGTGGTCGCGGCCTATGAGGGGCCGGCAGCCCCGCAGGATGTGTTGGCGGGGCTGGATGAAGTTGAGCGCTGGATGGTGCCGCGGCGTTTGCTGCGGGTGGATGCGTTGCCGACGACCGGCCCGGGCAAGGTGGACCGCAGCAAGGTCAGCGAGTTGTTTTAGGCGCGTTCGCCCAAGATTTTTTCGATATCGGCTGCCGTGTAGGTGGCTTTGATTTGCTCGTCGTTGCCGCCGCCGATGGTGTTGCCCATGACTAGGCCGCTGAATTGGATGTGGGGGATGATGTTGAAGCTGCGGGGCTGGGGGTGGACTTGGGCGATTTTGTGGTTGGCCCGCAGGGCGTGGGCGTGCAGCCACACATCGTCGGCGCGGGGGCAGGTGTCTAAAAATCCCTTTCCGGACGCGGCGACCGCTTGGATCATCTCTGGGGGGTAGAGCACCCCGGAGACACCGGTGGCGAATTTGTCGTAGGCGGGGGTGGTGTCTACGGCTTTTTCCCATTGGGTGTAGGGGGCGAGGGTGTTACCGTCGGTGACGATGTGGTGCGCGCGGTAGCAGGTGACTTGGCCGGGGGTGTGGGCGTCGAGGAGTTTTTCGACGAAGGTTTTGGGGTAGATGACGTCATCGTCGATGGTGATGACGGTGGTGGTGGTTCCGGCGAGCTGTTGGAAAGCGTCAAAGTACTTGGTGTGGGGGCCGTAATTGCCGCTGGATTTGCGGACAACCAGGCCGCGTTGCACCAGCCGGTGGAGGGTGTCGGGCCAGGGGCGGTGGTAGTCGTCTTCGTCGAGCCAGAGCCAGATGGCGACGGTGGTGGTGCCGCGGGCGATGGATTCGATGGCGGCCCACACGCTGTTCAGGCGGCTGCCGTGGGTGGTTAAGGATACAACGATGTCGCTGTCTTTGGGCATGCGGGCGCCGGCGCTGGCGTTGATGGCGCGCAGCCATGCCAGTGCCGCGAAGGTGCCGGCGCTTTTTGCGGCCTGCCCGAAAGCGTATTGCATCCACATGGCGTTTAAGCTTTCTACAATGAGCCCTATGCAACAAAATCAGCAATTCCAGTTGTGGCTTGAAGGTGCCCGCCCACACACGTGGGCGAACGCCTTTGCGCCTGTCATCGTCGGCTCCGGTGCTGCTGCGGCGGCCGGGGGTTTCCGTTTCGGCTTCGCGCTGTTGGCGGCGGTGGTCGCGTGGGCGCTGATTGTGGGGGTGAATTACGCCAACGATTATTCCGATGGTATCCGGGGCACTGACGATGATCGTTCCGGCCCCCTGCGATTGACGGCTTCCGGGGCGTTTGCTCCGCAGCAGGTTAAGGCGGCGGCGTTTGTTGCTTTCGCGGTCGCGGGGCTTGCTGGTGTGGTGTTGTCGCTGGCCTCCCGGCACGCGTGGCTGATTGTGGTGGGCCTGGTGTGCGTGGCCGCCGCCTGGTTTTATACCGGCGGGAGCAACCCTTATGGCTATGCCGGGTTGGGTGAGGCGAGCGTTTTTGTCTTTTTTGGTTTGGTTGCGGTGCTGGGTACCCAGTTGACGCAGGCCGGCGTGGTCACCCCGGTGGGGTGGATGTGCGCGGTGGCGGTGGGTTCGATGTCCGCGGCGGTGAATCTGGCGAACAATATTCGCGATATCCCGTCGGATGCGCTGGCGGGCAAGATGACGCTCGCGGTGCGGCTGGGCGATAAGTGGGCGCGCGTTTTGTGGGTGGTGCTGATGTGCATCCCCTTCGTCACGACCTTGTCGCTGGGTGGGGCGTTTCACGGCACGCTGATGGCGGTGGCTGCGGTGCCGTTTGCTGCGGCCGCGGGCCTGCCGATCGTGAAGGGCGCGACCGCCAAGGAGCTGATTCCGGTGCTCGGATTGACGGGGCGCGCCATGCTGCTGTGGTCGCTGTTGACCACGATTGGGTTGTTTGTCTAGCGGCCTTCGAGCTGCGTTTTGACCCACTGTTTGTGGGTTTTGCGCTGGGCGTCCCACTCGGCGACTTCGCGGGTCACGCGGGCGCGGAGGTTTTTAAAGACGAACATCGACAGGGGGAAGGCGATCAGCAGTGCCAGCAGGGCGCTCATGACGAGGGGAACGTGGGCGCCAATTGCTAGGGCCAGCAACGCAATGACGACGGTGAGTAGCAGGAACAGCCCGAGGCGGGCTAGCCCGTAGAGGAGAAAGTCTTTGCGTACTTGGGCCCGCAGTTGGGGGTCGAGTGTTGGTTCAGGTGTTTCGCTCACCTGAACCACCCTACTATTGTGTGCTTCTATGGCCCGCGTTATTTTGTTGATTTTGATCATTGCGACCATCGTCGCGTTCTGGGTTGCTTTCCGCCCGAAGCGGGTGCAGCCCAGCCAGCAGCCCATGATCAAGGGACCTGATGACGATGAGGAGTTTTTGTGGAAGCTGGAGCGCGACGCGTTTAAAAAGCGCCGCGAGCAAGACCGCAAGCAGCACCCCGATGAGCGCCCGCAGGAGGGGCCGGGGGATGGTCGGGCGGGCGAAGCACACCCAGAGGCCTAACGTTAGGCTATCCTGCCTGTTATGCTGTGGGCATGAACAATCAGCTGTGCCACGCCGACGTACAAACCCTGCCAGGTGATCTCACCAGGCGTGCAGCAGATTTCTTTCGGGCAATTTCCGACCCGACCCGCCTGAAGCTGCTGTACCTTGTCGCAGGGCGCGGGTCGGAAAATATTTGTTCCCACGAGTTGGCGCAGGCCTTGCAGGTTGCCCCGCCGACGGTGACGCACCACATGAAGCGCCTGGCCGCGGTTGGGCTGGTCGAAAGGCACCAGCAGGGCAAGTGGGCGTATTACACCGTGAATAATCCGAAGTTTTGCCAGCTTAATTCGCTGATCACTGCGCTGGGCACCCCGTGTCCGCTGTTAGAGGACGGAGGCCACTGTATTCAAAAAGCGCAGTAGGTCGATTCCGAGCGCGTATTGCAGGTCGGTGGCCAGGGCGATGATGGGGCGCGCCCGGTCGCCGCGACCGTTGACGGGGTAGATTTCGCCCTCGGCGTTGAGTTTCGCTAGCTGTTCTTGGTGTTCCTCATCCCAGCCATAGCGGTAGACATAGCCGAACCACAGGCGCATCAGGTCGGCCATTTCGTGCCCGAACACGCTGCGCACCAGCTCGAGGCGCTGTTCGAAGGGGGTGTTCCAGTCCGTCATTTGTTCGCGAACCGGCGGGGCGATAGCGGCGAGGTCTTCATCTTCCGGCTGCACGTACAGCGCGGTGGAGTCTTCCATGGTCAAGGGGGTGTATTCAGCATTGAAAGTGCCGACCTTGGTGCCGTCGATTTCCACATCAAGGGTCACCGGCCCGCCGGGCAGCAGCGGCATCAGCACGGAGGCGCTGCCACTGCCGCCGGCGCGGATGGTGGTGTGGCCCTGGCCGACGGGAATGCCGAAGCTGCGGACGATAATGTCGACGTTTTGCCGTTTTAGTTCATCGCGCAGACTCCGGGAGACAGACAGGTTCAGCCAGCCCGGGCCGAAGTGCACCACCGGATTACTGGTGATTGTTTCGATGCGATAGTCCGGGTGCAGGGCGCGCCGCACGTCCACATAGAAGCAGTCCAAGAATTGGGTGTAGCGCCCGTCGGCGGCCTGGCAGCGGGCGGAGAAGTCCGCATACAACACGTGCAGGGTAACCCCACGCCAGGCCTCCACGCTGCGGGTGTCGCACACCAAATCCCCGGGCACGCAGTAGTTGGAAAAACGCTCTGGGTTTTTGTCGCGGTAAACATCCAGGCTGGGCAGCACCAGGTCGTATTGCACGCCGCTGGTGACCGCCCGCGAAACTCCGCCGACGGGGTTGGTGGGCGCCATGGAAATGAGCGCGTGATCGTTTTCTGGCCCATAGGCCCGGCGGGAGGGGTCGGCCAGTTGCACGAACTTCGACACCTTGTCGATGACGGTGGTGTTGCCACTGTCGACGGCCTTCGAGATCGCAATGTTGATCACATCGCTGCCCTGGGAATAGCCGGTGACCACAACGTTTGGGGGGTTGCTGCCGCAGGGGTCGTACAGGTTGTGCAGCGCCGCTAGGAGATTATCGGCGCCAATGGAGGCCGAGGCATGGAAATTATCCAAGGTAGGGGTGACCCCGCCTTTGAAGCGGATGGCGCTGGCCGGATACACCAGGGCCGCAATTTTGGCGTCGGCTTGCGGCATGTACTCCAGGGCCGCTGTTCCCAGCCGGCCTGAACCGGTGGGGTCTTCCGCAAAGGGCACCCCAAACAGGTCGTTTCCTCGCTGCTGGTAGGTCAGCTGCGCGGGCTGTTCACCCTGGGGCTGCTCCGCCGAGCCACGCACAATGAGCAGCAGGTCTTCCCCGCAGTGGGTGCCAGGCACCCCGGCGGGCGCCTCGGCCGCGGCAGGCGGCGGGGGCGTGGGGTGGTTTTCTACCGGCTGGGCGGTGGCTTGCGTGCCGTGCCCCATAAGGAGGCAGGCAGCTACAAGGCAGGATAAAAGTCGGCGCACACTGGATAATTTAGCCTGCCGGGGCAGGTTGGGGCTAGGGGCTAGCCAAGCTGGGTGTAGCCCCTCCCCCACCCTTGCCGGCCAGCGGGGTGGGTTAGGCGCCGGCTTGCTCGTTGGCGATAACCCACATGTCTTTCCACAAGGAGATAGTTTCCTGGAGATCATCAATGTGGGGCAGGGTGGCCGCGGCCAGGGTGGGGGCATCCGCATCAGCTGGGGTGAGGTGGGCCTCGGCCGGGGCGATCGGCCAGTCGATCCCAAGGGCGGCATCGAAGGCGTTGAGAACGAATTCTTCCTCCGGGTCGCGTTCTTCGCTATCGAGGTGCAACACCGTGGAGTCTTCCAGCGCTAAAAAGCCGTGGGCATACCCCGGCGGGACGAAAATACTTTTGGCATTGTCGGCGCTGAGTTCGACGGTGGCGTGTTGGCCGAAGGTGTCGGATCCTTCGCGCACATCAACCACGACGTCGACAATCCGCCCGGCAACACAGGTCAGATACTTGGCGCGGGGGCTTAGGGCACTGGAGTAGTGCAGGCCCCGAATGGTGTGTGCGGTGGAGGTAGAGACCACGGCCTGCTCCAGGGAGAGGGGAAAACCGGTGGCGGAGGCAAAGCCGGTGGTGGAAAAGATCTGAGTAAAACCACCGCGCCCATCGGGCGCGCGGTGGGGCGTGTGGATAAAAACGTCGCTGAATAGTTTCAGGGGGTGCATGGGCCCCAGTCTAGGCGGGCCGGCATGGCTGGACGTGGCGGATGCCCCGCCAGGTGCGGGGACGGCCGGCGGCAGAGGGGGGTTTAGTACAGGATGGTCAACCCCAGGTAGTCGACGATGGCTTCCAGCGAGGTGGCATAGGCCTTGGTCGCATGGGCCGAATAACCATAGGAAGTCATCCCAATGGGGCGGTAGCTGCCGTTGATTTTGGCGTACACCGGGCCGCCGGAATCCCCATGATCACTAATGCCATAGAAATTGATGACGCTGCCGCGCTCGAAACCGATAAAGTCCCCACAGCTCATCCCGGAGCGGTATCCAAGCTGGCAAATCGTGGGGTTGTATTTGGGCAGCACACTAGACCGCATCGGCGTGCCGGCAACCTCCGGGCGGAAGGGGGACGTGCGGTACGGGGCATTACCCGCGTCGATGAGCCCATAGTCGCGGGAACCATCGCGGGTCTGGTAGCTGATGAGCATGCGCCCAAAAGGAATAGCGACGGGGTGGCCGCGCTGCGGATCGACGGCAACATAGCCGAACAAGTCACCGGGGCTGCCACAATGCCCGGCGGTGAGCACCTCCCGGTGATGGTTGCGGATGACAATAAACCCAACCGAGCACGTAGTGCGGCGGCTGAGGTTAATAATTTGCCCGCCGGGGGTAAGCATGCCGGGAGTACTCAGCACCCGCCAATTGCGACTGTCCCGATAGATGGCGTCGGGGTTGGGCTGATAACGCTCGGCAGCATCCGGCTGAGGTACAACCTCCGGGACGACGGTGGGTTCTGGCACAGGCGCCGGTGTGCTGGTGCGGGTCGCAGGCACAGGAAGGGGTGCAACTGTTGGGGTGGGCAGCTTGTCGGGCTGGGCACCAGGCGGCACCGGGCGGGCAGGCCGAGGTGTGGGCTTTACACGAGACAGCGAAGGAGCCGGCGGGGCGGGCTTCGCGCGGGTAGGCGCAGGCGTCGGCCGGGCAGGTGCAGCGGGTGCCACCTCGCGGGGCGCCTGATATCCGGGGCCGGGCGCGTAATCATCGCCATCGGAGGACGAGGATTGGGCATAAGCGGTTGTAGGGGCCGCCAACAATGCTGTGAGGATAACAGTGGTCAGCATTTTTCGCGCCATCGTGGGTCCTTCGCACGGGTACTTCTTCAAGTGGAAAAACCACGGCGCTGCCCAAAACCCGCGGCACACCGTAGTGTAGTTTCCCCGTAGAACTTATGCTGTTCGAACCATCTCATCCAAAAAATGCAGGCCACAAACACTTGTCAGCCGCAAACACAAACACCCCGACGCGCCCACAAACACACACGCTGCAGGCACACAGCTAAAGGTTCGCGAACACATCGGGGTGCGATACAAGAGGGCTGTCAAAAGCAACAGCCACCCCCTACAGGCGGGTATTAGTACAAAACGGTCAACCCGAAGTGCTGCACAATCGGCGCCAACGGAGTAGCAAACGATTGGGTAGCGCGGGAAGTGTAACCATAAGAAGTCATGCCGACGGGGTGGAACTTGCCATTAATCAGGGCATACACCGGGCCACCAGAATCACCATGATCAGCAATGGCGTAGTAACGAATGACGCCACGGCCCTCAAAGCCAATGAAACCGCCACAGCTCAACCCAGAACGGAACCCCAAACGGCACACCGGCGGGTTATAGCGTGGCAACGCGCTCACCGCGAGCGGCGCACCGGACTTACCCTGCTTAAACGGCGAAGCCAGATAAGGGGCATTGCCCGCATCGATCAGACCATAAACCGAGGCATAGTCCGCGGTCTGATAGCTAAACACCATCCGGCCGAAAGGAATCACCGACTCCCGTCCCGTGTTGGGATCCCGCCGGAAATAACCAAACTCATCGCCCTGATTGCCACAATGCCCGGCAGTCAGCACATAACGGCGCCCATCCTTAAGCACCATAAAGCCAACCGAACACAGCGAACCCTTGGTGATATTGACGATCCTTCCACCCGGCATCAACCCGCCAGGAGCCTCCAAGTGCGCCCAGTGCTCACTATCGCGATAAATATCGGTGGGATCCGGACCGCGCGGAACCGCCGGGGCGGCCGGCGAGGTGATGTACCCAGGCCCGGGCTGATAGTCGCCCACCCCAGCAGAAGACTGGGCGGCCGCCTCCGGGGCAAGGGCCACCAACGCCGCCACAGCCAGGGCAGCAACTTTTTTCCAACTCATAGCGCAAAGGCTCCTCACGCGTTACAGCAGATGATTTTCACAAAGTTAAGCACGAACCTCACAGCCCAAAACAACGGGTGACTCCGAACGGGGATAGCTACTGTGACAGCTGTGCCACCAGCAAAGTGGTGTGACCACCACAGGCCCTCAAGCGGCTTAAAAACCCATACGATGGGCTGCTTTTTTCGTACACATACTCAGACGCACAAAAGCCCCCCGGGAGTTACACCCGAGGGGCCAGAAAGCCAAAAATCGCCTAATTCAGTCCAGCGTAAGAATGCAGACTGGACACAAACAGATTCACCGGCAACAAGTTAAACAACATGCCAACAAAAGCCAACACATTGATCCACGCAACCGTAGTCTTCTTCCAGCCAGTCGTGGCGCGGGCATGCAGATAAGCCGCATACAGCAACCACGTCACCAAGGCCATCGTTTCCTTCGGATCAAAACCCCAGAAACGACCCCACGCGGCCTCCGCCCAAATCGCCCCCAAAATGATGCCCACACCAAACACCGGCAACGTCGCCACCGCAGTACGGTAGGCAATCGCATCCAACTTCTCCGCCGTCGGCAAAGGCGCAGTGAACTTCTTCATCTTGGCATTCGAGGAGCTACGCATAATGAACAAAATGCTGGCCACCGAGGACACCAAACCCAAGCCGGAACCAATCGAAATGATCGACACGTGCACCGGCAACCAGAAAGAACGCAGCGCAGGCACCACCGGCGCGGACTCCGCATACAGCTTCGTGCCGCCATAAAACATCAACAAAATAACCGGGCCCAACACCCACGCCCACAGGATGCGGAAACTGGAACGCGCAAAAATCACGGCCGCCACCGCCATCGACAACAGCATCGTCAACGAGATGTACTCGTACAAGTTGCCCCACGGGAAACGACTGACAGACATCCCACGCAACACCACCGACGCGGCGTGGACAATAATGCCCAACCACACCAACGACTGGGTCATGCCGGCAAACTTATTCGCCTTCGCCTCAATAGCACTGGCGTCCTTGCCGTGGTTTTTCGCCTCAATCGCGGCGGCACTGCGCATGTAATAAATAACGCTCAGCACCATCGCCAAGGCATAAATGACGATCGCAGTGCGATACGCCAGGTCTGAAAAGTTCGCCAGATTAGTATCGACGGGCACGGTAACTCTTTTCCCCTACTTTTCGGTGGGTTGTTCGTTGTGGGACTCTACCCCAGAAATCTGAGAAGCGAGACGTTCGAATTCCTCACCCCAGCCGGCAGCGTCAGTACGCGACAAACCACCCATCGCAAAGCTGCCATCAGGGTAGGCGCGAACAAAGATACGGCGGCGCTTAATCACCACAGAGGTCACCAAACCACCCACCATCGCCAAGGAAGCAAGCAACACCCACACCTGGGTGGGGTCGTGGCTGATCTGCAAATTCACGAACTCCTTCGCCCCATCAAAAGTGACCACCGTGCCATCATCCAAGGTCACCGATTGGCCCTTGGTCAGATTCACGCGATCAATTTTTTGCAACGCACCCGAATGCAGCTGCGCCATATCCAGGGCAAAAATGTTCTGCCCCTTACCGCTATCAAGCCCCACGTCACCGCGATAAATATCGACCGCTAACGCCGGATTCGTCATCGCCGGGTACACCGATGTCAACAACGCGCCCTTCTCCCCCGTGAACTGGGCCGTCGGGGCAAACAAACCCTGAATAGCCAACTGGTTCTGGCGCCGCTCATACGGATCCGGGAACATCCCGGCCGGCGGATCAAAACGCAACACACCACTGGACAAAAACGTCGTCGCATCATCCGGGCGGAACTGAATGGTCTGAGTGCGAGACTCCCCATCAGGCCACGTCACCGTCACCGTCGGCGCGAAACCATGGCCCTGCAAATAAATCCGATCGCCATCCAGACGCAACGGATGATTCACCCGCAAATCATAGGTATTCCACTGCTCAACGGGGGCGAAAACATGATCCCCAGAAGCATAAGAAATATGGGAGTTAAACTGCTCCGCCTGACCATTAGGCAGATAATCCGCCTTGAAATCATGCACGTCCACACAAAACGGGGTGAGGTTCGTGCCATCAAACAACGCACCCGCCCGAATGTCGTCATAGTTGGCCACAGCAGTGTTACAGAACTGGGAGTTGCCCGCACCAGCAACCACAATGACCTGGCCTTCGTAATACACCAGCTTGCCCAAACCCATGCTGGCGAGAATGCCCACGATTCCCAGGTGGAACACCAAGTTACCCAATTCGCGGGTGTAGCCCTTCTCGGCGCTCAGCGAGAACGCACCATCGCGGTCATCCTCCGGGGTGCTGATGGTCTTCTTCCACCCCTTCAACCCGCGGGCAGCATCCTCAATGAAAGCCTTAGCGTCCACCCCTTCTGGCAACTTGCCGCGGGTGTGGTGCGGCAAACGCGCAAAGTTTTTCGGCGCCTTGACCGCCGGCGAACGCCACGCACGGTAGTGCTCCACCGAACGCGGAATGATGCAGCCGATCAAGGAAATGAACAACAGCACATAGATCGCGGTGAACCACTGGGAGGAAAACACGTCGAACAGCTGCAGCCGATCGTAGATTTCCGCAATCTTGCCGTTGTTGTCGATGAACTCCTGAACCTTGGTTTGGTTCAGGGAGCGTTGCGGAAGCAGCGCCCCGGGAATAGCCCCGAGGGCCAGCAGAAACAGCAAGACCAGGGCCGTGCGCATGGAGGTCAGCCAGCGCCAACCGAGTTTGAGGTAGCGGAGGATCACGATGTCTAAAAAATCCTATGTTCCGAGGTGGGAAGACAAGGGGTTGGCTTGATTCTAAATGGAGGCCGCGCCACTGGTGACAGACCACTGGCGGGCAAGGTCGATGACGTTACCCCACAAACCTGTGAGCAATGCCAGACCAACAGCGATCAGCAGAATCCCGCCGAGACGCTGGATGGTTTTACTGTGCCGGGCCAACCACTCGATGCCACGCATCGCCCGCACGGAACCGGCCGCCGCAATCAGAAACGGAATACCCAGACCCGCGCAATACGCCACAATCAGCGCCACCCCGCGGGCAGCAGTCGTGCCGGTCGTGCCGGCCGAAATCGAAATGATCGCCCCCAACGTCGGCCCCAAACACGGCGTCCAACCCAGCGCAAACACCGCGCCCAAAAGCGGCGCCCCCACCCAGGTCGACAGTGTCGCCGGATGGAAACGGGCTTCCTTCTGCAAAGCCGGGATCAGCCCCATAAACGCCAACCCCATCACGATGGTCACCACCCCACCAATCCGGGTGAGAGTATCGGCGCCCAGCGCCAAGGTGGAGATCGCCCCGAAAACAGTGGCGGTGCCCAGCACAAAAATCACCGTAAAACCGGCCACGAAAAGCGCGGCCGCCCCGATAACTTTGCTGCGCCCGGACTTTTCCACCAGGGCGTGCCCGTCGCGGTAGCTGACACTACCGCCAACAATGCTGGCCAAATAGGACAAATAGCCGGGCACCAAGGGAATGACGCAGGGGGAAGCGAAGCTCACCAAACCGGCGAAAGCGGCCGCCAGCAGCGCTAGGAAGATAGGGCCTTGGGCGGCCGTGTCGGCGAGAGTATGTCCGATGCTCATAGCAGGGGTTCGACAACCTCGAGTAGTTGCTTGGCGGTGATTTCTTGCAGGAATACCGCGGCGGGGCGGTGCTGTTTATCCAACACGATGGTGGTGGGCACCACGCTGGCGGGCAGCCCACCAAGTACCGTGGCGGTCTTAAACGGCGGGTCGTAGATGTTCGGGTAGGTCAACCCGTTGTCTTTCACCCAGTCCTGTGGCTGGCTGATGTTGTAGTCCCGCACGTTAATGCCCAGCACGGTGCCGCCACGATTGACGATGGCTTCCTGCACTTCCTGCAGGTCATCGGTTTCGGTGCGGCAAGGCCCACACCACTGGCCCCAAGCGTTGAGGACCACCACTTGGCCGTCAAAGTCGGACAAGCTGATCGTCTTGTTGGGGTCGAGGAGGTCTTCGCCAGTGAAGTTCGGGATCGGCTGGCGTTCGTTGTCGTCATAGGTGATGACGGTTTTGCCGCCTGGCGCGTAGAACCGGAAGGTTTTGTTTTCCGTGTTTGCGTCGCTGCTGGAACAGCTGGCAAGCAGCAGGCTAAGGCCCACAATGAGGCTGATTGTTCGCCGCATGCGTTCCTCCTTGCAGTGGTGGGTGGGTGGGGTTACCGCTAGTGACTGTAGCTGGTGTGGATGATTTTTTCGTCTTGCATGACCACACTGGTCACAGAAGCTGGGGCAACGAGCTTGGTGAGCCGGGGTCGTGGCCCGAGGCTGTTGCGGATGTGGTGTCGCACGACGGTGATGGTGCTGGGGTGGGAAAACAGCACTGCTTCGTGCCCGTCGGCTTCCAGGTGGGCGCGTTCGACCGCGTCCATCACCCGGTTTAACACGGCGTGAAGCGGTTCGGCCCCAAAGGGGGAGGCGAAGGTTTTCGCCCACGCGGACTGTGGCTGCTGGACACCCAGGTGCAGCATGAGTCCCTCGTCGATGCCTACCGTCAGCCGGTGGGTGCGGGCGACGGTGTGTGCGAGCTGCTGTGCTTGGCCTTGGGGGCTGGCTGCCACGTAGGTGATGTCGTGGTCGGCGAAGAGTTTCGGCAGACGCGCCGCCGCGGCGGGCGGGTCGGCGGGGTCGAAATCCTTTGGGGTGGCGACGAGGTGAATGATGGTGTGGGTCACGTAATAGCTTTTTGGGCGTGAGGTGTCCAAAAGCCCCCGTGGACGAGACGAAGTGAGGTCCAGGGGGCGTGGATGCGGCTGTGGGGTTCTACTTGCTTGCTTGTGCGGCGGCTTTCGCTGCCGGCACGAGTGCTTTTTCAATGGTAGCGAAGTCGTCGTCGGTCAATGCGCTGGATACGAACCAGGTTTCGAAAACGCTGGGCGAGACGAACACCCCGTGGTCGAGGAGGGCGTGGAAGAACGGCGGGAATCGCCAGGTGTCGGCCGACTGCATGTCGTCGAAGTTGTAGCCTTGGCCGTCGGCAAAGCGGATGGAAAGCATGTTGCCGGCGCGCTGAATGTGGTGGGCAACACCCTCACGGGTTAGGGCGGCGGTGACGAGCGCGTCAAGCCGGTCGGCGTTGGCGTTGCAGGTCGCATAGACCTCGTCGGTGGCCAGTTTCAGGGAGGTCAGGCCGGCGGCGACTGCGACGGGGTTTCCGGACAGGGTGCCTGCCTGGTAGACCGGGCCGGTCGGTGCGAGCTGGCTCATGATGTCTTTGCGACCGCCGAATGCGGCGGCCGGCAGGCCACCGGAGACGACTTTGCCGAAGGTGGTCAGGTCGCCGGCGACCCCGTCCAGGCCGTACCAGCCTTGGCGGTGGACGCGGAATCCGGTCATGACCTCGTCGAGGATGAGCAGTGCGCCGTGGGCGTGGGCGATGTCTTTGAGTTTTTGGTTGAAGCCGTCGCGGGGGGCGACCGCGCCCATGTTGCCGGCGGCGGCTTCGGCGATGATGCAGGCGATTTGGTCGCCGTGTTCCGCGAAGGCGGCTTCGACGGCGGCGATGTCGTTGTAGGGCACCACCAGGGTGTCTTTGGCGACTGCGCCGGTCACGCCGGGGCTGTTGGGCAGCGAGTAGGATGCCACGCCGGATCCTGCGGAGACTAGCAGGCTGTCCACGTGGCCGTGGTAGCAGCCGGCGAATTTTAGGACCAGGGGGCGGCCGGTGAAGCCGCGGGCCAGGCGCACTGCGCTCATGGTGGCTTCGGTGCCGGAGTTGACCAGGCGGACTTCTTCGACGCTGGTGCGGCCCACGATTTCTTGGGCGAGTTCGACTTCTCCGGTGGTGGGGGCGCCGAAGGACAGGCCGCGGGCGGCGGCGCGTTGGACTGCTTCGACGATTTCGGGGTGGGCGTGGCCCATCAGCATCGGCCCCCAGGAGCAGAACAGGTCGACATAGGTGTTGCCGTCAACGTCGGTGAGCTGGGAGCCTTTGGCGTCGCAGATGAAGCGGGCTTGGCCGCCGACGGAACCGAAGGCTCGCACCGGGGAGTTCACCCCGCCTGGGGTGACCGCTTTGGCGGTCTCTAACCAGTGTGCGCTAGTGGAAACGTTGGCTGAGGTCGGCTGCATGATGCTCCTTGGGGATGTGAACGTGGTGTGAGAATTCGGGGGCGTTGTGGCGGTGTGCTGAACACCAGGCTGAAAAGCCTTAGGTTTTTCAACCTGGGGCTAGATGAGGGTTTTGGCGGCGGCGCGGGCTGAGGCAATCACATCGGGCACGCCCACCCCGTGCGCCCACGCACCGGTGGCGGTGATGGTGGGGGTGTCTTCTAGGGCGGCGGAAATCCGGGCCACCCGGGCGAGGTGCTGCTCATCGTAGCGAGGCAGCCCGCCATACCAGCGCTGCACGAAAATGTCGGTGGGTTCCGCGGCGCGCCCATCGAAACCGATGACGGTGTGCACGTCATCCAACGCCAGGTCCACCAATTCGTCTTCATCAGCGCGGGTGATGGCGTCGTCGCCGAAGCGGCCGAAGCTGGCGCGAATCAGGGCGCCGCCGCGCTGGGCGAGGTGGGGCCACTTGTTGCTGGAGATGGTGAACGCTTTCGCGGTCACTCCTTCTGCGTCGGTGGCGACAAGCACCCCGGAGTTGTCGATCAGCGCGCTGGCGTCGGCGAATCGCAATCCCACCACGGCGCTGGATGCCAGTTTGATGTCTTTGAGTTCGGCGGCGGCTTTCGGGTTGACTCCACCGATAAGTAGCGCTGCCGTCGGTGCGGGGGTGGCGATGAGCACCCGGTCGTACTCCCCTTCCCCGCCTTTAAGCGTGTAGGTGCCCTGCGGGGTGCGGGTGATTCCGGTGATAAAAGCGTCGATGTAGATCTCCGCGCCGCTGCGCTCGGCGAGGGTGTCGTACAGTTCGGCATAGCCGCCGGGGAATGTCCCGAACACCGGGGTGTCTTCGTTGCGGGGCGGCCGGGAGCTCAGCACGGCCTGCACTGCGGTGGACAGGTAGACCGGCCCGCCGGCGGCGGCTTGGGCGTCCAAAGCGCCTGCCAGCGCCGGCACTGTGGCCCGCAGCCCCAAATCGTCGGCGGTGCAGCTGTACACCCCACCCAAGAGTGCATCGATCAAGTGGGTGACCAGATCCCGGCCGAAGGTGTCGGCTACCAGCTGTCCTAGGGAGACGTCCTGGCCTTCTTCCCAGGAAATGCCCGGGCCGGAGGTTTCCTCATCGATGGCGCGCGCGGTCTCTGGGGACACGAGGTGGGCGACCGGGGCGCTGGTGGCGGGGATCCCCATCAGGGTGTCGGCCATCGGCATGGGATGCAAGGCACCGTCGACGTACACGGCGGGTTTCGCCGTCGACGGGTAGACGCGCTCCAGTCCGAGTTCGTCGAAAAATTCCCGCGCATCGGCACGGTAGTTTAAGAACGCCTCGGCGCCCATATCGACCGGGCCGCAGCTAAACGGGACGGTAAAAAGCTTGCCGCCGATGCGGTCGCTGGCTTCAAAAACGGTGACGTCTGCGTCGTCGCGCAACTCGTATGCGGCGACAAGGCCGGCCAGGCCGGCACCAATGATGGCGATTTTCATGGCGGTGAAAGTGTCAGCTCTTCCTACATGCTGTGCACGGTGGCTACCGCGCGGGTGATGGCGTCAGGATCGGTGGTGGGCAACACGCCGTGGCCGAGATTAAAAATGTGCCCCCGGGCGGTGCCGTTATCGATAGCGCGACGCGCCTCGGCAACAATGCGCGCAATGTCGGCGTCGACCGCGTCCTGGCCTGCGAAAAGCAGGGCTGGATCCAGGTTACCCTGCAACACCAGCGGCTCGTCGAGGCGCGCAGCGGCCGCATCCAGCGGGGTGCGCCAATCCACCCCCAAAATATCGGGGCCGGCTTTCGCCATCAGGGGCAGCAGCTCCCCGGTGCACACCCCGAAGTGGCTGCGCGGCACCTCGGTGATGGCGGACAGGATCTCCGCACTGTAGGGCAGCACGTGCCGCTCATAGTCGTGGGGGGCAAGGTAGCCGGCCCAGGAATCGAACAGCTGGATGGCGTCGACACCGGCGTCGACCTGCTGGCGCAAAAACGCGATCACCGTCGGCGTCAAACGCTGCATCAGCGCGTGCCAGGTTTCCGGGTCGGAATGCATCAACGCTTTGGTGCGCTCGTGGTTGCGGCTCGGACCACCTTCGACCAGGTAGCTGGCCAAGGTAAATGGGGCGCCGGCGAAACCGATCAAGGCGGTCTGGTCATCCAACTCGTCGACGATTAGCTCAATACCCCGACTCAGGGCGGTGATGTCTTCCTCGAGCTGTGGCAGGTTGTCCACATCCGCGCGGCTGCGCACCGGCTGCGCGATTACAGGGCCGGTTCCCGCCACGATTTCCACATCAACCCCGGCCGCTTTCAACGGCACCACGATGTCGGAAAACAGGATCGCCGCGTCAACGCCGTGGCGGCGCACCGGCTGCAGGGTGATTTCCGCCAGCAATTCGGCGTCGAAGCAGCTGTCCAGCATCGCAATGCCCTCCCGCACCCGGCGGTATTCGGGCAGGGAGCGGCCCGCCTGCCGCATGAACCACACGGGGGTGTGGCGGGGCTTTTCGCCGCGGGCGGCGACGAGGAAGGGCGCATCGGGAATGTGGCGTCGGGTACTCATGCTGGCCAATTATGCCGGAGTATCCATCCTTAGAAAACGTAGGTGCACCTTAATGCGGATTTGTTAAAACCATCTTTAGTTGGATACCGCACGCGACGGGTGGTGGATACGCCTACCCCTTGGCGTTGGTGCGCGCAGAAAAATACCCCCATGCACGGTGCCGTGCCGGGGGTGGAACACCTGATGCAGGTGGGCGTTGGGCTAGGCGCCGGAAACCCAGGCCGCCACATCGCGTCGCCACAGCAGGTAGGTGATGATGCCGCCACACACACCGACGGCGATCATCAACAGGCCATCAACCAGGCCCACCCATGGGGGCGCATACTCGATCAGCGGGCCGCGCCCACCGGGAACGAAAGCGGTGATGGTGCGGATCGCCAAATAGCTGGCATAGACCATCAGCAGAGTGCGGCCGGTTGCGGCGGTGGGTAGTTTGCGGCGTTTGACAGTACTCAACGCCCACCAGGCGACACCAATGATCATCCAGGACAGCGCGGAGGCGAAGAAGGACGCCAACACCAAGGACACGGTGATTCCGAAATCCCCCAGCGCCTCGGAGCCGGCCGGCAACCCACCGGCCTCATCAATGGCCGTCATTTGAGCGTAGGGGTACATGCCGGTTGCGACCATCGCCACGATGTGGCGGCCGACTTCCAGCACGGTCAGCAGCATCAGTGCGCGGGTCGCCAACGTCAATACCGCCGGCACCGCATCCACCGAGGGGGCGGGTCCGGCTGGGGGCAGGGCGGGCGGGCGCTTAGCGGGCATTGTTCAGCTTTCGGGCGATATCGACCGCCGCGTAGGTGAGGATCTGATCCGCCCCGGCACGCTTGATGGACACCAGTGCTTCCATCATGGCGGCGTCGCCATCGATCCAGCCGTTGGCGGCGGCCGCTTTGATCATGACGTATTCGCCGGACACGTGATAGGCGGCGACCGGCACTGGGGAGATGTCCTTGACTGCGTGGAGCACGTCTAGGTAGGCCAGTGCGGGTTTGACCATGACGAAGTCGGCGCCTTCTTCGATGTCTAGTGCCACTTCGCGGAGGGATTCCCTGAAGTTTGCGGGGTCTTGTTGGTAGGTGCGGCGGTCGCCTTGCAGGCTGGAGCCGACGGCGTCGCGGAAGGGGCCGAAGAAGGCGGAGGCGTATTTGGCGCTGTAGGCCATGATGGCCACGTCGGTGTAGTTGGATTCGTCGAGGGCTTGGCGGATGGCGGCTACTTGGCCGTCCATCATGCCGGAGGGGCTGACGATGTGGGCGCCGGCTGCTGCTTGGGAGACGGCCATGTCTTGGTAGCAGGCGATGGTGGCATCGTTGGCGACGGCGCCGTGGGCGTCGAGTAGGCCGCAGTGGCCGTGGCTGGTGAATTCGTCGAGGCAGGTGTCGGCCATGACGAGGATGTCGTCGCCGAAGCGTTCGCGCACTGCTGCGATGCCTCGGTTGAGGATTCCTTCGGGGTCCCACGCTGCGGAGCCGCGTTCGTCTTTGTCGCTGTCTCGGGGCACACCGAATAGGTCGATGCAGGTGATTGACTCTTTGGCGGCGTCTTCCACCGCGTAGAGCAGGCTGTCGATGGTGTGCTGGTACACGCCGGGCATGCTGGCAATTTCGCGTTTGTCGCTGATGCCGTCGGCGACGAACATCGGCAGGATGAGGTCTGCCGGGCGCAGGACGGTTTCGGCGACCATCTGCCGCATCGTGGCGGTGGAGCGCAGGCGGCGGGGCCGGATGGTGGGGCGATTGGGGTTCACGATGTGCTCGTGCCTTCCTTGACGTGGTGGACTGGCCGTGCGTGGGATTCCCGGCGCTTTTGAGGTGCCGGGCTTATCCTTCGTTTCTACGCTGTCTTGGCCGCAACCGCACCCGGATCCGCCGCTGGGGGGTTGCGCGATGGGGCGGATGGTGGTGCGGGTGCGGTGGGTGAAGGTGGTGGCCGGGGGCTATTTTGCCCTGCTGCGGCGCTTCTTTTTGGGCGGGGGCAGCTGGTCGGCGGCGCGGAGTTTGGCGACGTGTTCGGCTAGGGCGTCGACGAGTGCCGGCACGTTGGCTTGTTCGGGTTGCACGTCGACGCGCAGGCCGAGTTCTTCGGCGGCAGCGGCGGTCATGGGGCCGATGCAGGCGATGATGGTGCGGGTGTGGGGTTTTCCGGCGATTCCGACCAGGTTTTTGACGGTGGAGGCGCTGGTGAAGCACACCGCGTCGAAGCCGCCGGTTTTGATCATGTCGCGGATTTCGGGGGCGGGCGGGGCGGCGCGGACGGTGCGGTAGGCGACGATGTCGTCGACTTCCCATCCGAGGTCTGCGAGCCCGTCGACGAGGACGTCGGTGGCGATGTCTGCGCGGGGCAGCAGCACTCGGCCTACCGGGTCGAGTTCTTCGTCGAATTCCGGGAAGGAGTCGACGAGGCCTTGGGCGTTTTGTTTGGTGGCTGCCGGCACGAGTTCG